>JAFAYW010000230.1 GCA_019240125.1 Alphaproteobacteria bacterium
GCGATCGGCGCCGATTGCATTCTGCTGATCGTTGCCGCGCTCGATGACGGCCAGGCCCGTGAACTCGCGGCTGCTGCCGCGGAACTCGGCCTCGACGTGCTGGTGGAGGTGCATGACCGCGCCGAGCTCGATCGCGTGCTGCGGCTCGGCAGTCGGCTGATCGGGATCAACAACCGCAACCTGAAGACGCTCGCCGTCGATCTCGGCACCGCCGAAACCCTGGCGCCTGAGGTACCGGCGGACCGTCTCGTGGTGGCCGAGAGCGGCATGCACGCGCCGGCGGACCTGGATCGACTCGCCGCCGTTGGCGCGCGCTGTTTCCTGGTCGGCGAATCACTGATGCGGCAGGACGATGTCGCGGCGGCGTTGCGCAGATTGCTGCGGCTCCCCGCCTTCTCGCATTTGGATGCGGAGGGCCGCGCGCGTATGGTCGATGTCTCGGAAAAGGCGGAGACCGACCGCATCGCGGTCGCCGGCGCGCGAGTCGTGATGCGGCCGCACACGCTGGCGCGGATCCAGAGCGGCGATGTCGCCAAAGGGGACGTGCTCGCGGTCGCGCGGCTCGCCGGCATCATGGCCGCAAAGCGGACGGCCGAGCTGATCCCGCTGTGCCATCCGCTGGCGCTGACCTCGGTCGCGGTCGAGCTCGCTTGCGTGCCGGAGCGCGACGCGGTCGAGATTACCGCGACCTGCCGGCTCAAGGGCCGCACCGGCGTCGAGATGGAAGCGCTGACCGCCGCCAGCATCGCGGCGCTGACGATCTACGACATGTGCAAGGCGATCGATCGCGGAATGACCATCACCGATGTCCGCCTGCTGCGCAAATCCGGCGGCAAATCTGGCGACTACACGGCGGATGAGCACGTGGCATTGCATTGATGCCAGGGCGCACCTTCTTTTACTTTTACCGTCATGGCCGGGCTCGACCCGGCCATCCACGCGACTCGTCCGAGCGATCGCCGCTGACCCATGGATGCCCGGATCAAGTCCGGGCATGACGGAGGAGCGGAGCCGGGTTCGGGCAAATAGGAACGGGAGCCGGTGCCCATGATTTCGGTCGAGGAAGCCCTGGCGCGGTTGTTGGAGCCGCTGGAAACGCTGCCGCCGGAACAGGTCTCGGTGGCGGATGCGGTCGGGCGCGTGCTCGCCGAGGATGTAGCTGCCCGGCGTACCCAGCCACCCTTCGCGGTGTCGGCGATGGATGGTTATGCGGTCCGTGCCGAGGACGTCGCCACGGTGCCGACCACCCTGCGCATCGTCGCCGAGATCCCGGCCGGCGCCGGGTTTGGCGGCCGGCTCGGCACCGGCGAGGCGGCGCGCATTTTCACCGGCGCGCCGCTGCCCGATGGCGCCGACACGATCGTGATCCAGGAAGACACCGAACGCCACGACAACGAGGTCGAGGTGCGCGAGGGCGCGCCCAGCGGCACGTATGTGCGCCGCGCCGGTCTCGATTTCGCCGCGGGCGATGTGCTGCTGCACAAGGGCGAGCGGCTGACGCCGCGGCATATCGGGCTCGCCGCGGCGATGAACCGACCCTGGCTACATGTTTATCGTAGGCCCCGCATCGGCATCCTTTCGACCGGCGACGAGATCGTGATGCCGGGCGACCCGATCGGTCCACACCAGATCGTCAGCTCGAACGCGCTGGCACTGTCGGCGTTTGTCACCGCGTGCGGCGGCGTGCCGGTCTTGGTCGGCAACGCCCCCGACGATCCCGACGCATTGCGCACGATCGCGGCGGCGGCGCAGGGCACCGACCTGTTTGTCACGACCGGCGGTGTGTCGGTTGGCGAGCACGATCTGGTGCGTGATGTGCTGTCGGAAGAAGGGCTGGCGATCGATTTCTGGCAGATCGCGATGCGGCCGGGCAAACCGCTGATGGTCGGGCGGTATCGCGGCGTGCCGATGTTGGGGCTGCCGGGCAACCCGGTCTCGACACTGGTCTGCTCGCTGTTGTTCCTGCGCCCGGCGATGGAAAAGCTGAGCGGCGTGCCGCAGCTTCCGATCGAGCCGCCGCTGGCTCGCCTCGGGGTGGCGCTGAAGAAAAACGACCGCCGCCAGGATTACCTGCGTGCTCAGTACATCCTCGCCAGCGACGGCGTCATGGATGTCGTGCCCTTCCAGGCGCAGGACAGCTCGATGATGCACCCGCTGGCGGCTGCCGACTGCCTGGTGATCCGGCCGCCGCACGCCCCGGCCGCCGAGCCGGGGACGATGGTGCCGATCGTCACCTTCCCCGGCGGCGCCTGGCCGCTTTAAGCGTCAGCAACCATCAGCGGCGCACGCCTGCTGGCGTTTCAGCAGATGGTCGCGTTCGGCGCGATTGAGCGGACAGTCGAGCGCCCGGCCAAAGGCCCCCCGCGCCTCGTCGTGACGGCCGAGGCGCTGCAATAGATCACCGCGCGCAGCGTGATACGGAGGGTAGCGGTGCAGGCGGGCAGTCGCGCCGAGTTCATCGAGCCGCACCAGTCCGGCCGCGGCCCCCTCGGCGTATGCAACCGCGATCGCCGCGTTGAGGCGGACAACCGGCGTCGGCTTCAGCTCTTCCAATAGCGCGTAATGATGCGACAGCGCCGCCCAGTCGGTTTCGGCAAAGCGGGGCGCGGCCGCATGCACCGAGGCGATGCCCGCCTCGGCGTGCAGCGCTGTCAGCTTTGTGCTCGACATCGCCCGCCGCAAATGCCCAAAGCCGCGCGCGATGAGGGCCTGATCCCAATTCTCGCGCGCTTGCTCGGCGAGCAGGATCAATTCGCCTGCCTCGCCAACCCGCGTCGCGGCGCGCGCATGGTGAAAGCACATCAGCGCGGCCAGAGCATGCACTTCGCCGTTGCCGCCGGTCACCCGGTGTTGCGTCAATAGATCCGTCAGGCGCAACGCCTCGGCACAAAGCAGCGGCTCGATCAAGGCTTCCCCCGCACCCGCGGTGTAGCCGCCGTTGAACAGCAGGTAGATGGCCTGAACCAGGACCGGCAGGCGCTCCGCCAACTGATCGCCATCGGGGATTTCAAAGCGCAAGCCGCGTTCACGGATTTTGCGCTTTGCCCGGACCAGGCGCTGGATTACCGCGTCCGCGGTCGAGAGATAGGCGCGTGCGATCTCGCCGACATCGAAGCCGCAGACGGTCTTCAGGGTCAGCATGACCTGCTCGTCCGGGTCGAGTGCCGGGTCGCAGGCGACAAACATCAGGGCGAGCGTGTCATCGAGCCGACCGACCTCGGCAGGGTCGCAGAAGCCGAGACGCCACGCCGCCTGTTCGTCGAACGGGCTCGACCGGCTGGCATGTTTCAGCCGGTCGAGCGCCTTGTTGCGGGCGGCGGTTGCCAGCCAGGCGCCGGGGCGCGCCGGCATGCCGTCGAGCGGCCAGCGGACCAGCGCGGTACCGAATGCGTCCTGCACGGCATCCTCGATCAGGTCGAGCCGCGACGGCCCGAGCAGACGCGCCAGCCAAGCAGCGATCTTGCCAGCCTCCTGCCGGTAGTAATCGCCGACCAGCGCGTCCGCCGCGTCCATGCCTCAGGCTTGGCAGCTGATGTTGTCGACCTGACGAACCTCGATGCGGCCGCCAAAGGTCAGATGCGGGCAGGTCTCGGCGATGCGGCAGGCCTCAGCGTAGTCGCGAGCGGAAATCATGTAATAGCCGCCGACGATTTCCTTGCTTTCGACATAGGGCCCGTCGGTCACCGTGACCCGGCCGTTTGTTGCCGACAGCATCTTGCCGCCATCATCGGCGAGCTTGTTGCCGCCGAGATGCCGGCCTTCCGCGCGCATGCGGTCGGTCCACCCCATATAGGCCTGCAGCATCGTGCTGAAATCGCCCGGCGACGGCGGTGGCCCCATATGCGGCAGGCGGTGCAGCAGCAACAGAAAATCGGCCATGGTTCGCTCCTTTGCAGCGGCGGTTTCGGCACCATCGCCACCCGCCACATTCCCATGACGATCGAGCCGCCCCAAAACCGACAAACCCGCTGAAATTTTTGACCGGGTCGGTGCCGCGCGCCGTTCGGCGACGCTGGGTTGAGGCTCTTTAATGATTCGGCACGTGTTGCAGGAAATGCAGCACGTCAGACGAGAACTGGTCCGGATCCTGGATAAAGGAAAAATGGCTGACGCCGGGTTGCAGCAGTAGACCGGCATTTGGAATGCTGGCGGCCATGAATTCGGTGTTTCCGCGCTTGATCGCTTCGTCGTGATCGCCGTCGACGATCCATACCGGCACCGTGATCTTCTTCAGATCATCGGCCGTCCAGTTCGGTTGCGTTTCCCACATCTTGGTGATCTGGGCGAGGAAGTCTTTGTACTGCGCCGGCGTCGGCGACAATCCGGCGTATTCTTTCTCAGCGCGCGCGATAAAGGCGTTGAACACAGGGCTGTTGGCGATATCGGCAACCCCGCTCGGGTCCGAGTTGGCAGCGAACGCAAACAATTTCGCCACCCGCTCCGGATGCTGCATCGCGATATCGAGCCCGATGATCGCCCCGTCGCTCCAGCCGACGATCGCCGCCTTGGGTATTTTCAGGAAATCCATCAGCGCCGTCACATCGGACGCCATCAGGTCGTAGCCATAAGGCCGCTCGTCGCGCGCGCTGCGCCCGTGGCCGCGGCTGTCCATGACGATCACGCGGTAATGCTGCTGCAACGCCCGCACCTGGTTGCCCCAGTAATCCGCGTTGGCGAGGCCGCCATGCAGCAGGATCACCGGCTCCCCAGCGCCAAAGCTCGCGTACCAAATCTTGATGCCATTAACCTCGGCGAGACCCCTTTGCGCCGTCTGCGGCAGCGTCGGGGTTGGCGGCAGGCTCCGCCATTGCGGGTCGTTGGCACGCGCCGTCCCGGCCGCCATGCCGGCCAGCAACAGCAGCGCGAGGGCGCGGCGGCGCATCGCTACGGCAACAATTTGCCGGGGTTGAGGAGACCATGCGGATCGAGCGCTGATTTGATGCGGCGCATCAGATCGAGTTCAACACCGCCACGCCATTCCGGCATCATGTAGGGCTTGAGTCGGCCGACGCCATGCTCGGCGGAAAAGCTGCCGTCGAGATCGCGCACGATGTCGTTGACCGCGTCCATGATCTCATGATCGCGCGCCAGGAACGCGGCACCGTCAGCGCCCTCGGGCTGCACGACATTGAAATGAATGTTGCCGTCGCCAAGATGGCCGAAGGGTACGCAGCGGATTCCCGGCAGCAGGTGCTCGCAGGCCATCGTCGCCCGCCAGATCAGTTCCGGGACCTTCGATACCGGCACCGACACGTCATTTTTCACCGACGCACCGGCGCGCCTCTGGGCCTCGGAATGCTCCTCGCGCAGCCGCCAGAGCGCTGCGATCTGTGCACCGCTCTCGGCGATCACCGCGTCTGAGACCAGCGCGTCCTCCAGCGCCGCGGCCAGCACGGTTTCCATGGCGCTGTGCAAATCCGCGCCCGCGCGCGGCGTGGCCAGTTCGACCAGCACATATTGCGGCGCCAGCTTGGCGAACGGCAGCGTGCAGCCTGGGATGTGCTGAAGGACAAGCTCGATTCCGAGCCCCGACATGAACTCATAGGCCTGGATCGCCGCCGCGTCGTTCTGTTGAAAGCGGTTGAACAGTTCCAGCGCGGCATCGGGCGAGCTGACGGCGCACAGCGCCACCGCGGTTTCGCGCGGCCGCGGATAGAGCTTCAGCACCGCCGCGGTGATGATCCCGAGTGTGCCTTCGCTGCCGACAAATAATTGGCGCAGGCAGTAGCCGGTATTGTCCTTGTGCAGCCGCCGCAACCCGTTCCACACCTGACCATCGGGCAATACGACCTCCACCCCCAACACCAGGTCGCGCGCATTGCCATATCGCACCGTGTTGTTACCGCCGGCATTGGTCGCCAGCACGCCGCCGATCTGCGCCGACCCCTCCGAGCTGATCGACAGCGGCAACAGGCATCCGGCATCGGCGGCCGCCTCCTGCGCCGCCTTGAGCGGCACCCCGGCCTCGATCACCATCGTCATGTCGAGGGGGTCGATCTCGCGCACCCGGTTAAGACGCGACAGGCTGAGGATGATCTGCGAACCGTCCTCGCTGACCGCGGCGCCGCCGACCATGCTGGTATTGCCGCCCTGCGGCACGATCGCGGCTCCGTGCTCGGCGCACAGCCGCACCGCGCTGGCCACCTCATCGGTATTGGCGGGGCGCAGCACGGCCGGGGTGCGACCGTGATAGAGGCGGCGCCAATCCTCGCAATAGGCCTCGGTATCGGCCGGGTCGATCAACACGCCCGCCGGGCCGAGCCGCGCCGTCAACGCCCCGATCAGACCGATCAGATCGTGCATGTTCATACCCTTTCGCGCCGGGGTTCATCGTTGCACGTAATACCGTCAAGCGCCGCTGTCGAGCCAAGGATCGCCGCGATTTCTTCGATTACCCGCGCCTCGCTCAGGGCGGTGAGACCAGGCCTGCGCAAGACCCGCACGAGGCGTCCGCGCGGCGCACATCGATCAGGGTCCGAGGCGCGCGAGAACAGCACCACAACCGGGGCGCCGGCGGCGGCTGCGAGATGGCAGACACCCGTATCATTGCCGATTGTGAGCTTCGCCTGCCGCGCCAGCACGGCGAGGCTCGTCAGGTCGGTTTGCCCGGTCAGATCGACGGCTTCGGAACAGATTTCCCGGATCGTCGTCGCAAGAGGTGTCTCGGATGCCGAGCCGACTATAACCGGCACATACCCCCGGCCGCTCACCTCCCGCGCGACAGCGCCGAAGCGCTCTGCGGGCCAGCGTTTTTCGGGCCGCAAGGGCGACGAGCCGGGCACCAGCAGCACGATGGTGCGACCGGCAAGTGCCGGCGGCACCGGGCGGTCCACCGGCGGCAACAACGGCAGGGGTGTCGGGTAGATGCCGGCCATCAGCAACTGCTCGGCCTGCTTGTCGAGCGTGTGCTGCGCGTCGCGCTCGCGATTGGCGTGCGGGTGCGAACAGCGCCACGCGATGCCCGACCACTCCGGCAGGCTGGGCCGCAATAGCGCCGCGTAGCGCCCCGAGCGGCGCGACGTCTGCAGATCGTAGACGCGATCGAACCGCCGCCGCCGCAATCGCCGCCGCAGCTCCCACCAACCGCCAAGGGCCAGCGCCGTAGGCCGCTCGTCCACGATGATCTCATCGAAAAGCCCGAGCGCCTTTGCAAACTCCGCGTAAGGCCGCGTCGTCAGCAGCACAAGTTGGTCGGCCGCATGATGCCGGCGGATCGCCGCGAACGGCCCGAGCGCCTGTACGAAATCGCCAAACGCACTGAGCCGGATCACCAGGATGCGTTGGCGTGCCTGTGCCGGTTGCATCGCCTCAAACGCGGCGAAGACCGCCGCATGCGCCGCTTCGTCCGGATTGCCGCGTGCCTCCATCAGGGCCCTCGCGACGGGCGGCGGCAGGGTCTCGGGACGCCGCATCAAGCGATAACGACGGTCGGGAAACCAGGCTCGCGCGTTCCAGGCGAAAAAATGGTGCAGCGGCGTGCCGGAGGGAAAATCGGCGGTGCTGAGCATCAGGGGCGCGCCTCGTCGGCCACCCGCAGTAACGCCTGCTCCAGTCGGCGCGATTGCCGCCGCGCGTCGAACCGCTCGCGGGCCGCGATGCTCGCCGCCGCCCCCAGGCTTTGGCGCAAGCCCGGTGTCTCAATCAGTTCGGCGAGGGACGCGGCCAACCCCTCGGTGTCGGCCTCCGCGACCAGCAGACCCGTATCACCGGAGATGACCGCTTCGGGTATGCCGGCATGGCGCGAGCCAACGACCGGCGTGCCTTCCGACATCGCCTCGAAAACGACGGTCGGCAGTCCTTCCGCGTCGCCATCGGCGGCAGTGACGCTGGGTACGCAAAGCGCCAGCGCGCTGCGCATCCAGCGGCGGATCTCTGGATTCGGCAGCCAGCCGAGAAACTCGATGTCGGCGATGTCCCTGGCCTGCTCGCGCAATTGCGGTCCCAGCGGACCATCGCCGATCAGCACCAGGCGCGTCGCCAGCCCGCGCATCCGCAACACCCGCATAGCATCAAGCAGGTATGTGACGCCCTTCTTCTCGACAAAGCGGCCGACAAACAGCAGGTAGGGTATGCGATTGGCGAGCGGCTCCGGCGGGACATCGACGATCGCTGCGCCGTGGTGGATGACCTCGATCTTCTCAGGCGGAAAGCCGCGCGCCACCAGCGTATCGCGCAAAAACCCGGAGAGGCAGGTGAACAGCGCCGCTTCGCGCTGCAATGCCGCGAGGCGACGGGCATAGACCGGCGGGATCAGCCGGCGCTGGTAATGCTTTTCCTTGGTGGCATCGGCACCGAGAAAAGTCACCACCAGCGGCACCCCCAGCGCCCGTGCCAGAGGCAGGGCCATAGCGCCGCCGCGGCCGAACAGCGCGTGGATCACACGCGGCTTTACCCGCCGCAGATCCGGGGCCGGCGGCATCACCCCAAGATGCCGGAACAAGGCTCGGTCCAACGCGCCGAGCGCCCCGTCGCGACCGATGCGCAACGGCTTGTCGGTCACGATCGAGGCCCCTTTGTCGAGATGATAGCCGAGCCACACCGGCGACAGCCGCTCAAAGCCGCTGTAGAAACGCCCGACAAACGCCGCTTCCGAAAGGGGGATCAGCCGGTGCCGGTACACCAACACCGTTTCCGACGCCGCCTTAATCATGCCGCCAGCGCCTCAAAACGCGCCGCCACCTCGTCCCAACTGAGGCCGCGCTGAGTGCGCAAGGCCGCGCGGTGCCAGCGTTGCCACAGCGCGTCGTCACGGAGCGCGGCGATGGCAGCCTCGGCGAATTCCACATCATCGGGCGCGACACGGCCGGTTTCGCCGTCGACCACCCGTTCGCCGACGCTGCCGAGCGGCTGCACGACGCACGGCACTCCCATCGCCTGCGCCTCAGCCAAGGACAGACAGAACGTTTCGCCGGGATCGCCGCGATACAGCATGACCCGGGCCCCGCGCAGCACCTCGGCCAGCACCTCGCGGCCGACTGGAGCATGCCGCCGCACCCCCTGCCCCGCCATTGTGTCGGCGCGCTGCAACACGCGGTTCATCGCCGCCGCCTTGTCGGAGCCGGTATCGGCGTAGACGGCGGGGCCGGCATAGATGTGTAACTCGGCCGCCGGCACAGCCGGGGCGATCCGCGCCGCCCACAGATCAAGCAGCCAGTCGAGTCCGCGCAGCGGGTTTGACGTGAACACCGCGCAGGGCGGCGGCGGTTCGCGCTCTATGGCGTGGCGGAACCGATCGAGCATGCCGTAGGGGATGATCTCCACCCCGCCGCGTCCTAGCAGCAGAGGCGGCACCCAGCCCGGGATGGTGCCGGCGTGATACGCGCCGGTCACCACAATCCTGGGCCGATACCAGGCGAGCCGGCCGGCCAACCGCGGCTTGCGTAGATAGCGCGCCGGGTTGTGCAGCCAGAACAGGCGCCGCCGGGCCTTGGGCGCAAGTCCGATTACCCGATGCCCACGATTGCCAATGTACAGACCGGCTCGTTCCGGTACGCCCTGGCCGATTGGGGCCCATGCGACGCCGCGATGCGTCAGAGGCGCGGCACAGTGGCTCCGCGCCTCGACGCGGTGACCACGCGACGCCATCGCCTCGGCGAGTGCGACAAAGGCGGTTTCGGCGCCGCCGAGCGGGCCGCTTTCCGCCATGCGGCCGTCAAAGGCGATGCCGTCATCGGCCATCACCACGTCCATCACTCGCTCTCGAGCCGCGCCTTCAGATAGGACAGGATCGGGTACAGCGCCGCGCATAGCGCGATCAGAAACCCCCACTCGCCCTCGCGATAGCCGCGCC
>JAFAYW010000257.1 GCA_019240125.1 Alphaproteobacteria bacterium
AGTTTCTGCTGCAGGAACATCGTCAGCCCCATGATCAACGGCCAGGCGCCGATCATCAAAAAAGCCGGCGGCGCGAAGGGCAGAAGGCCAAACAGATTGGCGAACGAGGTCGGGTCGGGCGCCGACAGATCATGGATCCAGCCGAAAAACGGCGCGTGCCGCATCTCGATCGTCACGAACAGGACCTTGTAGAGCGAGAAAAACACCGGGATCTGGATGACGATCGGCAGGCAGCCGGCCAGCGGGTGGGCGCCGACTTTTTTGTACATCGCCATGATTTCTTGCTGCTGGCGGGCCTTGTCGTCGGGAAAGCGCTCGCGGATTTTCTGCATCTCCGGCTGCAATAGCCGCATCTTGGCCATGGCGTTGTAGGATTTATTGGCCAGCGGAAAGAACGCGAGCTTGATCAGGAAGGTCAGCAGCAAGATCGCCAAGCCGAAATTGCCAAGCATGCCTTCAAAAATCAGCAGCACGCGGAAAATCGGCTTGGTGAGAAACCAGAACCAGCCGAAATCGATCGCGTAATCGAACAGCGGAATGCCGGCATTCGTGTAGGTTTCGAGGAGGTTCAGCTCCTTGGCGCCGGCAAAGAACCGGGTTGAGGTATCGCCCGTGGCGCCAGGTGCGACCGTGACGGCGGTGCCGAGATAATCCGCCTGATAGCGATCAACGTTGTTATCCAGCTGATGCGAAAAGCGGCCCTTTATCGCGTCGCCCTGCGGCGGGATGACCGCGGTCAGCCAGTATTTGTCGGTGAAGCCGACCCAGCCACCCTTTGAATCGTATTCCACCGGTTTGCCGGTGGTCAGCGCGCTGTATTTGTTTTCGCGGATCGCGCCGTCGAGTTCGCCGACCAGCCCCTCGAAGAGGATGTAATAGCCGGAGACCTGCGGCGTCCCGGTGCGGCTGACCAGCGCGTAGGGGAGCAGGCTGACCGGCGACGTACCGCTGTTCTTCACCGAATCCTTGACAGTGAACATGTAGGCGTCGTCGACACTGATCTCCCGTGTAAAGACCAGCCCGGCACCATTGTCCCAGGTGAGCGTGACCGGCGTTTTCGGCGTAAGGGTGCCGCCCGAACTGGTCCACGCGGTATCGGCCGCGGGCACTTTGATGCCATCACCCTGGGCGACCCAGCCGAACTGCGCGAAGTATCCTTCACCGGTCCCGACCGGGTTGAGCAGCACGACATCCGGGCTCTTGGGGTCGATCGTGTCGTGGTAGGTGGTCAGGCTGAGATCGTCGATGCGACCGCCGGTAAGATTGATCGAGCCAATCGCCCGAGGCGTCTCGATCTTGACGCGCTGCCCGGCCAGCGCCTGGCTGCGGGATTGCCCGGTCGCCGCCGCGCCGGCGGCGGTGGCCGGCGCTCCGCCACTCGGGGCGGCCGTGCCCGGCGGGGTTACGTTCTGCGCCTCGCTGCCCGGCGCCGGCACAGTCTGGTTCGGCACCGTCTGGGTCGTCGTCGCCTGAGGTGTCGGCGTGACCGGATGCATCCGCTCGAAGAAGAACTGGAAGGCGATCATGATGCCGACGGACAGCACGATCGCGAGCAGGAGGTTGCGTTGTTCCATTGCCGATCAGGGACTCCCGGCGGTCAGCGTGCCGGCGTTTGGGGGACGGGGTCGTAGCCGCTGCCGCCCCACGGGTTGCACCGCGCGACGCGCCGCATCGCCAGCCACATGCCACGCCACGGCCCATGCTGGGTGACGGCCTCGGCGGCATAATGCGAACAGCTCGGATAGAACCGGCAGGATGCTGGCAGGATGGGCGCGATGAACAGCTGATAGCCGCGAATCATCATCCGCAAGCCGAGGCCGATAGCGCGTCCGGCCGGCGTGCCGACAGGGGGCGTACCAGAAGGCGACGTGATGTCAGACGCGTGTGATGCCATTCAGCCCTCCTTGCCTCGCTGTACCCGCGCTTCGCCTGACGTGGCCTGCCGCTCGAGCTGACGCAGCGCACCGGCAAGGTCGCCCACCAGTTCGGCATAGGGTTGGCTGACCGTGCCGCCGGCGCGCGCGATCAGCACATAGTCGCTGCCCGGCTGGCCGCGCTGTCGCAGGATTTCGGCCGCAGCGGCCCGCAGCCGGCGCTTCGCGCGATTGCGGATAACTGCATTGCCGACCTTGCGGCTGGCGGTAAACCCGACCCGGACCGATGCTTCCGTTCCCGAGGGCGCCGGCGCTACCTGCAACACAAACCCGCGCCGCGCCGCGCGGCTGCGGCGCGCGGCGACACGCAGGAAATCGGCACGGGTCTTGAGTCTTACAAGCCCGGTCGTCATCATGATCTCGATTGCCGGATTGCAAGCCCATGACGTTGCGGCGCGCCGGCCCGGCGGCGCAACGCGTAAGGCCTATGCCGATAGGCGCTTACGTCCCTTGGCGCGGCGTGCCGACAGAACCCGGCGACCGCCGACAGTCGCCATTCTGGCGCGAAAGCCATGGCGGCGTTTGCGGATGAGCCGGCTGGGCTGATAAGTGCGCTTCACGGCACGCGCTCCACGGAACTGCCTGTTTAAAAGAGGCCGCTATATAGGGGAGCGATCCCGGCAAGTCAACGACAGCGCCCGATCGACCAGAGACGGGGAGGCGAGGGCGGCTCGTCGGCGCCGCACGGGAGGTTTGGCAGGCCTAGTCTGCCACGAGTTGCGCCGGGTCGAGCGAGCGGCGATCCGGGAGGCGCGCCGCACCACCCCCCACCCGAGCCGGCGATATGGCTGGCGCCAGGAATGGCAGCAGATGCACGCCAAGCATTATAATAGGCTGCTTTGCGCTGGATCATCCCTATCTTACGACGTCGTGAGCGATCTTCCTGCTGACAGGTCTGGCTTTTGCCGCAAAGCTGAGGCAGTACAACATCCAATCGCCGCCGTGTTTTTTAATTTCGGAGTCACTGAGCCGTGACCGACGAGACGATTATCGCCGCCGCCGATCTGACCGCCCGCCGCTGGACCGCGACCGAGCGTGGGGCCTTGCAGCCCGGCAGCGACCCGCACAAGGCGGCGTTCTGTCGGATGCTGCTCGATACGCACAACCCTTACAAGCCGGCGGTTATCGAGTGGCCTGAGCTTGAGCAGGCGGCGCGCGATCGTCTCGTCGCGTTGCCGATCTGGGATATCGCCGTGCAGACCGAAGGCAAGGCGACCTTGCGGGTGCGCAGTTATGCCGAGCAGATGACGGACCCGCTATTGCGTCGGGCGATGGACCTGGACGCCTTTGAGGAGGGCCGGCATAAGCAGGTGCTGTCGAACATGGTCGCGGCTTACAGCATCGACCTCGCGCCCGAGCCCGAATATCTGCGCCCGCGCTATCCCGAATGGGCCTTCATGGTCACCGGGTTCAGCGAATGCATCGATAGTTTCTTCGCGTTTGGCCTGTTCGCCGTCGCGAAGGAATCGGCGTTCTTCCCGCCTGAACTGGTCGACACATTCGAACCGGTCATGCAGGAGGAGGCCCGCCATATTCTTTTCTTCGTGAACTGGGTGGCGTGGCACTGGCGCAATCTGGCCTGGTGGCAGCGGCCGTGGTTCTGGTGCAAGGTGGCGGCGGTGTGGGTTGTGCTGATTCGCGAGCGCATCGGTCTGGCGCGTGGTGTCGGCGCGGCGCCGGACGAAAAGCCGCAGGACAATAATTTTACACTGACGGGGAGCAAGGCGGTGGCGGATGTCGATATTTCGCCAGCGGCATTGTTCGACCTATGCCTCGCCGAGAATGCGCGGCGCATGGCAGGATACGACGCCCGCCTGTTGCGACCGGCGGTGATGCCGAAACTCGTGCGTTTCGCCCGCCGCTTTCTGCGGACGCCGAAAGCTCAGCCCGCCTAGTACCGCACCGATCCCGCCGCCGACTCCCACCGCCGCCGCAGCTTGTGAATCAGCAGCTTGTGAATCATCGGTCATGAAAAGCTTGCCGCTTGCCATCGCTGTGTTCGGCGTGGCTGTCATGGTCGCGCTCGTCGCTTATTTCGGCGCCGGCGCGGTTGTCGGCTCGTTATTGGCAATCGGAGTGCCGGGGTTTGCCGCGATCTGCGTGATTCATCTCGGCCTGACGGCCGTCATGGGCCTGGCCTGGTGGTCGCTGCTGCCGGGAGCGCCGCCAGGATGGGTCATGTGGGCCCGGCTGGTGCGCGATTCCGGCGCCGAGGCGCTGCCGCTGTCGCAAGTCGGCGGCTATGTGCTGGGGGGGCGCGCGGTGTCGCTCGGTGGTGTCTCCGGCACCCGCGCGGCGGCGAGCACCATCGTCGATGTCACGCTCGAGTTCATGGCGCAACTGGCCTACACGGCACTTGGCCTGGCGTGGCTGGTGCGGTTGCAGCCGGAAACCGAGGTGGCGGTGCCGGTATTGATCGGCCTCGGCGTCGCGGTGATGGCCGCCATCGCCTTTGTCGTGGCGCAGCGTCGCGGGCTCAACTACATCGATCGCATCGCCCGCATTCTGGGCGAAGGCTGGGTCGAGAAGACCGCCGCCGGTGCCGCCGCCCTGCACGCTGCGCTGGCGGATATTTACGCCCGGCGCGGTGGACTCTGGGCAAGCTTCTGCCTCCACCTGATCTGCTGGATCGCCAGTGCGATCGAGATCTGGCTGGCGCTGCATCTGGCCGGCCAGCCTCTATCGTTCGGCGCGGTGCTGGCGATTGAAAGCCTGCTTTACGCGATCCGCACCGCCGCGTTCGTGGTGCCGCAAGCGGTGGGCGTACAGGAAGGTGCCTATATCCTGCTGGGCGCCGGGTTTGGGCTGACGCCGGAAATGTCGCTGGCCTTGTCGCTGCTCAAGCGGGCGCGCGATCTGACAATTGGCCTGCCGGCGATCGGCGTCTGGCAGTTCATCGAAAGCGGGCGGGTCTGGCGGCGACGCAAGGCCCAGCTGCAGGTCGCGGCCATCAAGATGCGTTCGCGCGACTGACCAGTGGCGCTGCCGCAATAACGCCATGGCGGCGAATTGCATGTGACGCTACTCTCGTCAGAGACGAGATGCCAAGCTACCCCTCGATAGCAGCGAAACGGCGCGTCGCCTTGTGGCGACGCAATCCTTTCGTTGTCGTGCTCGGATTGCTGGCGCTCGCTCTGCGCCTGGCGGTTCCCTTACCGCCGCCGGCCATCGCTGCCGATACCGGCACTGCCAACGCTGATCTGGTTGCCGCCTTTGGCGAGCACGCGCTGTGTCTTGCCGCAGCGGGGCTGGTGCCGTCATCCACCGACCGCCCCGGTGCGCCAAGCGACGACCACGCGTGGCATCACGCCAGTTGCTGCATGTTCCATGCGGCGCTGGGCTGCGCGCCCCCGGCATCGGGCGGGGTCAGCCCGGTGCTCTATGCGCTCGGGGTTGTCTTCACCCCGGCACCGCCGCCGCAACGCGCCGGTCATTTTGCCGCTCTCGCGCAGGCGAGAGCCCCGCCCGTCGGAGTCTGACGCCAGAAGCGACAGGGTCGTGCCTGGATCAGCAGGGCGGCCCTGTTTTCCGTCACTCCGACCTGCGGAATCTCATCATGCGTATCACGTCTTTACCGCTGGCAGCGGCAGCGACCGCTTTAGCCATGTCTTATCCCTGCCTGTGCAGCGCCCCTGCCGAGGCACACGGTTTTGCCGGCGACCGGTTCTTCCCAGCGACCATTGCCACCGATGATCCATTTGTGGCCGACGAGATGTCGTTGCCGACGGTCACCCGAAATCCCACCGGCCCGGACGGGTCGCAGGAAATCGATATCGGCGCCGATATCGCCAAGCGGCTCACGCCCGACATCGGGTTTCAGCTGGGTCGCCAATGGCAGCGGCTGCAGCCGCTCGGTGGCCGCGCCGTGACCGGGTTCGGCGCGCTCGATGCCGAGCTCGACTATCAATTCTATACCAACGGGCCGCACGAACTGACGGCGATGGTCGGGCTCGCAAGTACCTTCGCGCATACCGGGCGGGTGGCCGCGCTCGGCGCCCCTGACTTTACAACCCTCTCGCCGCTCGTCGATTTCGGGAAAGGGTTCGGCGACTTGCCGGAGACGATGAACTGGGCCCGCCCTATCGCCGTCACCGGCAATCTCAGCATGGATTTTCCAACCAAGACCGAAAGCGCGGGAACGCCCAACCCGAACAACTTCAACTACGGCTTCGCCTTCGAATACAGCCTCGAATACCTCCAGCACCATGTAAAGGATGTCGGGCTGACGGCGCCGTTCGATCGCATGATCCCGCTGGTGGAGGTGTCGTTTTCGACAGCCCTCAATCGCGGTTATGGGGGGCAGACCGTCGGCACCGTCCAGCCCGGGCTGATCTGGGCCGGGCAATACATGCAGGTCGGCGCCGAGGCTATCCTGCCGGTAACGCATAATTCCGGACATGGACTCGGCGGGGTGGTGCAATTGCACTTCTACCTCGACGACATCTTCCCGCAGACCCTTGGTCGTCCGCTCTTCACCTACTGAGGCAGGCTCATGCGAAGGTACCTGTTGCTTGGACTCATGCCGGCCGTGGTTTGCTCGATCTGGGCTTGGCCGGTAGCCGCGATGGCGCACGCGTTTCTCGACCATACGATACCGACCGTCGGCGGCACCGTAACGGCCGCGCCGCCGGAGCTGCGCCTGTTTTTCTCGGAGCCGCTCGAACCGCTCTTCTCCGGCATCGAGATCAGCGGGACGGACGGGCAGCGCATCGCCGCCGGTAAGGCGACGCTGGACCCGCGCGACGCGAAGCAGTTCGTGCTGCGCCTGCCGCCGCTCGGTCCCGGGCATTATCGCGTGCATTGGCATGTCGTCTCGGTCGACACGCACCCGACCCAGGGCGATTTCACCTTCGAGGTCAGGCCGTGAGACGCGCGCGGGTTCCGCCCGATGGATGAGGCCCTGGTGTGTTGTCGCTTCCTTCATTTCGCCGCCGTGCTGATCGTGTTCGGGGCGGCCGCTTTCCGCGTTTATGGACTAGGCAACGCCGGTAACACGGCAGCACTGGCGGTCTACGATGCCTGGTTCGCCCGTCTGGCGGTGGGGGGCAGTATTGTCGCGCTGCTCTCGGGTGTCGGCGTGTTGCTGGCAACCGCAGCCCGGATGGCCGGGTCAGCCGCCGCGGCTATCCACCCGAGCCTCGTGTGGCAGGTGCTGCGGGAAACCGCGTTTGGTGAGGTCTGGGTGTGGCATCTGGCGTCTTGCGCCGGGCTCGTCGTGGTGTGTGGGGGCCGACCGGGCCAGCACCCGCGCCTCGTCGCGGTTCTGGCGCTGCTGGTCGCGGCGAGTCTCGCCTGGACCGGGCACGCGGCGATGGGAACCGGGACCGCGGGCTTCGCGCGCGAGGCCAATCAGACGCTGCATATTCTGGCGGGAGGCCTTTGGGTCGGCGGTCTCGTACCGCTGGCCTGGCTGTTGCGACAGGCGCGGCAGTCGAAGTCGAAGCAGCTCCCCTGGATCGAAGTCGCGAGGGATGTTCTGCCGCGCTTCTCGCGCATGGGCTATGCCGCCGTCGGGCTCATCCTGGCGACGGGCTGCGCCAACACGGCATTGCTGGTTGGCCGCCCGCAGGGCCTCGTCGCGACCCTCTACGGCCGCGTGCTGCTGCTCAAAATCGCGCTATTCGCCGCGATGGTGATGCTCGCTGCGGTGAACCGCTACCGGCTGATGCCGCGTCTGCGTCACGAGCGGGGTGACGCGGCCGCCGCGACATTGGCTCGCTCGGTGGTCTGCGAGCAGCTGCTTGGGTTCGCGGTGGTCGGCGTGGTCAGTCAGCTCGGCACGATGATGCCGGCGATAAACCCCTGACTGGCGACCTCAGGACCCCAGAGCTTCGTCGAGATCGCGGATCAGATCCTCGGCGCTCTCGAGGCCGATTGACAGGCGCACCACATCGGCGCCGGCACCGGCGGCGACGCGCTGCTCGTCAGTCAATTGGCGATGCGTCGTCGAGGCCGGATGCAGGATCAGGCTGCGGGTGTCGCCGATATTCGCCAGATGCGAGAACAGTCGTACACTCTCGACCAGCCTCGTACCGGCTTCGTAGCCCCCCTTGACCCCAAAGGTGAAGACGGCACCCGGTCCCTTCGGCAGGTACTTGCGCGCCAGCTCGAAATAGGGACTGGTCTTCAGCCCGGCATATGAGACCCAGGCGACACGCGGGTGCCCGGCGAGGAATTCGGCTACCTTGCGGGCATTCTCGACATGCCGATCCATGCGGACGTGCAGGCTTTCGATGCCGGTCAGGGTCAGGAACGCGTTCATCGGCGACTGGGTGGGGCCGAAATCGCGCAATGCCACCGCCCGAGCCTTGGTGGTGAAGGCGAAATCGCTGAAATTCTCGTAGAACTTGAGCCCGTGATAAGCCGGCTCCGGCTCCGTCAGGGACGGAAACCTGCCACCCTGGCCCCAATCGAAGCGGCCGGACTCGACAACCATGCCGCCCAGCGCGGCGCCGTGCCCGCCGAGAAACTTAGTCGTCGAGTGGCAGACGATGTCGGCACCCCACTCAAAGGGCCGGCACAGATAGGGCGTTGCCAGCGTGTTATCGACGATCAGCGGAATGCCGGCCTCGTGCGCCACGGCGGCCACCTTTTCGAGATCGACGATGATGCCGCCGGGGTTGGCCAGGAGTTCGACAAAGATCGCCTTGCAGCGTGGTGTCAGGGCGCGGCGGAAATTCTCCGGCTCGGTCGGATCGACGAAATGGCATTTCCAGCCGAGCTTGGGAAATGACAGGCCGAATTGGGTGAGGGAGCCGCCATAGAGGTTGCGGGAGGCGACAAACTCGTCACCGGGTTCGAGCAGGGTGAAAAAGGTGAGGAATTGCGCCGCGTGACCCGAGGCGGCGGCGACCGCGGCGCGGCCGCCTTCGAGGCTGGCGATACGCTCCTCCAGCACGGCGACGGTCGGGTTGGTCAGGCGCGAATAGATGTAGCCGAAATTGTGCAGGTTGAAGAGCGAGGCGGCGTGGTCGACATCGTCGAACACATAGGCCGTCGTCTGGTAGATCGGCGTCGAGCGGGCGCCGGTGACCGGGTCCGGCGCCGCGCCGGCATGTACGGCCAGCGTCTCGAAGCCGTAACTCTGATCATGCGACGCCGCCGGCCGATCGCGGCGGCGGCGCGGCAGCGGCGCCTGCGGCGCGCGGTTCTGGACGATGCCGCTGTTGACGCCGCTCCACGACAAC
>JAFAYW010000334.1 GCA_019240125.1 Alphaproteobacteria bacterium
GTTCGCGCCGTAGAGGCTGCCGCCTCTCGCATGCCCGCCCGTCCAGATGAGGTGATCATGACCAGGTTCACAGCCGCGTCCGCCGCAGCTGCGCTGGCGCTCTTTGCGAATACATCCTTCGCACAACAGCAGGCCGCTCCATCGCCGAGCGGCGCGGTTCAGTTGCAGCTCGTGGCGAGCTTTGAGCACCAGGTCACGGGGGTGACGGTCGCGGCGGACGGGCGCATCTTCGTCAACTTCCCGCGGTGGACGGAGGATGCACCGATCTCGGTTGCCGAGGTGACGCGCGACGGCCAGATCAAACCTTACCCGAATGACGAGTGGAATTCCTGGCGCAACGCCAAGAAGAACCAGATTCCAGCCGGCGATCACTTCGTGTGCGTCCAGAGCGTCGTCGCCGATGCGCACGGCAATCTCTGGGTCGTCGATCCGGCCGCGCCAGCCGCGGAATTCATTGTGGAGGGTGGGCCCAAGCTCGTCAGGATCGACCTGAAGGCGAACAAGATTGCGCAGGTGATCCGCTTCGACGCGACGGTCGCACCTCAAGGCAGTTACCTGAACGATGTGCGGTTTTCACCGGATGGGCGACATGCCTACCTCACCGATTCCGGGGCCACGGGTGCTCTCGTCGTCGTGGATCTACTGACCGGCAAGGCTCGACGCGTCCTTCACGGCCACCCGAGCACCCAGCGGGAAAAAGATGTGGTGGTGAAGACCGATGGGCAGGAGTTGCTCCGGCCTGACGGACGGGGGGTCGAGTTCGCCGCCGACAGCCTCGCGCTCTCTCCCGATGGGCGGACGCTCTATTGGAAAGCCCTTACCGGCCGGACCCTCTATCGCATAACGACGGATGCCTTGGACAACCCGAGTATGACGGAGAAGGACCTCGAAGCTCGGGTAGAGCGTGCCGCGGAAACCGAGCCGACAGACGGTCTTTGGATCGACGGGCGCGGGCGGCTTTATCTGAGCGCGATCGAGCAGGATGCCGTGAAGGTCGGTGATGGGGATCGCATTACCACCCTCGTACAGGACAAGCGGCTGCGCTGGCCCGATACCTTCTCGGAAGGGCCCGACGGCACCGTCTACGTCACGAGCTCGCACATTCAGGACATGAGCTGGTTCAAACCCGAGAACGGCCCGCGCCTTGAGACGCAGCTGTGGCGCATCGAGGGGACGGGGGCGCGGCGGCCGTGAGACAGAGGAGGTAGCCGGTCCACTTCGGCCACCTGCGACGCCGGTTTGAGCGGTTCAGGCGATCAACCAAGGAGGTTGTCATGAGAGCAGTCGTCTACAACGGACCTCGCGACGTGGCGGTGCAGGACGTGCCGGACGCAAAGATCGAGAAGCCGACCGACGTGTTGGTGCGGATCACCAGCACCAACATCTGCGGCTCCGACCTGCACATGTACGAGGGCCGGACCGACTTCCCGCAGGGCGGCGTGTTCGGGCACGAGAACCTGGGCCAGGTGGCCGAGGTGGGCGATGCTGTGGACCGGGTGAAGGTCGGCGACTGGGTTGCCATCCCCTTCAACATCGGCTGCGGCTTCTGCAAGAACTGCGAGCGTGGCTTGAGCGCGTTCTGCCTAACCACCGCGGATCGAAGCGTCGTGCCGAACATGGCCGGCGCCGCGTATGGGTTCGCCGACATGGGCCCCTACCGGGGCGGGCAGGCCGATCTGCTGCGCGTCCCCTACGGCGACTACAACTGCTTGAAGCTGCCGCCCGATGCGGAGCAGCGGCAGAACGACTACGTGATGCTGGCCGACATCTTCCCGACCGGCTGGCACTGCACCGAGCTCGCAGGCATGCGTCCCGGCGAGTCGGTCGTCATCTACGGGGCCGGCCCCGTCGGCCTCATGGCTGCCCACTCTGCGATGATCAAGGGCGCCTCCATGGTCATGGTCGTCGACCGCCATCCCGACCGTCTGCGCCTTGCAGAATCGATTGGGGCCTTGGCCATCGACGATTCGCAAGGCTCCCCGGTGGACCAAGTCCTTGAGTTGACGAACGGCATCGGCGCCGACCGCGGCTGCGAGTGCGTCGGCTGGCAGGCCCACGACCCGGAGGGCCACGAGCACCCCAACATGACCATGAACGATCTGGTGAAGTCGGTGAAATTCACCGGCGGCATTGGCGTTGTCGGCGTCTATGTGCCCCAGGATCCGGCCCCCCAGGACCCTCTCTACAAGCAGGGCGAGATCGTTTTCGACCACGGCCTTTTCTGCTTCGAGCGTCAGTCGATCGGCACCGGTCAGTGCAACGTGAAGGCGTATAACCGGCAGCTGAGAGACCTGATCTCGACTGGACGCGCGAAGCCGTCCTTCATCGTCTCGCATGAGCTGCCGCTAGGTGAGGCACCGAACGCCTACCAGCATTTCGACGCGCGCGATGATGGCTGGACCAAGGTGGTGCTCAAGACCGCCGCGTGACTGAATTGATCCAAGCGGGTGGCCGTTCCCTCGGCCGCTCCGCCGCCTCTCTCCACCGCCGTCGCGCATCGAGGATGCCATGCCTAACTATGACTACGATTGCCCAAACTGCGGGCCGTTCACGGCGATGCGGCCGATGGCGGAGTTCCGTGATCCATGCGCCTGCCCGGCCTGCGGCGCCGGGGCCTTGCGAACGTTCCTCAGGGCGCCCGCCATCGCCGGCATGGACCCGACCCGGCGCAGCGCCCTCGCCTCGAACGAGCATGATGTGAGCAGCCGCAGTGCCACAAAGGCACCCCATCCGGCCGGCTGCGGCTGTTGCGTGCGCCCATCGCCTATCCCGAGCGCACTATCTTCGAAGGGCGGCCGCATCTTTTCGTCGAGCGGGCCGCTGCGTCGGAGCGGAGGGTGAGCGTCGTGCCATGCGAGCCGCTTCTATCGAAGAACCCGTAAGTGTCGAATGGAGACACGAACATGGATCCTGAAAGAATGGCCTGAAGGTCACGATCTTGGTGACGGGCGGCTTAGAGCGAGTCGAGATGACCGAGCCGCGCACAAGGCGCTCGACCAGGCAGGCGCCGAGACCCAGCTCGTGTCGCCCAAGGACGGCCAGTTGAAGGCGTGGACGTTTACGGAGTGGGGAGACACGTTCCCGGTGGACATGCCCCTCGACAGTGCCCGGCTGGAGGTTTTCGACGCAATCCTGCTGCCCGTTGGCCTCATTAACCCCGACAAGCTCCGGACGCTGCCCGAGGCGATCGCGTTCATGGAATCCTTTTTCGACGCCCGCAAGCCCGGGGCGTCCATCTGCCACCGCCCCTGGACCATCATCGAAGTGGGTGCCGCACGCCTAAAACGCGCTCTTGACGACTCCGCCATCCACGCGGAGCGCGGCGCCCGTCGTTGCCGAGGCCAGAGGGCTGGCGATGTAGGTGACTAGACTGGCAACCTCCTCGGGCGCGGCGAAGCGCTTGATGAGGGAGGTCGGACGCACCTTCTCGAAAAACTCCGTCTCGAACTGCCCGAAGCTCTTGTCGCTGCCCTGCGTCAAGCCATCCACGAATTCGACCACACCCCGTGATTTGGTTGGGCCGGGCAACACGCTATTGACGGTGATTCCCGTGCCGGCGACCACCTCGGCGAGGCCGCGGGCAACGCCAATCTGCGCCGTCTTGGTGACGCCGTAATGAATCATTTCGACCGGGATCTGCAGCGCGCTCTCGCTCGAAATGAAGATGATCCGGCCCCAATTGGCGCGTTCCATAGCGGGCAGGCACAGCCGCGCAAGCCGCACGCCGCTTAGGACGTTGACTTCGAAGAACCGCCGCCAGTCAGCGTCTGAAATCTCTTCGAAGGATTTGGGCTCAAAAATGCCAAGGTTGTTGACCAAAATTTCGATGCCGGGATGAAGGCGGGTCAGTTCCTCGGCTGCCGCCGCCGTCGAGAGATCACCCGCAAACCCCACAACATCGCCGCCGGTCGCGTCCTTCACGTCAGCGACCGCCTTGGTGACGCCCGTTTGCGTACGGCCGGTAACAATCACGCGCGCACATTCCCGCGCCAGGCTTGTGGCAATGGCAAGGCCTATACCCGCTGTGCTGCCTGTGACGAGCGCGATCCTGTCGTTCAGTTGTAAATCCATGGCGGCGTCCCTTTCCAATCTACCGGCAATCGGCGCTTCGAGCGTGCGATCCCGTGGAGATGGAGCAATCCGCAGATGTTGACTAAACTATCGAAACGACTAGAACTTGTGAGTTCAATCAAGCGTTGGGCGTCGGTGCCGAGGGGATCCGCCGAAGCACCCGAGCTTGCTTTCGAAATTCTGCGCTGAACACTCCAATGCCGGCAAACGCAATCCACGGCCGACGATCCCGTTTGGCACGCAACAGAGCTTCCTGAAGCGCCTGGGTACGGAGCGACAGACCGATCGCCGTCAAGCGAAGGACCGGACACGGCGCAATTGAACCCTGCCGAACTCGATCCACCGAGGGTCCCTTAACGTGGCGAAACCTGCCCTTCGGATTAGGGCGGCGCTCGTCGCAACTTGCCCCTAAGCGGTCCTCGCGGTCCGTACTAACGGCGCGGAAAAATGAGCGGTGCTGCGGCCAAGAGCCGGGTGCTCAGCTGCTTGTAGCGCCGTAAAGCGGTGGTGGTTTTTTCTTTCCGGTGGGGTTCTCTGGCGCGCGTTGTGTCGCATTTGTGCGCTGTTGTTCGGTCGAGTGACGGAGGGGAAGGCCGCGATTTGACCCTTAATCAAAACCGGGGCTAGCGGTCATGCGGTTGTCACGGAACAGCCCGCGGCTGGAATGCCTAGCCGGCGCCTCAGCAAGGGCATGAGTCCGGCTGAGCGAATTGGGAATGGCGCAAGAAATCAGGAGACCATAGATCGCGGCGACGCAGTGATGTTGTTTTCATCCCTCTCAACGTTAGCTGATCGGGAACACGGCGCGGATCGGACGATGCGATATGTTCTGTTAGGCTTGTTCGGACTTGCGATTGCCACTGCGGTCGCGCTGTGGGTCGTCACGGCGCCGCGCCCGGCGTTTACCGAGAGCATGGCAGCGGAGCTGGAGAAGCCGGGCGAGCCGGCGCGCGGCAAGGTGGTGTTCGATGCCGGCGGCTGCGCCTCGTGCCATGCCTCGCCGGGGCAGACCGATCGGCACCGTCTCGGTGGCGGGCTGGCGCTGGGCTCACCGTTCGGAACCTTTCACGTGCCCAATATTTCACCCGACCGGCAGGACGGGATCGGCGCCTGGCGCACCCTCGACCTCGCCAATGCGCTGATGAGCGGCGTGTCACCCAAACACCAGCACTATTACCCCGCGCTGCCCTATACCGATTACGCCCATATGCGCGTCGAGGACGCGCGCGACCTGATGGCGTATCTGCGCACCCTGCCGCCGGTCAGCGGCCGGGCGCCGCCGCACGAATTGGCGTTTCCGCTGTCGGTGCGCCGCTTCGTCGGGCTATGGAAGCTGCTCTATCTCGACCGCAGCCCCGTCAAGAACGACCCGGCGCAGAGCCCGGAATGGAATCGCGGCCTTTATCTGGTCACCGCGCTCGACCATTGCGGTGCCTGCCATTCGTCGCGCAACCTGATCGGCGGTGTCGAGCCAAAGACGCTATTTGCCGGCGGCCCGGATCAGGACGGAGTCGGCTTCGTGCCGAACATCACGCCTGCGGGGATCGGCCATTGGGCGGCCGCGGATTTGCGCCGGGCGCTGACCACCGGGCTGACCCCGGGCGACCGGCCGCTCGGCTCGACAATGGCGGAAGTCGTTACCGACGTCGCATCGTTGCCGGGTGACGACCAGCAGGCGATCGTCACCTACATCCGCTCTCTGCCGTCGCGTCCGACGCCATCGCCCTGATCACGATTATTGCTGAGCGTACAGATAGGCGGCTACGTCCCGTGCGTCTTCCGGGCCGATCCCGGTCGGCGGCATCGCCGAATGCGGCGAGAATTGCTGCGGGTTGACAATCCAGGCGACCAAGTTTTCGGGAGTGTTGCGCGCAATGCCGCCGATATAGACGCGCTGCACCAGCCCGTTTAGCGGCGGCGCCACCTGGCCATCGGCGCCCGGCACACCCGAGATCGTGTGGCAGCCGCCGCAGCCATAGCGGGTCAGCAGCCATGCCGCGCGGTTCGGCTCGCCGCCGCCGGTCAGCGCCTTCGCGACGGCAACCCGCTCCTCGCGTGCCTGCCAGGCGCGGCCGCCCACGCCAAGCCCTAGCAGCACAGCCATGCTTAGCGCCAAAATGACCCAGGTCGTGCGGGCGTTCCTAAGGCGCGGCAACGCCCGTCTCCAGACCGATAACAGGTGTGCCCTGACCCGCCCGCCGGATCCAGGAAGCGAAAAACGCCAGCGCCGCGACCGCGTAGATCGCGCCGGCGGGGATCCACATGATGAGCCCGGCGAGTTGCTGGTCCTGCAACGGCATCAGTCCCCATTGGATCGCATCCAGGGTCTGCAACGGGTAGAGGACGCGCGGCGCGAGCGCGATCAGCGCGCCGAGGATGCTGGAGTGAAGCATCGTTGCGAAGAGATGCGCGCTCGCCAGACCCGGGTTGCGTCGCCGCACCAGCGCCCACCAAAACAACAGGCCGGTGAGGAGGAAGCTGATGTGCTGCAGCCGGTGCAGTGCGACATTGGCGCGCGCCGCCTCGAACAGCAGCGGGACATGCCAGGCCCAGATCGCGATCCCGTGCAGCACGGTCGCGGCCCCCGGCCGGGTCGCCGCGCCCCACAGCGCCCGCAAGCCGCTGCGCCGCAGCCCCGCCGCGACCCGAAGGCGGAACGGGCGCGGCAATGCCCAGGTCAGCGCCGCGCCGGGCCGCGCCAGCACCAACAGCGGCGCCGCCACTGCCATGACCAGTTCGTGCTCGATCATGTGGATCGTGAACAACTCCCGACCCCAGTGATGGATCGGCGACACCAAAGCCAGAAGCAGCGTCAGCCAGCCCGCGCCATAGCAGGCCGCACGGCGAGGGCTGATCCCCCGCCCCGCCCCGGCGCGGCGCCATAACCGCGTCAGCCCGGCGCCGTACAGCGCGAGCGACGCCGCGAGCGGCAGCGTGATCCATAAATCGAGGGTCCAGGCGCCATTCGCTGCCCCGAACGGGCCGCAAATTAACTCGCTGGGCGGGAGCGGCGCCGTCATCGCTCGCAGCCGCTCAGCATGAACCCGGCGAGCGCCTGCAGCGCCAGCGCCATCCCGAACAGCAATGCCGACCCGGCGCCGGTCCCGGCCAGCAGCACCAGCGCGCGCCGCAGGTCGCTTCGCGCGCTGGTGGGGTGTCGGTTCAGCCCGGTATAGGCGCGCCACGACCACCATCCCGCGGCGAGCGACAGCAGCAATGCGACGATCCCGCCAATCCCGACCAGCGGCACTCGTGCCCGGCACTGAACATGGGCGGCGAGGTCGCCGCCGGTCACCGCCACTGCCCATAGCGTGGCGGCGACAATGAGCCCGGCTAGTGCGCCGAGCGTGCGGGCGTGAACCCGCCTGGTCACCGGATAGCTCACAGCCGCGGCCCCCAATAGAGGATCGCGTAGATCGGCAGCCAAGTCGCGACGACAAAATACCAGTAAAGCCCGTTATCCTGCACGTCGCCGATCCGGCGCTTGTAGTGTCCGTGCCGGGTGAACATCAGCGCCGCGAGCACAATAGTGTCGATCAGGTCGGTGATCAGATGCGTCGTGTGCAGGCCGAGCAGGATCCAAGTGATTGAGCCATAGGCGTTGCTGTCCCACCTTGTGTGCAGGGCGGGGAACTCGAAAGCCCGCAATCCGAGCGGCACGATGCCGAATACGATCATGACCAAGAGCGCGATCCGCACCTTCGTCACGTCGCTCCGGTCGGCCCAGCGCAGGACCAGAAAATTCGGCACCAGGCTGACCAGCAGCACGACCGTCAGCAGGGTTCCGGGGCCGAGATCGGGCGGCGGCGCCGCGATCGGCCACTCGCTGGCGATATTGGCGAGATAGAGATAGATCGCGATCACAAGGGCAAACCCGGTGCCCTCGATCAGCATAAAGGCGAGCGTGCCCCACCAGGTGATACTCGACCAGCTTTTGCCGTGCAGCGGCAGCGCGGCCAAATCGAGGGCCAGACGGTGCCTCACGCGTCGTCCTCCGGCGTGCCTTTCGGCCAAAACCAGCCGATCAGCGCGATCCCGATCGGGATCGAGCCCCACACCACTGCCCAGGGGCTAAAGATCGACCAGATCAGCATGACGCTGGTCGCAATCGCCGATAGCAACGGCCAGATCGAATTGCGCGGCGAAGATTCGCGCGCCTCCGGCCGCGCCTCGGCAGCGCTGGTAACCAGCAATTCGCGTCGCTCGACCCGCAGCCCAGTGGCGACCGGCAGCGCGTCGCGCTCGTCCCATAGTGGATTGGCGCAGGTGACGACCGGCAGGAAGGCGAAATTGTAGCTGGGGGGCGGCGAGGGGGTGGCCCATTCCAGGGTCGCCGCGTCCCACGGATTGTCTCCCGCCGGCGCCCCGTGCCGGGCGCTGCGGATCGCATCGATAAAGAACACCAGGAACCCGGCGGCGAGGATCACCGCGCTGGCGCTGACGAAGAGATTACCCCCGCCCCAGCCCATCTCGGCCGGGTAGGTATAGACGCGTCGCGGCATGCCGGCGAGGCCGAGCAGGTGCATTGGGAAAAAGGTCAGGTTGAACCCGACAAAGAGCAGCCCGACCGCCGAGCGGCCGAGCCGCTCGCTCATCATCCGCCCGGTGATTTTCGGGAACCAGTAATAGATCGCGCCGAGCAGCGGGAACACCGCGCCGCCGATCAGCACGTAATGAAAATGCGCGACGACGAAATAGGTATCGTGGACCTGGGTATCGAGCGGCACCGAGGCCACCATCACCCCGGTCAGCCCGCCGAGCACAAACGTCGCGAAAAACGCCAGGATGAACAGCAGCGGCACCGCAAGGACCGGGCGGCCCAGCCACAGCGTCGCGATCCAGCAGAAAATCTGGATGCCGCTCGGCACCGCAATGGCCATGCTCGACGCCGTGAAAAAACTCTCGCCGAGCCTCGGCAAGCCGGTCGCAAACATGTGGTGAACCCACAGCCCGAAGGCGAGGATGCCGGTCGCGATCAAGGCCAGCACCAGCGGCACGTAACCGAAGATCGCCCGGCGCGCGAAGGTCGTGACAATAGTCGAGGTCATGCCCACTGCCGGCAGGAAGATGATGTAGACCTCGGGGTGGCCGAAAAACCAGAACAGGTGCTGCCACAGCAATACGTCGCCGCCCTCGGCGGGATTGAAGAAATGGGTGCCAACGAGGCGGTCAAGGATCAGCGAGGTGCTCGCCACCATGATCGCCGGCATCGCCATGATCACCAGAAACGAGGTGACCAGCATCGCCCAGACGAAGAGCGGGATGCGATCGAGCGACATGCCCGGCGCGCGCTGCTTGAACACCGTCACCACGATCTCAACCGCGACCGCGAGGGCGGCGACCTCGGTAAAGGTGATCATCTGCGCCCAGATGTCGGAGCGCTTGCCGTAGCCGAATTGCGGCCCCGACAGCGGCACATAGGCGAACCAGCCGATATCGGGGCCCATGTCGAGCGCGAAGGCGGTCCACAGCATCAATCCGCCGACCAGGTACATCCAGTAGGAGAACGCGTTGAGGCGCGGGAAGGCGATGTTGCGGGTGCCGATCATCAGCGGCACCAGGTAGACCCCGACCGCCTCCATCACCGGCACGGCGAACAGGAACATCATGTTCGCGCCGTGCATCGTGAAGACCTGGTCGTAGAAATCGGCGCCGAGCAGCCGGTTCTCCGGCCGCGCCAGTTGCAGCCGCATCATCATCGCCAGCACGCCGCCGAGCAGCAGAAAGACGAAGGCGGTAACGAGGTAACGGCGGCCGATCAGCTTGTGGTCGACTGTCGTCAGCCACCCCCAAAATCCCGCCAGCGTGCCCCAGGTGACGGCAAGCCGCTGTTCGAGGAGGGCAGGTGGCAGGTCGCGGTCGAGTGTCTCGGTGCGGTCGCCGGCCTCCGCGCGCGCTTCGCTCATTTCAGCGCCGAAAGGTAAGCCGATACGGCACGCAGCTCGTCGGCTGTCAGCGGCACCATCGGCATGTTGTTGCCGGGCTTGATTGTCTGCGGGTCGGCGACCCAGGCGGCCAGCGACCCGCGTGTGGTCGGCAACACGCCCGCCGCAATATAGGCGCGGCTCGCGACATGCGTCAGGTCAGGGCCGATCGTGCCGGCCGCCTCAGTGCCGCGCACCGTATGGCAGGCGCCGCAGGCCTTGCCGGTAACGATCTGCCGCCCGCTGCGCCGCTCGTCACTGTCGGGCGCGGCGGACGGCGCGAGTTGCGCGTTCTGCCATGTCTCGAAATCGGCCTCGGATTCGGCCATCACCAACAAGGCCATATGGGCGTGTTGCAGGCCGCAGAACTCGGCGCACTGGCCGCGATATTGTCCGGGCCGCGCGACCGTGAACTCGAGCCGGTTGTCGCGCCCGGGGATCAGATCCATCTTGCCGGCAAGGTTCGGGACCCAGAAGGAATGGATCACGTCGGCCGCCGCCAGCTCAATGTTGACCGGCCGCCCGACCGGGATGTGGATTTCGTTGGCGGTGGTGATCTGCCGCGCCGCCGCCGGATCGAGATAGCTGACCTGCCACCACCATTGGTAGCCCTGCACCCGGATTTTTAGCGGCTCGGCGGATGCCTCGCTGACCTGCCGCGTCGCCAGGTAACTGGCAAGAGTCAGCCCAGCGATCACCCCCACCGTCGCCCCGACCGCCATGAAGACCACGACGGCAGAGCGCCGCTCGCGTGCCGCATTGGTCGGCACGACCGGTTCGTCGCTCCGGTCGCGGCGGCGCCAGATCGCGAGGGCCAGCGACAGCATCACCAAAAGCCAGATGACCGCGGCGACACCGGTAAATAGCCAGATCAGGCGATGCAAGTGCTCGGCTTGCGGACCTTGTGGATCCATCGCCGATTGCCAGCCAACGCACCCGGCACAGCCGAGCGGCGACAGCACGGCGCTCGTCCACCGGAGACGCATCACCACGCCACCCGCGCCGGCGGGGAGGTCGCCGCCGGAGCCCGGTTTTCAGACGGACGCGATTGCAGGTCGTCGTTGCGGCTCGGCGCGGCGGTGCTCGCCTGCTCGGCGCCCATCGTGCGAACATAGCCAGTCAATTGCCAAGTCTGCTCCGGGGTGAGCTTGTCGCCGAAAGCTGGCATGCCGTTCGGCCGGCCATTGCGGATCGTCACATAGATCGAAGCCGGGTCGGAGCCGTAGCGCCACCAGCCGTCGATCAGCGCGGGCCCGGAGCCGCCGCCGCCCTGCGCGTGGCAGCCATCGCAATTGAACCAGGTATAGAGGGTCTTGCCCAAGCCGAGCTGATAGGCATTGCCCTCATAAGGCTGGCCGAGCGCCGCCAGCACGTAAGGCGGCGCGCCGCCGATCTGGTTCGGCATCAATCTCACGTCGTCGAGCTTGGCGGCGACCGGCGGCGCCATGCGCAGGCTGCGCTCCTCGCGCTTGCAGCCGGCGAGCACCGCGACCGAGAGCAGCGCCAGGGCAAGCGTGCGGGTCACGGCAGTTTGAAGACGTAAAGCATGCCATGCGCGTCCGGCGGGTGCGGCAGATCGGGGATCGCATTGGCGAAGCCTTGTGCGGCGGTTCTATCGAGCGTGTCGATCTCGTCCGCCGCCGATCGGCCCGCCGGCCCCGCGAGCCCCGCCAGCACAGCGATGTACTGTTTGCCGTCCGGACCGCGCCCGGTGACCGGCTGGCCCGCGACCTGCGAGGCGGCGCGGTATTGCCAGACCATGCGACCCGTCCCAGCATCGACCGCTCGCAGCCAGCCGTCGAGCGTGCCGTAAAAAACGAGATTACCAGCCGTCGCCAGTACACCGCTTTCGACCGGGAACCGCTCGGGGACGATCCAGGCGGGCTTTCCCCTCTCGATATCCCAAGCGCTCAGCGCGCCGCGGTTCGGCGACGGTCCCGGCCGCAGCCGCTGCGCCACCCCGGTATACGGGGTATTTTTAAGATAGCTGACGTCATGCGGGCGGATGTCCATGCATAACAGCGTCGCCGGGATGAACAGCAGCCGCGCATCGCCGGATAGCGCCGGCGCGCCGCCCGATAACGCGCCGGTCGCCGCCGGACAGACATTGCGGGTCGTATCATCGCCGCGCACGGCTTTGGCTTCGACATAGTGCGGAGCGCCACTTTTGGGGTCGACAGCATCAATCGCATTGGCCGGGGCGAACGGTGCAGCCGAAAGGATTTCGCCGCTGTCGCGATCGAGGACATAGACATAGGCATTGGCGTCGGCATGGACCAGCAGATGGCGGCTGCTACCCTTCCAATCGCGATCGGCCAGTACATTCGCGGCGGTCGCGCCATAGCCATAGGGGTCGTGCGGGGTGAGCTGCGTAAACCAGCGCGCCATACCGGTCTGCGGGTCGCGGGCGAACAGGCCAGAGGTCCATTTATTGTCGCCCGCCCGCCGATCGGGATTGCCAGGCGCCGGCCGGCCGGTCCCATGAAAGATCAGCCCGGTCTCCGGGTCGGACGCGATCATGCCGGCGACGTTGCCGCCACCATGTTCCCATCCCGCAGGCGGCCAGCTCGATACCCCGAGATCGTGCCCCTGCTCGGTCTTGTAGACCGGATGAAACCCGGCATTGATCCCGACCTCGGAATCCGACCCCGTGCTGTATTTGCGCCACAACTCGCGCCCGGTGCTGCGATCGAGCGACTTGATCCAGCCGCGGACGCCAAACGCCTCGCCCGCATTTCCCACCAACACCGCACCATTGACGACGACCGGCGCGGCCCCGAGCGGTTCGCCGGCTTCGAGGTCGGCGGATTGCATGTCCCAATTCACCGACCCACTCGCCGCGGCAAGCGAGATCGTGTGACCATCGAGCGTGTTCAGAAAGACGGCATCACCGGAGACGGTCGGCCCCTGCGATCCGCGGCAGTCGATGTTGCTCCCCTTGGCGGCCGAGTTTGCGGGGGGCGCATAATTCCAGCGCACCGTCCCGCTCGCCAGATCGACAGCCAGGACGCGATGCGGAAACGGGGTGACCACAATCAGTAGGTCCCCGGACTGCTGTGGCGCCCCCGAATAGCCGCAGCCGATTGGCAGCGCGACCGAATACGCCGAGCTCAACCCGCCGACATTCTCGGTTGTGATTTCGTCGAGCGTGCTGAAGCGCGCCGCCGCAATCGGGTCGCCGGGTAGGCTCACGCCTGCCCAGGCCGCAGTTCCCGACAAAAACGCCGTCCCCCAGAGTAGAACCAATGTCAGGCAACGCCGTCTTCTCGTCATGCTCCCCCATGTGAATGATCCCGCCCGATCAACCGCGGCATCGGGCCAAGGTGCACCGAGCAAACTGTGCGCGTCGTGATTCGTTCAACGTGGAGAACACGAAGCAGGGCCCCGGTCCCGACACGCGGTCTCGCAATTGATGGCAGCATCGCCACGCAACTATTGCGGAAAATCTCTCGTAAAGAGCGATCGGCGAAGTCTTGCTCAGTTCTCCCATGGCGGGGAGGCGTCGTCGAGCATGTTGTCCCGCTCCCCGGCCGTTGATAGCCAGTGATATGCCATAGATCAGCGTCGCTAACCCCGATCTCGTCAGGGTTCGCGAAAGGTTGGCGGGGTAATCGAAGAGGCGAAATAGGCCGCTCCCGGCGCGTTGCGGTCAGAACGGCCTCCAATGCGAACGACCGAAGATCATTCTCAAGCAGACGGTCAATGGCCAATGGCGCGCGGGCTGTTTGCCTAGCTGGAACGCTGAACGCCGCGGCCGCGGTTACCGTGGGGTTACTGTCCCCAGTTTCCACGCGAGTTCACCAGAATTCGCGCCATCACACTGGAGTTCAATTCCAGCATGGCTCCCCTCCCCGCTCCGACTGCGCAATCCAGTGTATTCGCGTGTACTCGCGGCAAATCTGAGGAAATCGTGGGACGCCGCGCTTTCATGCTTGCCAAGGTTGGGGTCGAGGGTTCGAATCCCTTCGCCCGCTCCAATAATAGCAAATATTTACCGGGATATGCGCCACAGGCGCCACATTCACCGGAAGCAGGGCGGAAGCAAATGCCGAAAATCGGAGTGCTTCAGTCGCTCTCCAATACGCCCCGATAGCAGCGGCTGCGGCAGTGGCCATTGTCGAAGACTACGCAGCTATTAGGGCCGGCCTTGCTCGCCTGCGCCGCGAACGCGCTGCCGACGGGGCTGAGAGCGCGGCCCCGATCGAGCGCGAGGCACCATCACCGCTAACGCGCAGGCTTCTCATCAGCGAAGACGGCCGAATCAGGATCCTGCCGCGCCAACCAGCGCCAGCAGTAAGGCGCCATTGACATGGCACCGTCGCTTTATCAGGACCACGAACTCCAGCCGGGCGTAAAAGCCGTGGTCGACGAGCGCCGTTGACGACAGTTATCACCGCCGAGTTGGAGATGACCTTTGAGCAATCGCTCCAACACTTGCGACCTCTCGCTTCAGCCGCCAAATGCGGCGCACGGCAACAGATCGCAAAGGCGGAAGGCCCGATATGGGCGCCCAATATCGTTGGCCCAATTTAATTCTGGGCCTTCCACCCCGTGCGGGCGCCGGAAAGCTCGTTTTGATTTTGGTTGATTGCTTTTTCAACGATTTGCGCTCGCCGCTCTGGCCTCGAAGACTGGCTGACGAAGTGTCAGGCAGAAGCCGCCACGCCGGCTCGAAAGACGACTCAAGATATTGACTGACGATCTTCTCACCGGCGCCGAGGCCATCGGCGAGTTCCTGTCGATGAGCGAGCGCCAGGTGCGCCGGCTGCACGATCTCGGGCAGCTACCGAGCTGGAAAGATGGCCGCGTGCTGCGCGCGCGGCGATCGAGCCTCATAGCGTGGGTCGAGTACCAGCATGCGAAGCGCCGAAACACGGCAACTTAAAGGTCCCTGTTCGCGTGAAGTTAAGCCGAAGTCTTAACCACGGCCGGGCGCGAGACCCGCAGCATCGGAGTCGTGGAAGTAACTGATTCTACCAAATTGCCCTTCCCGAATTAGGGCAAATCCACGCCGACCGATACACTTCGTCGTCTCGTTGTCGCGAGCAATGGCGCCAAGTCTGTTGTCTTGCTCTATCGCCAAGCATGGCTCAAATGACAGGGGCAGATTTTCGCCGGCCTCTGCCAGTGTAAAGGCGATCACCGTGGGATCGCGTGCGGAACGGAACGCGTATGCGACGGCGGTCATCAGCGGCTCCCCTGTATCGGCGCTCAATCCGCCAACGCGTGACGAAGCAGTCGATCCAAGTAATCGCTTTCCTGGCTATATGAGCCCGAGCCTGACCGCTGATAACGCGTGTCCCTGACCCCCGATAACTGCGCTGGGAAAAGCACGGGCAAATTGGTGACGGCCTATCCGGTGTCGCGGTCGCTGATATCGTCAAGCGCTCGGTGGCGCGCGTCGGGCTAAATCCTGCCCGCTATTCCGGCCACAGCGGCCGATCGGGCTTCAGCACCCAAGCCGCGACGAATGGCTCCGATATTGGCGCAATCGGACTGCATGCGCGGCAGCGGAGCATCGCGACGACGCGTGGCTATGTGCAGGAGGCCGCGGCGCTTGATAATCCTGCTGCTAAATCCATCGGCCTGTGAGGCGGCGCCCCTGGACAGTCATGTTTTTCATTAATGAGAAAGCCGCGGGCGGAAAATCGCGGATCGATGCGCCAGCCGCACGAACAACGGCGAACGATACTAATAGTAGGCCCGTATCGATACCGAGTAGTATCCAATTAGCGGAACTTATGTAAGGCCTGAGGTCAATACCTGACCACACAAGTAGCCCATTGGTCAAAGTTAGAAACAATATAACTATCCAGATCACATCGATTGTATTTCTTAAACGCCGGAGTATCAGAATGGCGGATTGTACGTCGCTGGGCACCAGCGACATTCTGATGGACGCCAACAAGAACGCGCTCGCCACAGCAATTTTGGCCGTTTCGCCCGGCACCTCGTCCACGTGAGAGCGCCATTCCTCCTCATACCGAGGCCGCTCGGCAGCAGATAAGCGAGCGGTAGCCCGCCTAATCAGGAGATCGACGAGCCGCGGCCTCCAGGCTTTGAGATCGTCCGCAAGCACGCGCGACAATGCGGCACCAAAAATGCCGGCGCACCCAACTGCGGCGCATTCCAGCAACTGGAGTATCAGCTTTCCCATGCGAGCCTCCGAATAGCCGGCTCGAACTGTCGAAGCGCTGCCTTCGCCTTTGTGGCACCGAGCGGTGTCACACGATAGTAGCGCCGCCGCGGTCGCCCGAGTGCGTGCGGGTCCTCCGTCTCCCATCGGCTGGTCAGCCACCCGGCCTTCTCAAGACGAGCAAGCACAGGGTAGAGCGTGCCTGCGCCGATGTTGGCCTCTTTGCCGATCTCGGCACCAGACAGCTCATCGCGCGGTGAGCCGAGCAGCGTCGTTAGCACGCCCAGCGTTGGGCGAGACAGTCGTGGGTCGCGATCATCCATCGAAACTCGATATAGGGGTGCTGGCACTCCGGGTCAATGGGGTGACACGCTGCCCAAAGGGCTACAGCTCCGCGCTTGATGGTTCGCAAACGGTTCGCATTGCAAACCACGGCACCGTCGCCCTCCGCCGCGCCGGCGGTCGGCGCCACGGCGCCCGATACGGCGACCCGCGCGCTGATGGTGGGGCTGTTTGATCGGATGTTCGGCGGCGGGCAGGTGCGAACTGCCGGCGTCCCCAATCGGGCGCGGACCTGGTTCGGGTATGGCATGGTCTCGCGCGCGCGTACTGCTCGCAAAACTGCCCACGGTCACTATTCGCCATTATTTTAGTGCACTCAAAGCCGCGTCAGGAGCCGCCCGTGCCTGTCTACCCGTTTGTCACTCTAGACGTCTTCACCGATCACCAGTTCGGTGGCAACCTGTTGGCCGTGTTCACCGACGCGCGCGGTCTTACGGACGCCCAGATGCAGAGCTTGGCAGCGGAGATGAACCTCAGTGAGACCACCTTTGTCCTGCCCCCTGAAAACCCGGCACACACCGCGCGAGTGCGGATCTTTAACCGCACCGCCGAGATGCCCTTCGCCGGACACCCCAGCGTCGGAACGGGTTTCATCCTCGCGGCCGCGACGCGCGATGTCGCCGATGCCCTGACACTCGAAGTCCCCGCCGGCCTCGTGCAGGTGGAGATCACGCGCGATGCCGCAAGTACGCCAATCGGGGGCATGATCACCGCACCCAGGCCGCTCGCCCTCGGGCCAGAGCTGGCGACCGACGTCGTGGCGGCCTGCGCCAACCTGGAAACCGCGGACATCCTGGTTTCAAATCATCCGCCGGTCGAGGCCAGCGTCGGGGTAAACTTCGTCTTGGTCGAAGTGAAAGGCGAGGCTCTGGGCCGCGCATCGCCCGATCTTGCCGCATTCCGCAAGGCCGCCGCCGCTCAGAGAACGGCGGGCAACCGGCTCTCACTGCACCTCTATGCTCGCGATGAAAATCGTATCCGCGCGCGCATGTTTGCACCTCTTTCCGGGACATGGGAGGACCCTGCCACGGGCAGCGCTAACGCCACGCTGGCCGCGCTTCTGGTATCGTTAAGCGGCGCTGAGGACGGTAACTTCACGGTAAGCCAGGGCGTGGAAATGGGCCGGCCCAGCGTGTTGCACGCCTCCGCGTGGCAGAGCCCCGGCGGGCTGCACGCGCGTATCGGCGGCGGCTGCGCGCTCATGTTCCGCGGCGTGGTCGAGCTCTGATGTACGGCCCCGGGGAAAGCAGCAATCTTGCCGCTGCCACCGACAAAGCTGGTACATACGCGGTCCGCAGCAGACCGCGTCATGTGGTGCCGCTCCGCAGCCTCAGCGCGGCAGTTTAGTCTGATCCGGAAACAGGGGGCATTCGGCTTCTTTCGCAAACCCCAACCACGCGCGGGGGTCGCGCGATGAGGCGGCGTTGCATTCTGCCCTCCCCCAGACTAGGCTTTTGTGAGGCGAGGCATCCGGGCAATCCACCCGGCTCGCCGCGGACAATCTTTCCATGGTCAAGATAAATCGCGTGTACACCCGCACGGGTGACGACGGGCGCACCGTGCTCGGCGACGGCGCCCGCCTGCCCAAATTCCACATCCGCATTGCCGCGACCGGCTCTGTTGATGAGGCCAATGCCTTTATCGGCTGGGCCGCTCTCCGTGTAGCGCCGCCGACCCGTTCCGTCCTGGCCCGCATTCAGAACGACCTGTTCGACATCGGCGCCGATCTCTGCCGGCCGGAGCGGTCTGGCCTCAAGGTAGAGCCGCTGCGCCTGCAAGAGGAACAGGTTGCTTGGCTCGAAGCCTTGATTGACGAGGGCAACGCGGCGCTCGCACCGCTGACCTCCTTCGTGCTGCCCGGCGGCTCGGAAGCCTCGGCGCTGTTGCATATCGCTCGGACGATCGTTAGACGCGCCGAGCGCGAGATCACCGAGGTGGCGTTCCAAGAGGCGATCACCCCGGCGGTGATCCGTTACATGAACCGGCTCTCGGACTTGCTCTTCGTGCTGGCGCGCCTCGAAAACCAATCAGGGGCGGCCGATGTGCTGTGGCATCCTGGCGCCGGTCGAGATGCGACGCTGACTTCGACCGGGTGACTCATACGAGCATGGCCGGCCGCGTGGTAGGCTGGCGAACAGCCCGCCCAGCGCGGCACGGCGGGTCGGAATTGGATGATGGTGGCGCTCATGTCAGCGCCTCGAATCCGGGGATCATCGTGTCGAGCACCTCCATTCTGGGTGTGCGTGACAAGGCCCCGCAAGAGCTCAATCCTGCTTGATAATACCCGCCGAAGGGCACCAGGCTACGGATTAGGCTGCTCCTCTCAGACCAACTCAGCGAGCTGTCGAGCTTTGCGGAGCAGGGCTCGAATCTCGGCCTGGGTCGACTTTGTCCGAGCCGCGTAGCGGCCGCTGCGAAAACCGTTTTGATTTCCGGCAGGTGCGCCGCTGCCCGTCGCACCCCCGTGCATTCTGCAGCGTCTGCGGCCTCTAACCGCCGGCGATCGGCATGCGGTCCCGCGCCTGGTTCGAGCAAGGCAGCGGGGCGCCTGGTTCATCCGTGAGACGGCCAGGTGCATGGGGTTGATCCTCCGTTCTGCTCGGTACCCCACCCCCCGCATTGACGGCCCCGACTATCGCCTGACCGCCCTGGTGGACATGGACGTGTTCAACGGTTACTCGCTGCTGCCCTTTGCCGCGATGCTTGTCGAGAGCTAGGAGAAGATCTGCATAAGCCCGAGATAGTTTGACCGCATGCTTCAGGCCGCTTTCGCGACCTTCGAACGTTTGCTCGGGGATCATAGCTCGGCGAAAGCATTCCATGGCCGCGTTGTGCACGGCCACGAGCTGCGCCGCCATCATTCCTTCGAGTTCATCGCCAGGCTTCAATCCCATCATGCCGGCGAGAGCCGCTTGATACTGCTGATGGAGCTGATCGGGATCAGAGCTTGCCCAAACTGCCCGAAGCGCCTGGTTCAAGACAATGTTGTTGAACGCATCATTGCCGGAACCACCGATCGGCTTCAGTTCCGCGTTTTGTGCCCCGTGCG
>JAFAYW010000347.1 GCA_019240125.1 Alphaproteobacteria bacterium
CGCAGCCGCTTCTTCATGCGCGAGGCAAACACCGGGTGCGCATCGGTCGGGTTGGCGCCGATCACCATGATCACGCCGGCGTCTTCGACCGAGTCGAAATCCTGCGTACCGGCCGAGGTGCCGAAGGTCTTGCTGAGCCCGTAGCCGGTCGGCGAGTGACACACGCGGGCGCAGGTATCGACATTGTTGTTGCCGAACACGGCACGGATCAGCTTCTGCACCAGGAAGGTCTCCTCCGAGGTGCAGCGCGACGAGGTGATGCCGCCGACAGCGCCGATACCGTGCTGCTCCTGGATGCGCCGGAATTCGGACGCGACCCGTCCGATCGCCTCTTCCCACGACACCTCGCGCCACGGGTCGGTGATGCGCTCGCGGATCATCGGATTGAGAATGCGCTCGCGGTGATTGGTGTAGCCCCAGGCGAAGCGGCCCTTGATGCAGCTGTGGCCGTGATTGGCTTTGCCGTCCTTCCACGGCACCATGCGGACGACCTGATCGCCCTTCATCTCGGCCTTGAAGCTGCAGCCCACCCCGCAATAGGCACAGGTCGTGACCACCGCATGCTCCGGCTGGCCATGCTCGATGACCGATTTCTCCATCAAGGTCGCGGTCGGGCAGGCCTGCACGCAAGCGCCGCAGGATACGCATTCGGAATCGAGAAACGGCTGGTCCATGCCCGCGGCGACATGGCTGGCGAACCCGCGTCCGTCGATGGTCAGCGCAAATGTGCCCTGCACCTCTTCGCAAGCCCGCACGCACCGCGAGCAGACGATGCATTTCGCCGGATCGAAGGTGAAATACGGATTGGAAATATCCTTCACCGCCCTGAGGTGGTTTTCGCCCTCGTAGCCATAGCGCACCTCGCGCAAGCCCACGGCGCCCGCCATATCCTGCAACTCGCAATTGCCGTTGGCCGAACAGGTCAGGCAATCGAGCGGGTGATCGGAGATATAGAGCTCCATCACGTTGCGGCGGACACGCCCCAATCGCTGGTTCTGCGTCGTCACCTTGATGCCTTGCGCGACCGGCGTCGTGCACGAGGCCGGCAAGCCGTTGCGCCCCTCAATCTCGACAAGGCACAAGCGGCACGAGCCAAAGCTGTCGACCATGTCGTAGGCGCAGAGTTTCGGCACCTTGATGCCGATCTCCATCGCCGCCCGCATGATCGAGGTGCCTTCCGGCACCGTCACGTCGAACCCGTCGATCATCAGCGACACCATCTTTTCGGATTTCGACTCCGGGGTGCCGTAATCGGTTTCTTGAATCAGAGACATGCAGTGCCTCCTCAGGCCGCGGCGGCGGCCGTTATCGCCGCCCCGCCAAAATCTTCAGGGAAATGCGTGATGGCGCTGGTCACCGGATAGGGCACAAATCCGCCGAGCGCACACAGCGACCCGAGACGCATCGTCTCGCACAATTCGTCGAGCAGTTTCAGGTTCTCGGGCCGGCGTTCGCCGCGCACGATCTTGTCGATCATCTCGACCCCGCGGGTCGAGCCGATCCGGCACGGCGTGCACTTGCCGCAGCTCTCGATCGCGCAGAACTCCATCGCGAAGCGCGCCTGGCGGGCCATGTCGACGGTATCGTCGAACACCACCACGCCGCCATGGCCGATCAACCCGTTCTTCGCGGCGAAAGCCTCATAATCAAACGGCGTGTCAAACAAAGCGCGCGGGAAATACGCACCGAGCGGGCCGCCCACCTGCACCGCCCGCACCGGCCGGCCGGTGGCCGTGCCGCCGCCGATATCGTCGACGATCTCTCCCAGGGTCAACCCGAACGCCGCCTCGAACAGGCCGCGATGCCGGGCGTTGCCGGCGATCTGGATCGGCATCGTGCCGCGCGAGCGGCCATAGCCAAGATCGCGATAGGCCTCGGCGCCATCGGCCAGGATGGCCGGCACCGAAGCCAGCGAAATCACGTTATTGACGACGGTCGGCTGCCCGAAGGCGCCGCGATGCGCCGGCAATGGCGGCTTCGCGCGCACCTGCCCGCGCTTCCCTTCGAGGCTGTCGAGCAGCGCGGTCTCCTCACCGCACACATAGGCCCCGGCGCCGACCCGGATCTCCAGGTCAAAATCGAAAGCCGATCCGCCGATCCCCGGCCCCAGCAGCCGCTCGGCGCGAGCAATCTCGATGGCGCGCCCCAATGTGCGGATCGCGTGCGGGTATTCCGAGCGGACATAGACAAACCCCTTGGTCGCCCCGACCGCAATGCCAGCGATCGCCATGCCCTCG
>JAFAYW010000066.1 GCA_019240125.1 Alphaproteobacteria bacterium
CACCTCGCGCGCGATCGGCTCGTCGCGTTTGACGATATCGCGCATGCGTTCTTCGATACGCGCCAGATCCTCCGGCGTGAACGGCGTCTCGCGGGCGAAATCATAATAAAACCCGGTCTCGGTGGCGGGGCCGAAGGTGACCTGCGTCTCGGGGTAGAGTTCCTTGACCGCCTCGGCCATCACATGCGCCGCGTCGTGGCGCAGGATGTCGATCCCCTCCGGCGTGTTGGATGTGACGATCGCGACAGCGGCGTCGCGTTCGATGCGGGTCGCGAGATCGCGCGCCTGGCCATCGATCTTCATCGCGATCGCCGCCTTGGCGAGGCCGGGTCCGATCGACGCCGCCACCTCGGCACCGGTCACCGGCCCCGGAAACTCCCGCCGGCTGCCATCGGGCAATGTCACCGTAATCGCGTCGCTCATCTCTGCCTCGCCAGGCCGCTATTCGGGCATCTGGTCATGAAAAAACCCCGTCGTCGCCGACGGGGTCCGTTCGGTCCAAGCTGTGCTGTCGGATCAGCGCGCACGACCTCCGGAGACCCCGTCGCCGGGGGCGGTAGTCGCCGTGATGCTGCCGATCGCGTACATGGCCGCAATGTCGCGGCGCGACCTTCGTCTGTCAAGTTGCAGATCGTAGGGCGGGAAAGCGAAGCGCCTTCCGCCAACGGTGCACCCAGAGGCGGAAGGCGCTGCGCTTTCCCGCCCTACGTCTCAAACGCCATGGAGGCGCATCAGCGCTGGCAGTTCGCCGACCTCGCCCCAGCTCTCGCACGCATCGACCGCCTGCTCGACCGCCGCCGCCCCCGCCGCAGGTAACACGGTCCCGGCGAGCTGGCGGAACTTGGCGCGGATTTCGGCCTCGGTGAACGGCTCCTGGAAATCGCCGCGATGGCTTTTGACCTCGTGAGTGGTCTGCCGACCATCGGCCAGTGTCAGCGTGACCCGAGCCGGGCGCAGCCGCGGCGCCAGCGCGCTCATCGACGGGTCCTCGCTGACATGCACCTTGTGGCGCAAGGCGGCGATGACCGGGTCGGTCAGCGCGCTGTCATCGAGCGCGGCGAAATCGGCGGCACCGCGTACCGCCATCGTCGCAGCCGCGTGCGGCAACGAGTATTTCGACGCGAAATAATTAGGGGGATCGGGATTGCGCATCACCGAGGCAAAGCGATAGGTCGCGATATCGATGCGCTCGATCTGCTTGGGTTGCGGTTTCAGCACCGCAAGCACCGCCGCGACGGCATCGAGCGACGGATGGATCGGGTTGCAGCAGGCATAAAGCCGGAAGTAGTTGCGGGTGATCTCCCAGCGGGTGCCGATCTCGTCGAGCAGGTTGGCGGGGGTGAAGCCGTCGCCGACCAGTTGGCTGAGCGATTCCTCGATCGCGTCGGGCTGCGCTTCGAAACCGGCCATCGCCAGTTCCGGCGCAAAGCCGGCGGCAAACCCGCTCATGCCGCCGGCGACGTTCAGCGTCGTCGCGCCGGCCACGGCATTGGTGTAGCTCGGCGTCACGATCTGCGTCGTCGCGATGCGCATCGCACGGCTGACGCCTTGCGCGTCGAGCCCGCGCAATTTTGCCCCGGCGGCGACCGCTGCGAGCATCGCGACCTGGCCGTTCTGGTGGGCGAGGGGGCGCGCGGTGTAGCCGCCCGCCAGCCGTGCCACGGTGTCATAGCCGAGAATGAACGCCGCCAGCATCTCGCTGCCCGACGCGTGCGCGTGTTCGCCGACTGCCAAGACGCCGGGCAAGACCTGCATCGCGGCCTGGCCGGAGACAAAGCGCAACCCTTCGCATAGCTCGATAGCGCGCCCGGCGATGCCGTTGAGCAAGCCGGCAAAACGTGGGTCCTGCGCGGCCCAGCCGCGCGCGTAGAGTGTCGCGCCGGTGCCGCCGGTTGGCGCCAGCCGCTGGCGGAGCGCCGCAACCTCGGGCCGCTCGCTGCCGGCGAGGATCACGCCCAACGTGTCGAGCAGCACGAGCTTGCCGTGCGCGCGCACCGGCTCGGGAATGTCCGCGCATTTCGTTTGGGCGACAAACCGCGCCAATTCTTCGATCTGCTGACCCACCCGAGTCTCCCCATCTGTCCGCGCCGACACTCTAGCAAAGGTGCCGACGCTCTCGGCACGCGGATCACGGGATGGTCGTATTCGCACCGCGAGGCGCCATATAGCCGCTTAAACTTGGCTTATGGCGCTGCAACCGCGTATTGGGATTGCTCGCGCCCATGAGTGGCGCTCTACGTGGATGAAGAGCGGCTGACGTGACGGAGTCACAATCCACAGTGGTCCGCTGGGTTCTCGCCCCGCTCGCGGCTTTCGCGGCTGTGATTGCGGCTATTATCGTCGGCACTGCTGCCTGGAAGGTCAGCGGTGCCTCAATAATAAGATTGGTGTTCGCGGCAGAATATGGAGCGCCAATATGGGGTATGCTCGCTGCTGCGTACACCGCGCCGCGACGACACTGGAAGCTAGCGTTGCTTATATTCGCAGGGATTTTTGTCGCCGGCATCACCGCCGGGATCATTGTAGATATGATCCAAAACAAGTTGAGTATTAAGGATTATGGTGGGTTTGTCTTTGTTGTTTTGGGGGTTGCCGTGACGTTGGCGTTCGGTTGGAACAAGCGGTCCGACAGATTGATGATCCTCAAGGTGCTGAGTGTCGTGCAATTCCTCATAGCCATAACGTGATGCGATCGAAGGCGGAATTTCAGCAAGTGCCCTGGAATGTTGATGCTTTATTGCATCAACTTCATCTCACGCGTCTCCGCGCACCGAGAAACGCATCTACCTCAGGAAGCAAATGACAGCGCTTACCGACGAGATCGCGCGCCGGCGCACCTTCGCGATCATCTCGCACCCCGACGCCGGCAAGACCACGCTCACGGAGAAATTGCTGCTGTTTGGCGGCGCCATTCAGATGGCGGGCGAGGTCAAGGCGCGTGGCGAGCGGCGGCGGGCGCGCTCGGACTGGATGGCGATCGAGCGTGAACGCGGCATCTCGGTCAGCTCGGCGGTGATGACCTTCGAGAGCGACGGTACCGTGTTCAACCTGCTCGACACGCCGGGCCACCAGGATTTCAGCGAGGACACCTATCGCACGCTGACCGCGGTCGACAGCGCGGTCATGGTGATCGACGCGGCGCGCGGCATCGAGGAGCAGACCAAGAAATTGTTTGAGGTTTGCCGCCTGCGCGATGTGCCGATCATCACCTTTATCAACAAGCTCGACCGCGAAGGGCGAGACGCGTTCGAATTGCTCGACGAGATCGAGCAGACGCTGGCGCTCGACACCACGCCGGCGAGCTGGCCGATCGGTATGGGCCGCGATTTCCTCGGCACCTACGACATTCTCGGCGACGCGCTCTTGTTGTTCGACCGCAGCGCCAACAACCAGGTGGTGGAGCCGATCCGCTGCCGCGGCCTCGATGACCCGCAACTGGTGAAACAATTGCCAGAGGCGGCAATCGCGACATTGCGCGATCAGGTCGAGATGGCGCAGGGGCTGTGCAAGCCGTTCGACCTGCAATCGTTCCGCGAGGGGCACCTGACGCCAGTGTTCTTTGGCAGCGCGCTCAACAATTTTGGGGTGCGCGAGTTGCTGCGCGGCGTCGCCGATCTGGCGCCGCCGCCGCGACCGCAGCCGGCGACCAATGGCGCCGGCCCGCGCCCGATCTTGCCCGAGGAAGACGCGGTTACCGGTTTCGTGTTCAAGGTGCAGGCCAATATCGACCCGCAGCACCGCGACCGCATCGCCTTTGTCCGCATGTGCTCGGGCCGCTTCCGCCGCGGCATGAAATTGAAGAACCTGCGCAGCAACCGGCTGCTATCGGTGCAGAACCCGGTGTTCTTCCTGGCGCGCGACCGCAACCTCGCCGAGGAGGCGTGGCCCGGCGACATCCTCGGCATCCCCAATCACGGCACGTTGCGCATCGGCGACACCTTGACCGAGGGCGCCGATATCCGCGTCACCGGCCTGCCGAGTTTCGCGCCGGAAATCCTGCGCCGGGTCCGTATCGAAGACCCGATGCGCCAGAAACACCTGCGGCACGCGCTGACACAACTCGCCGATGAGGGCGTGACGCGCGTGTTTAAGCCGGTCAATGGCAGCGATTGGGTGATCGGCGTGGTCGGCGCCCTGCAGCTCGACGTATTGCAGGCGCGGCTGGCGGCCGAATACAACCTCGCGACCCGGCTCGAAAGCGCGCCCTATGAGGCCGCGCGCTGGCTGGAGGCGGAACAGCCGGAACTCGATAAGTTCCGCGCCCGCAACTCCTCGGCCCTGGCGGAAGACCATGACGGCATCCCGGTCTTCCTCGCGCGCAACAGCTGGGATTTGCGCACGACGGCCGACGAATGGCCCGCCATCCGCTTCCACGCAACGCGGGAGCAGCATTAAGCGGCTCGGCAACCCGAGCAGTGGGTTGGTTCTGCACGTTTATTCTGCACGGAGAGAATATCTTTTTTCAGGCACTTAGGTTTTGTGCAAAAATCTTAACTTCCGCACGGTACCTTCGCTGCTGCGAGCCTCGCCCGACAAGAATGCTATGACGACCGAGACGTATGCTATCGTATATTGCCTATCGCTAGTCGAGCTGTTGGCGTTTTGGCGGGTTGCATATTATCGAGAACGAGTTGGATGGAAAACCTCCCGTGGAAGTTGGGCGTGGGTAGTCGGAGGGTTAGGAATTTTTGAAGCGACCGTGATTGCACAAGTATCACTTGGAAGAGGTGCCATTCATAGTAATCCTTATAGCGACTGGTTATTTGTTGGCGCCTTGATTATAGAGAGTGTGGGAACTCTAATATTAGTATTTTACTACTCTTGCAGAAATTATAATGCCAAGATGCGGTTATGAGCCTGTCGTGCAAAAATCTTGATGGGGTGGACGGCCCTTGCTCCCAGCTTCGAGCGCGTAAAGTGGTCGTTGCTGAAAGCCGAGAATGAGGGGAGCCGTCCACATGCAGAAAATCTCCACGATAGGTCTTGATCTCGCGAAGCACTGGTTTCAGGTCCACGGTGTCGGCGATGAAGGGCAAGTCGTCATTCGTCGGCGACTTCGACGCGGCGAGGTGATCGGTTTCTTCGCATCAGTGGAGCCGTGCCTGGTCGGCATGGAGGCTTGCGCGACGGCGCACCACTGGGCTCGCCAACTGGCCTCGCTCGGACATTGTGTGAAGCTGATGCCGCCGGGTTACGTGAAGGCCTACGTCAAGCGGAACAAAAATGATGCAGCCGATGCTGAGGCGATCTGCGAAGCGGTAACACGGCCATCGATGCGGTTTGTGCCGGTGAAAAATGCCGACCAGCAATCGGTGTTAATGCTGCATCGAGCGCGCAATCTGCTT
>JAFAYW010000130.1 GCA_019240125.1 Alphaproteobacteria bacterium
CAATCGCGCCCGGTGCTGGGATAGGTCGCCGGGTTCATCCAGCCGCCCTGTTCGAGGCAGAGGATGTGCATCTTGGTCTCGGCCAGGCTCCACGCCACCGCCGCGCCCGACGCGCCGGCACCGATGATCAGCACATCAACCGGATCACTCATGCACAAGGTCCTCCCCGGCCCGCAGCATGCGTCCAACGCCCCGCGGTTTCAACGCATCCCCGCCACCCCTAACCGTCATGGCCGGGCTTGACCCGGCCATCTGCGGAGGTGCCCCCGTGGATCCCCGGGTCAAGCCCGGGGATGACGGCGGAGGAGGTGCGGTAAGGGATGACCGCACCTGCACCGCTCGGCTACGATCGCGGAAACACGGGAGAAATTGATGGCGCTGCTGATCGTCAATCTGGACAAGCAGATCGGGAATGCCGGCATGTGGCGCGACGCCTTCGCGACGCAATTGCCCGATCTGGAAATCCGCATCTGGCCGGAGGCCGGCAACCCGGCCGATATCGAATACGTCGCCTTTATCCGCCCCGATTTTGGCGAGTTGCCGGATTTTCCGAATTTGAAGGCGATGTTCAGCCGCTCGGCCGGGGTGGATGGCTTTATCAACCATCCGCGCTGCCCGAAGGTGCCGCTCGGCAAGGTCGAGCCGGCGGGCGGCGACCCGATGATGACGGAGTACGTCATCATGCATGTGCTGCGGTTTCACCGCGACGTGCCGGGTTACGCCGAGGCGCAGAAGAATCATGAATGGCGCCGCACCCGGATCATCCGGCCGGAGGAGCGGCGCATCGGCTTTCTCGGGTTTGGCCTGATGGCGAAAGCGCCGGCCTTGGTGCTGAAACAGCTTGGCTTTCCGGTCTCGACCTGGGTGCGCAACCCGCGTCAGGAAGAGGTGACGGTGTTCCACGGGGCCGACCAGCTCGAACCGTTTCTGGCGCAGACCGATATCGCCGTCTGCCTGTTGCCCTTGACCCGCGAGACCGAAGGCATTTTCTGCGCCCGCACCTTTGCGATGATGCCGCGCGGCTCGATGTTGGTGAATGTCGGGCGCGGCAAGCACGTCGTCTTCGACGATTTGATCGCGGCCCTCGATTCGGGTCAGCTCTCCTACGCCGCGCTCGATGCACTGCACCCCGAGCCCTTGCCGCCGGAAAGCCCGCTCTGGGATCATCCCAAGATCACGGTGATGCCGCATGTCGCGCGCCGCCCGACCGTGGCGCAGCTGGTCACCGAAATCGCAGCCAACCTCCGCAATATCGAGGCGGGCAGCGGCCTATTGCAGGAAATCGATCGCGCGACGGGATACTGACACCCTCTCCCACTATAATTCCGGGGCACGTCATAGGCGTGAACCCGGAATCCATAGCGGCGCCTCGTGGATTCCGGGTTCGCCCCTTCGGGCCGCGCCGGATTGACAATGAGGGATGGGGTTAGGCGATCACCTTGGCGTCTCGCAATTCGCGCAAGGTGGCGGCGTTGTAGCCGAGCAGGCCGGAGAGCACCTCGTCGGTGTGCTGGCCGGGTGTCGGCACCGGCGCGACGCGGCCCGGAGTCTTCGACATCTTGATCGTGGCGCCCGGCAGGTACATTTCGCCGGCCAGCGCGTCGGGCATCTTAACCATCATCTCGCGTTCCCAGACATGCGGGTCCTTTGCCGCCTGGGCGATGGTGTTGACCGGCGCTACGGGAATCTCCGCCTTCATCAAGGTCGCGACGATGTGCTCGACCGTATTCTCCGCGCACCATTTCGACACCGCGACCTTGCGCGGATCATCATTCCCCTCGCGGCTGGTCCAGCCGCCGACGCTCGCGCTCTGGTCCCCCGTCGCGATACGCATCAGCCGAGTCGCCATGTCTTTCGAGGACGCCGATATAACAACGTAGCCGTCTTTCGCCTTGTAGGGCGGCCGGCCGCCTTCACCACCCTCCTGGCCGGTCGCGAGGTAATAGGACATCGGGATTTCGACCATCGTGATACCGGAATCCATCAGGCAGCAATCGACCATCTGGCCCTCGCCGGTCTGGTCCCGGTGGCGCAGCGCCGCCAATGTGCCGATCGTCGCGTGCAGTGAGGTATAGCGATCGACCAGCGAGGTGGCGGCGCCCAGCGGTTGCCCGACCGGCGCGCCGGTCAATGACATCAGGCCACTCATCGCCTGCCCGAGCGGGTCGAAGGCCGGCCGTTCGCGATAGGGGCCATACTGGCCAAAACCCGACACCGAGCAGAGGATGATATCCTTCTTCAGCTTGACGAGATCGTCATAGCCAAAGCCCATCTTCTCCATCACGCCGGGCCGGAAGTTCTGCAGCACGATGTCGGCGGTCGGTACCAGGGTGGCGAAGATCTCCTTGCCCTTCTGAGTGCGCATGTCGAGGCACATGCTTTTCTTGCCGCGGTTATAGACCGAGAAGTAGACGCTCTGGCCCTTGACGATCGGGTGCGACTGGCGGGTTTCCTCGCCGCCGATCTTCTCGATCTTGATCACCTCCGCGCCAAGATCGCTGAGGATCATGCCGCCGCGCGGCCCTGCCTGGTACCGCGCCAGTTCCAGCACCCGGATACCGTCAAGTGCTCCGCCCATCGCCGTCCTCCCATTCGGTTCATCCGGATTGCTTCGCTGGCGCTCTCAATGACATCTTCGGTGGTCGTTGCGAGGATCGCAGGGACGAAGCAATCTGGTGCCATAATGCGCCGAGCAACACGGGGAGGGAAGGAAAGCGCGATGGACTACGAATACATCCTAAGCGAGACCCAAGATGGCGTCGGCCTGATCACGCTGAACCGCCCAGAAAAGCTCAACGCGCTAAGCTATGGCTTGATGAAGGAACTCGATCACGCTTTGACCGGGTACGAGGCCGACGATGACATCAAGGCGGTGGTGATAACCGGCGCCGGCGACCGGGCATTTTCCGCCGGTGCTGACATCCACGAGATGGCCGGATTGAGTTCGGAGGAGCTGGCCGAGCGAACCGAGCATCGCGGCGAGATCAGCTGGCATATCGCCAGCTATGCCAAGCCGTTGATTGGCGCCATCAACGGTCTCGCCTATGGCGGCGCGGCATTGCTGTCATCGAGCCTCGACCTGCGGGTGGGCTGCGAGAAGACGCAGTTCCGCTTCCTGGCGGCGAGCTATGGCCGGGTCAATTCGAGCTGGTCGTTACCCCTGCTGGTCGGCTGGCCGAAGGCCAAGGAATTACTGTTCACCGGGCGCGTCGTGCCGGCCGCCGAAGCCGAGCGCATCGGCCTGCTCAACGAGATCGTGCCTGTCGGCAAGGTGGTCGAGGCGGCGGTCGAGATGGGTCGGATGATCGCCAAAAATGATCCGCGCATGGTGCAGGGGCTGAAGCGCCTGTTGCACGAGGGCGCCGGCATGTCGCTCGCCGAACGCTATGATTTTGAGGAAGACGCCCGCGGCTCCTGGCTGCAGGCTGGCCACCCGCGCGAGGGCTTCAAGGATTTCCTGGCACGCAAGCCCGTGCGGGCCTGAGCCGCTGAAAATCCCGCTGGTCAGTCCCGCTCGATAAAGTCGCGCACCGCGGCAAGCAGCTTGGGCGAGGCCGTCCGCGGCATCTCGTCCGGCTGCTGCCAGTCGCGCCGGCTGAGCGCTGTCGCGAGGCCATCCTCATCATCAACGACGGTGATCCCAGGCAGCTCGCGCAGCCATTTGACGGTCGCCAGCTGGTGATCGTTGCGGATTTCGTTGAGCGCTGCCTGCCGCGGCATCACGATCATCGGCTTGCGCGCCATTAACGACATCAGGAGGCTGCCGATCCCGGCATGCGAGACGATGACATTGGCCGCCGAGACGTGTTCACGGAACTGTGTGGCGGTAAGGAAATTGGCCCATTCCATATGGTTGGGGCGGTATGGCGACTCGCCGATCTGCGCGAAGGTGCGTGTTGTCGCGTGGCTTTCCAGCCAGGCATCGACCGTCGCGACCAGCCGATCGAACGGCAATTGGGTTCCGACTGTCAGAAAAATCATAGGACGCTGCCGCAATAATGTGGTCCTTCGGGTCGCGCCAAATGCGGCCATTGTGTCAGCGTCAGGTCGGCATAAGGCAGCACCAGCCGGGTGGACAACGAGTATTCCTCGGCATTGGCGATGCTCTCCAGCCACAGGGTGCGGACGCCAAGCAGGCGGCCGAGGCGGATCACAAAGTACCCCGGGGCGGCCCCGGTGGAGATGATGACATCGGGCCGCTCCCACAGCACCAGCGTGGCGCAGCACAGCATCAGCCATGCCAGCCGTAATTTGCTGTTGCGATTGGCGTCGGGCAGGGCGCGGACGATTTCATCGGCCAGTTCGAGTCGGCTGTCGGCCTGCGTTGTCGCAAACACCACACGGTGCCCCTCGAAAGCCGGCCGCAGCCGCAGGAGCTGCAGCCAGTGGCCCCCGGACGAGGCGACTGCGAGGATTTTCTTGGGCCGGCTCATGAGGGTCGTAACTGGCTGTCGCGGGACGAGCGGGTAACGCGCATATTATCCTCTGCGGATCAAGCGACTGGTCGAACCCGGCCGTTCGCCATACCCGGAGCCTCCTACAAATGCGTTTCGGATGTCTTACTTTGTATGCGGTTCTCGGTCTTTTTTATGGCATGGCGGCGGCGCGGGCCGACGGCACGGTGTATCGCGTCGCGGGCTGCGGCGGTTATCTCTTCGTCTCCTCGCAATTCGGCTACTCCGTGCTGCGAGCCGACAGCGCGGGCGGCGTCAAGGAAGGCGACACCCTGACCGGGAATGTCGAGGAGATCGGCCAGGTTTCGCTGTTCGACCCAACCGCCGGCCGATCCGTTTTCGCGCAAATCTCCGATCGACGCCTGACCTTGCCGGAGGTTGCGCAGCGCATCGCCATACGCTGCCGCTCGCCGCAGGCCGCGGATCTGACATCGGGGTATGTGTCGCAAGCCTCGAACTGCGGCAACAAAATTTTCGTCAGTACGCCGCAGGGCTATGCGGTTCTTGATCGAATCGCCGGCGGTACGGTCGCCGACGGCGATACCCTGAGCGGCAATTTCAACAAGCCCGGCCGGGCCACCGTGCAGGACCAGCAATCGAACGCACCGCTCGTCGTCTTTGTCGAGGATCTGTGGCTGCCGAAATCCGCCGCCGAACGCAAAATGACCGCTAGCTGCCACAAGTAGGGCATGGATCAGGCCGCCATGCGCCCCAGCAATCCGATTCCCGACAGGATCAGCGCGATCCCCAGCAGATCGGTGAGCCCGAGCTTTTCGCCGAACATACCGACCGCGAAAATCGCGATGATCAGGACGCAGGCGCCGACCTGGATCGGATAGGCCAGCACGATCGGGATATGCCGCAGCGCCTGCCCATATAGCAGAACGCCCATACCGAACGCGGCAAGCCCCAGCGCGAACCAGGGCGAGAGATATCCACGCAAGCCGAAGGCTGCGTCGCCGGCTGCAAACCGGCGGATCAGCAGATTGCCAGCGGCATTGCACACGATCGACGCCGCCAGGATGAGCCAGGATTGCACGCGCTTTTCTCGCTAAAGTGACGTGCGGTGGAAGATCGGGCGTGGCAAGGCGCGCACGATCGCCATGATGATGCGCCAGAATCCCGGTGTGTAGAGCACCGCCCGCCGCCGCGCGACTGCGCGCACGATGTCGGCGGCCACGTGGTCGGGCGTGGCCCAGAGCGGCCCGGTTTGCGCCAGATGCGCCGTCATTCGGGTGCGCACAAAGCCCGGCCTTATATCGAGCACCTGAACCCCTGCCGCATGGAGACGGTGGCGCAGCCCTTGGAGAAAGCGCTGCAGGCCGCCTTTGGCTGCGCCGTAAAGATAGTTGCTCTTGCGTCCGCGGTCGCCAGCGACCGACGTGATGACGGCAATCGTGCCGCTTCCCGCCGCCTCGAAGCGTGCGGCGAGATGTTGCGCCACGAAGGCTGGGCTCGTGAAGTTGAGGCAGATGGCCGATGCCAGCAGGGTCGCATCCGCGTCGACCTGCTGCTGGTCGGGAAGCGAACCGTAGGCGATGAGAGCAACATCGAGTCCGGAAAATACCCCCCAGGCCCGCGCGACAATGTCCTGCAATGTCTCCACTTGAGTGAAATCGGCCTCAAGGCTCTGCACTGCCGCCGCGCCCCGGACGCGAAGGTCACCCGTCAGGGCCTCAGTGGCCTCCCGGTCGCGGCCGATCAATACGATGCGGGCACGTTGATCGGCCAGGCGCCGTGCCGTGGCGATGGCGATGCCCGACGTTGCGCCGAAAATCGCGACGCGCTGACCAGCGGCGGCGCCCGTCACGCCAATCCCATCCGCCGCACGAAGCCTGACGAGATCCCGCGGTCGACATGCGGCAAGAACTCATCGAGGCGGTGAAACCCGCGGCGGAAGGTCTCAGCGCGCATCGTGGCATCCTTGGCCGGATAAAGCCGCCCCCCGGCTGCGACGACGATGTCCTCCAGCCGCCGCAACAGGTTGAGCGTGCCTGGACCGCGATTGGGGAAGTCGAGCGCCAAGGTCGTTCCTGGCATCGGAAACGACAGCAATCCCGGCGAGCGGGTGTCGCCAAAGCGCTTCAACACCGCCAGCATCGACCCGTCACCCGAGGCCGCGATGTCGCCCAGGATATCTGCGATGGCCTCACGCTCGGCATCTTGCGGGATAACGCATTGGAACTGGAAGAAGCCCTGCCGGCCGTAGAGCCTGTTCCAGCCGCCGAGCTGGTCGAGCGGGAACAGCACGCGCTGATACGGGACGATCGAGCGATGCCTTTGGCGGCGCCCGTGCCAGTGGAAATAGGCGCTGTTGAAGGCCCGCAGCGACACGCGGTTCAGCGGCGAGAGCGGCGGCGTGATAGGTATCGTCAGCTTCGGGGGGGCGAGTGGCGGCGCGTTGCCGGGCTGGTGCCGCGCCTGGCTGTAGATGCCCCGCCCCAGCGCCGCACCGGTGGCAAGGCAGTCGATCCAAGCCGCGGCATAATCCCACGCCGTATCCGCCTCGGCACTCACCGCGAAAAAATCCGTCAGGTTGTCGAGACGGACCGTCTCGGCCTCAAGCCATGTCCCGGGCACGCGCTGCAATTGCAGTCGTGCCGTCACGATCACACCGGTCAGGCCGAGCCCGCCGATCGTCGCGGCGAATAATTCCTGGTTTTGCTCGCGTGAACAGGTCGCGAGCGACCCGTCCCGGCGCGCCACCTCGAGGCTCAGCACATGGTTGCCAAAGCAGCCTCGCTGACGATGGTTCTTGCCGTGCACGTCATTGGCGATCGCGCCACCCACCGAAACAAAGCGCGTCCCCGGTAACACCGGCAGAAACCAGGCGGTGCCATCCCGATCAGGGCGGCAAACGACCCGAAGAATATCGCCTAACTGTACCCCCGCTTCGCAGGCGAGGATGCCGGTCGCGGCATCGAACGCGATAAACCGGTCCAGCTGGCGGCAATCGATCAGGGTGCCATCCGGATTGAGGCAGACATCGCCATAAGAGCGGCCACAGCCATAGGCGAGGACCGGCGGGGTGGCCGCCGCCAGCGCCGCGCGTGCCATCACGATCGTCTGCGGCCGGTAAACTTCGTGGCGGGCGCGGATGGTGCCACCCCAGGCGGCGTAATCGCCACGACGGGCAGGCCGGGCCGGCACCTAGGTTCCGATCAGCCGGTCGAACAGCAGCACCGCGAAGCAGCCGATCGCGACGAACCAGGAGACCCAGTCGCGGGCGGCATACACCACCGGATCGTCATGCATCTCGCCACGCGCGGTGACAAGCCACATGCGACATTCCCAGAAGAGTACCGCCGGCACGATGATCCATGACGGCGTCAATTGCCGGCCAGCCGCCGATGCGAGCTCGCTCTGGACGTAGAGCGCCAGCACCATCGAGGCTACGAAACTCGATGCGACGCCCATCAGCTGCAGGATCGGCAGGTCGCCGGCGCGGTAACCGCGCCCGGCCGCCCGCATCATCGCGCCGGGCGGAAGCGCCATTAATTCGGCCACCCGCTTGATCAAGGCGAGACCCAGAAAGAGGAAACTGGAAAAGGCGAGCAGCCAAAGCGAGACGGGATAACCGCTGGCCGCGCCGCCGGCCAAAAGCCGCAGGCCATAGAGCGCGGCGAGCGCGAACACATCGACAAGCGGCTGTGTCTTCAGCCAGAGCGAATACCCGACCGACAGCGCGCCGTAGGCAAGCAACGTTGGAAAGGCCCCAGCAGCCAGACTCAGCGCGATCCCGAGCAGCATCAGGAGCGGCGCCGCGATCAGCCCGATCGGTAACGGCAACACGCCGCTGGCAAAGGGGCGATGCATTTTTGTCGGATGCCGCCGGTCGGCGGCGAGATCGGTCAGATCGTTCGCCAGGTAGATCGCCGAGGCGGCACAGCAGAACGCCACGAACATCGCGATCGCCGCCAGCCAACCCGGGATGTCACCGATCGCGTGCGCCGCGACCAAGGGCACAAAGACCAGCAGGTTCTTCACCCATTGATGCGGGCGCATGGCACGCAACAGCAGACGCGCTCCGCCGGGCGGTGCGGAGAATTCCCGCTCGACCGTGGTCAGCATCGCCGCCGCTCGGACGACCTTTGGTCGTGCGTTGACACAGATCGCACCGGCGGCGCCGCACCACACCCCGAGATCGGTGCCGCTATTGCCGATATAGGTGAACGGCGCACCATCGAGGTAGCGACTGATCGCTGCAAGCTTGTTTTTGCCCGTCATATTGGTCTGACCGTCCGACGCGAGCACGCGGTCGAACAGTCTCAGATGGTCGGCGACCGCGTCGGCCGTTGCCCGGTCCGCGCCGGTCGCAAGCACCAGGGCACGGCCCGCAGCGTGCTCGGCACGCAGATACGTCAGAAGCGGCGCGTTATAGGGGAGGTGTGCGGGGTTAAGCGTCACCGCTGCCGCGAGCTGCCGCTTGAACGCGGCCCGGCCGTCGCGCAGCGCCCATATCGCGCGGATGAGCGCGAGCGGAGATCGCGACGCGGCGAGGAAGGCCTCGAGCGTCGTGTCGCTATGCACCAGGCTGCCATCGAGGTCGACGACCAACGGTCGCTCCAGCCCTGCAATGGCCGCAGGTACGGCCGCGATCGGAATGCGGATCGGGTCATCCATGCGTCGAGTGCTGCCTGAATGGCGCTCCGATTACGGATGAGTGGACATCGGTTCGCGCGGCGGCATGTTGTTGCCCTCCAGACATTCCTTCAGCTTGTCGTCGCGCTTCACGTTCGCCTCGGGGGTGAAATCGGGAAACGCCATCTGCGCTTCCCGGGCGCACTTATCCATGATCTGCCACTTCTTTGTCGCGATCACGCCTTGCTGGCTGGCCAGCGCCGGCACCGCGCCATAACCGATGCCCGCCAGTATGATCGCGCTCGTCACGGCGAGCCTGGCCGCTGTCCGCCTGCTTCGAAGGCAATTCATAATCGCAAACTCCTAACGGAGGGCTAATGCCGGCCCCATCATACAGCACCCTGTGCGCAGTTGCGCTCGACGGCGAACTCAGGCTCCATACCGACCATTGGCGGGAGGGTGCGAGATGTTGAAGATTTGGGGGCGGGCAACATCATCAAATGTGCAAAAGGTGCTGTGGACCTGCGCCGAACTCAACATTCCGTTCGAGCGACTCGATGTCGGCGGCCCTTTCGGAGGCAACCGCGATCCCGAATACTTGCGGCTGAACCCCAATGGTCTGGTTCCGACCGTGAAGGATGGCGACCTGATCATGTGGGAGTCGAACACGATCTGCCGTTATCTGGCGAGCACCCATAACGGCGATCATCTTTATCCCAGCGACCCGGCACATCGCACGCATGTCGAGCGCTGGATGGATTGGCAATTGGCGGTGCCCGGCGGGCCAATGGGGGCATTGCTCTACGGCCTCATCCGCAGCACGCCTGAAACCCGCGACCAGACCGCGCTCGAGGCGGCGCGGCACCGGGCCGCCTCGGCCTGGACCATCGTCGATGACGCCGTCAAGGATCGGCCCTTCCTCGCCGGGGACCACCTGACCCTTGCCGAAATCGTGATGGGGACCCTGATCTATCGCTGGTTCAGCTTTGCCATCGAACGCCCCGACTTGCCCCACCTTAAGACCTGGTTCGAGCGGATGCGGGAGCGGCCCGCGTTCAAACAATATATTGAGATACCAATCACGTAGTCGCGAGCCGGCGCCGTACGCGCTTGCGGATGTCGGTCCAGTGTCTAACGTCGGGTCAGCGACCATCCGATGAGGGATTGATGACTGGATCCAGAATAACCGCCCTACTTGCCGGCGCCTTTATGCTCTTCGGGCCCGGCGGCGCCCTGGCGCAATCCGCGGACCCCCTGAAGGCCGCCGAGGAACGTCAAGCCTCGATGAAGCAGCAGGGCAAGGATATGGAGGCCGTCAAGGCCTACCTCGATGGCAAGGCCGAATTGCCGGCGGCTCAGACCGCGGCGGACGACCTCGATAAGGCGATTGCCAAGATCCCAAGCCTTGCCCCAGCCGGCACCGGGATGGACAAATTGCCCGGCAAATCCTGGGCAAAACCTGCCATCTGGAGCGAGCCCGACAAATTCCAGGCGGCGCACAAGAACGCGCAGGCGAAGGCCGACGCGCTGAATGCCGCGGTGAAAGGCGGCGACAAGGCCGCGATCACCGCTGCGTTCGGCGATATGGGTAAGAGCGGCTGCGGCGGCTGCCATACCGATTTCCGCGAAAAGAAGACCTGACGTCGGCACGTCAATCCGACGCCGTCGCAGCGTGCCCGGTCGACCGAGCGCTGTGATTGGGCGTGCGATGATGGTCGCCGTGTTATGCGTCGCCGCCAGGACAACGGCCGCAGCGGCGGCGAGCGACAGCCCTGAGGCGGGCGCGCGCGGCGCTTATCTCGCGGCGGCGGCCGGCTGCGAGACGTGCCATACCGACCGCGAGCGTGGCGGCGCCGCCTATGCCGGCGGCCGTATGATGGCCACCGAGTACGGCACGATCACGACACCTAACATCACCCCCGACCGCGCCACCGGGATCGGCAGGTGGACCGATCAGGATTTCACCAGGTCCATGCGCTGGGGGATCGCTCCCGACGATACGCATTACGTCCCGGTATTTCCGTTTCCGGCTTACAACCGGCTGACCGAGGCAGACCTGACGGCTATCCGAACATATTTGTACAGCCTGGCACCGGTCTCGCGCCCCGATTTGAAAAGCACCGCGGGCCCCGGATTGTTGCCGCGCGCGAAGAATGCCGTCGCGATCGCACTGTCGCCGGCGCCCGGACCCTGGTTGCCCGACCCAAACCACGATGCAGTGTGGAACCGGGGCGCCTACCTTGTTGTGACAATCGGCCGCTGCGGCGAGTGTCATACCCCACGAGACTGGCTCGGACGGCCCGACCCGCACCGGCTTCTCGCTGGCTCTCCGGGCGACGGCAGGAGCAAGAAAGCACCGAACATCACTCCGGACCGCTCCGCGGGTATCGGCAACTGGAGCGAGAACGACATCGTCGAGGTCCTTACCACCGGCCACACGCCGGACTTCGACGAAGTCGGCGGCAGCATGGCGGAAATCGTAAAGAACACCGCGCGACTGAGCGACACCGACCGCCGCGCCATCGCGGTCTATCTCGAAAGCATCCCCGCATTGCCTGGCCCCATCAGCCGCTAGGGATCATCACCCCGGGGGTCATCACCCGCAGGTTTTTCGCCTGGGGGATCGTTATTCGGGGATCACCTGCGCGGAGTAGAATCGGGGTGCCGCGCGTTTCGCTACTGGACGGTCGGCGGCGACCTCCGCATGATGAGCATCGCGGGGGGCTAGCCTAATCTGACCCTCTGTGACTAAACCGCTGATTTTATGCCCGCGGCGCCTCGATTGGGTGGCGGCAGGCTTTGAGGAGCCGGATTTGGCGCGCGCGCGGTCCGACAAAAGCTTGGCCCGTTTTGAACGGGTGGCCCTGGTGCTCTCCGGGGGCGGCGCGCTTGCCGCCTACCAGGCGGGCGCCTATGCCGCATTGGAGACCTGCGGCATCCGCCCGAATTGGATCGCCGGCACGGCAATGGGCGCGATCAACGCCGCGATCATCGCCGGCAATCTGCCGCACGAGCGCATCTTCCGTTTGCGCCAGTTCTGGCAGGAGCTGGGACGGCGCACCGCTCAAAAGCGCGAGACCCCGATGCGGCGCAGCGTGCGCGGATGGCTGCGCGGCAACATCCTGGCGCGCAACCGCAACAGCGGCGAAGCCGCATCCGAACGGCCGGCCATACGCGCCGCCGAACTCCGCGAACTGGTCGACTCGGTGGTCGATTTTGACCGGGTCAATTCCGGGTCGGTGCGCGTCGTTCTGGGCGCGGTCAATGCCGTGACGTCAGCCGAAACCTATTTCGATAACGACCGGCATGTCCTGACCCTCGATCACGTCCTGGCGAGCAGCGTGATCGCGGGCATGCCTCCTACTATAGTCGATGGTCAGCGCTATGGCGGCAATGCGGTGTCGGTTGCCTCGCTTGACGACGCCCGCCCGGCTGACACCCTGTGTTTCGTGATCGACGGGTTCGACCCGGCACCAGGCCGCGGCGGCGTTGCGCGGTCGGCTCGCGAGATCGCCGCGCTGCGGCGCAATCATGATCTGCGCCGGATGATTTCGCTATTGGGTGAGCGCGTGCCACCGGCGCAGCGCGATGCCGATTTCCGCAAATGCCTGGCCGAGGCGAGCCAGGCGACGATGACCATCCTGCACCTGGTGCACGAAGGCAGCCCCGAGCAGCTTGCCGACAAGATGGCGGATTTCTCACCCGACACGATGCGGCGCCGCTGGCAGGCCGGCGAAAGCGACGTCGCCACCAGTCTGGCTCACCCGCTCTGGCTGGCGCCCCCGCCGCGGCGTCTGGGTGTTGTCGTGCACGAACTGCGCGGCGGCATCGTCGCCCCGCCGCGCTAACCTAGCCCAGACGACGGCGGTAGAGGGCGATCAGCCGCTCCCAGTGGCGCTCGGCGGCCGGCTTGTCGTAGCACCAGCGTTGCTGGAAGGCGAAACCGTGATGCACGGTCGCGTATAGCTCGATCTCCCCTTGCGTGCGCGCGGCGGCGAACAGTCCGCGTAACTCCTCGACCATCGGCAAAGGCGCCAGATCGTCGTGCTCGGCGCAGGCGATATAAGCCTCGCCTTTGATCTTGCCGAGATTGAGGTGCGGGCTTTCCTCGGCGTCCCTGTTCACCAGCCAGGTGCCATAGAACGAGGCCGCCGCCGTTACCCGCTCGGGATAGCGCGCCGCCGCCGCGAGCGCATAGGGTCCGCTCATGCAGTAGCCATGCGCGCCGACTGGGCCCGGTTTTGCCGCCTTCTGCCCGTCGAGGAACGCCAGCATCGCCGCGACATCGTCCATGACCGGCGGGATCGTCATCCTGGTGCGCACCGCACGCATGCGCGTGTGCTCGGGGCTGCCATGCTCCAAGACGTCGGGGCCGTACATCGTGTCGCGGCCAGCGCGGTAATACAAATTGGGCAGCAATACGTAGTAGCCGACCGTGCCGAGCCGGCGTGCCATGTCGCGCAATTCTTCGCGAATCCCCGGCGCGTCCATCAACAGCATGACGGCCGGGTGCGGGCCGCCGCGGTCGGGATGGCAGCAAAACGTCTCCATCGCGCCGTCCCTGGTGGCGATGTCCAACGTCTGCTCGATCATTGCAGCCTCCCTAGCATTAGTGCCTCCCTGGCATGACGGCCTCATTCATTGACAGGCTCCGACTCGCCCGATAAGGGCAGCTATGCCTCCGCGTTTCAACAGCGTTCTCCGCACCGTGCTGCGCACAAGTGCGTGGGTGATGGCGCCGTTCTGCCTCGGGCTGGTGGCGGCGCTGCTCCTGGTTCTGGCGCAGTTTGTCCGCGAGCTGGTTCATGCCGTCACCGACTTCAACGGGATGACTGGCCCGGACATCATCCTGATCGTCTTGAAGCTCGTCGATCTGATGCTGCTCGGCAATCTGGTGATCATGATCGTCGTCGCCGGCATCGAGATTTTCGCGCCGGCCTCCGCAGACGCCGGTAACGCGCGCTCGGAGTGGGACGGCATCATGGAATTCGCCGGCCTCAAGCCGAAGCTTTTTGCCTCGATCAGCGCCATCGCGGCAATTGATCTGCTGGAGAGCTACATCAATATCGAGGCCACCGACAAAGCTGCGGTGGGCTGGGAGATACTCATTCTAGTCACCTTTGTGCTGGCCGGCGCGGTGCTCGCGTGGACTGATAAGATCATGCACGAGAAGCATTAAACCAGGAGAGGTCTGGTAGCCTCCCCATCCCGGATCGGCTGCTCAGCGCCGAGCCTTCTTCGCACCCCGGCGAGCGCGTCCCGAATGCCGGCTTCACAACCGATCAGATCCCCGCCGTCTCTTTTGCTAGGGCAATGAGGGCATTGAGGTAGGCGTCGGCGCTTTCGGGAAACCGGTCGACGCCGATCCGCATCCGATAGGCGTGGGCGCGCTCGGCATAGTCATCCATGCCGTCGAATTCGCCGAGCCAATTCAGGATCGCGACATACTCGATATAGGCTGAGGAGCTACGCGCCTGCCGCACCTCGTCGGCCAGGCGCTGCAGCAGGAAAACGGCAGCGGCGCTTTCCGCGTCATCCGGATTTTCGCCGAGCTTCTTAATCCGCCAATCAGCCGCGCGCTCAAGTTCGACTGCTGCGATCGCATGTTCCATGGCGCTTATGCGGGGTCGAGTTCGCTATCCCAGTAGAGATAGTCGCGCCAGCTCTCGTGCAGATAGTTGGGAGGGAAGGCACGGCCGTTTTCCTGCAGCATGAACGTGCTGGGCTGCACCGGCTTCTGCCGGGGGAACAGCCCGCTTTCATGCGGCAGACGGCTGCCCTTGAGCAGATTGCACGAGCCGCAGGCCGTGACGACGTTTGTCCACAAGGTCTTGCCGCCGCGCGAGCGCGGGATGACATGGTCGAAGGTTAATTCGTGCGACGGGCGCGGCCGGCCGCAATACTGGCAGCTGAAACGGTCGCGCAGAAACACGTTGAACCGGGTGAAGGCAGGGTTGCGCGCCGCCTGCACATATTCCTTCAGCGCAATGACACTGGGCAGCCGCATCTCATAGCTCGGGCTGCGTACATAGGTGTCGTAATGGTCGATGATGTTGACACGCTCCAGGAACACCGCCTTGACGGCGTCCTGCCACGACCACAAGGACAACGGGAAATAGCTGAGCGGACGGAAATCCGCATTGAGGACGAGGGCCGGACAGCTATCGAGCGGGTTCACCACCGAGCGACCTTCCGTTCAACCGTTGCCCACTCGCCATAACATCGATGTATGACGGTTTGCGAACAACGTCCTTGATACCGGATCGGCCGTCGCGCGACAAGATTGCGAAGCGCGCCACGCAACGGGTCGCGGTTGTTTGCCGCAATACCCGCTACTGCTTGAAGGTGCCGCGCCGTGAAAGGCTCACCCTCCGACCTGGCGAATCAGCTCCGCCCAGCGGTCAAGCTGCGGCAGGAGCTGTTCCCGGGTCTCCGACATCAGTGTCACGACGGCGCCGGCGGCGCCGAGGTCGCGGAACCGCTTGAGCTTGTCGCCGTCCTCCGGCGCGCCGCCGATGGTCACCGTGAGCGAGGCCGGGTCGCGCCCCGCGTCCTCCGCCATCTTGCGGAATTTCGGCAGGTAATCGGCCGGGTCGCCCGCTGCGGCATTGGGGTACCAGCCATCGCCGTAGCGGATCGCGCGGCGCGGCGCCCACGGAAAAGCACCGCCGACAATGACCGGCGGATGCGGCTTCTGCACCGGCTTCGGCCAGGTCATCATGGTCGGGAAATCGACGATCTCACCGTGATACTCCGGCTTCGACTGGGTCCAGATCGCCTTCATCGCCTCGATCTGCTCGCGCATCTTCAGCATGCGCGTCGCAAAGACCGTGCCGTGGTTTTCGATTTCCTCCGCATTCCACCCACCGCCAATACCGAAGATAAAGCGGCCGCCCGACACCTTGTCGAGCGAGGCGACCGATTTCGCGGTCTGGATCGTGTCGCGCTGGATCACCAGGCAGATGCCGGTGGCGAGTTTCAGCTTTTTCGTTACCGCGCCGGCGACAGCCAATGTGACGAATGGGTCCATCACATCGTAATAGCGCTTGTGCAACTCCCCGCCGCCCGGCGGCGGGGTGCGCCGCGGCACCGGGATGTGCGAGTGTTCGGCGACCCATAACGAGCCGAAGCCACGCTCCTCGAGCGCTAACGCCAATTCGGCGGGGGTAATCGAATAATCGGTGAAAAAGATCGATGCCCCAAATTCCATCGCGCATCTCCTCGACGATTTGCCGAGGATCGTAGGGCGCCGAATCGCCGCGATCAATGACCGGCTGAGTTCCTCCCCCGCAGGCGGAGGAGAGGGACAATGCGCAGCATGGTAAACGGGGCAAAAGCATCGCTTGCGCGCGAGAACCCCATCCGGCCCGCCATCTCCCCCGCTTTTGCAGGGGAGGATTATGGTTAGGCAGTCTTGGCTGCGTGAACGCCAAGCTCGGCGATCATCTGCTCGCGCATGATGAATTTCTGCACCTTACCGGTGACGGTCAGGGGGAATTCATCGACAAAGCGGACGTGCCGCGGGATTTTGTAATGCGCGATCTGACCGCGGCAGAATTCCTGCAATTCAGCCGGATCAAGCGTCTCGCCCACGCGCAGTTTAACCCAGGCGCAGAGCTCCTCGCCAAAGCGCTGGTCGGGTACGCCGAACACCTGCACATCCTGAATTTTCGGATGGCGGTAGAGGAATTCCTCGACCTCGCGCGGGTAGACGTTCTCGCCGCCGCGGATGACCATGTCCTTGATGCGCCCGACGATGTTGCAGTACCCGGCATCGTCCATTGTCGCGAGGTCGCCGGTATGCATCCAGCCGGCCTGGTCGATCGCCTGGGCGGTGCGCTCCTCATCGTCCCAATAGCCGAGCATCACTGAATAGCCGCGGGTGCAGAACTCGCCGGTCGCGCCGCGCGGCACGATGCGGCCCTCGGCGTCGATGATCTTGACCTCGACATGCGCGTGCACGCGCCCAACGGTCGAGACGCGCTGCTCCAGCGGGTCGTCGGTCGCGGTCTGTGTGCTGACCGGGCTGGTTTCCGTCATGCCGTAGCCGATGGTGATCTGCGACAGATGCATCTGCTCGATGCAGCGCCGCATGATCTCGATTGGGCATGGCGCGCCGGCCATCATGCCGGTGCGCAGGCTCGAAAGATCGAAGCTGGCGAATTCCGGGTGTTCCAATTCGGCGATGAACATCGTCGGCACGCCGTAAAGCGAGGTGCAGCGCTCCTCGGCGACGGTCTGCAATGTCGCCAGCGGGTCGAAGCCTTCGCCCGGGAACACCATCGCCGCCCCGTGCGTGATGCAGGCGAGATTGCCGATCACCATGCCAAAGCAGTGATAGAGCGGCACCGGAATGCACACCTTGTCCTGCTCGGTGTAGTGCATCGCCTCGCCGAGGAAGTAGCCGTTATTGAGGATGTTGTGGTGCGACAGCGTCGCACCCTTAGGCGCGCCGGTGGTGCCCGATGTGAACTGGATGTTGATCGGGTCGTCGAACTGCAGGCGATCGGCTAGCTCTACGAGACGCGCCGCTTCGGCGCTACCGCCCACCGTCATGACATGGTCGAAGGCGAAGCAGCCCGGCGCGGGCGTCGCGCCGATCTGGACAACGATTTCAAGCTGCGGCAGCTTGGCGGCACGCAGACCGCCGGGTACGGCATCGGCCAATTCCGGCGCCAGCGTGTTCAGCATGCCGATATAAACACTGCTCTTGAAGGCGGTGGCGGTGACTAGGGCGCGGCATCCGACCTTATTGAGGGCGTATTCCAACTCGCTCGTACGGTAGGCCGGGTTGATGTTGACCAGAATCAGGCCGGCTTTCGCGGTGGCGAATTGCGCGACGACCCATTCGGCGCAGTTCGGCGCCCAGATGCCAATGCGATCGCCCGGCTCAAGCCCCATCGCCAGGAGCCCCGCGGCAAACGCGTCGACACGCTCGCCAAGCTGGCGGTAGGTCCAGCGAATGCCTTGCTGGCGCACGCTCAGCGCGTGGCAGCCGCCGTGGCGAGCCACCGTGCGGTCGAAAAAATTGCCGATCGTTTCGCCGATCAGCGCTGTGTCCGATGCGCCATGCGCGTAACTCAACGCTTGGCTCACGATACGGCCTCCCAGGTGATGTTTTGTTGTACTCGGTCAGTGGCGCCACGCGCTGGCGGGCGTGCTGTTATCGTCTGCTGAGGGGATTTCAGGCGCGGTGACGGGGGGCTGCGCGCCAGGTGCCGGCGGCGGCACCGGGCTGGCAACTGTGGCGTCGGCTCGTCGCGCCTCGAATTGCTCGCGCGCCCGCATTGCCGCCTGCACCGTGAGCGGGATCGAGACGATATAGATCAGTCCGATGCAGGTCAGGGTGGGCCACGGCGCGGTCGTGAAGAAGGCGATCATCAGCACGATCACCAGCAGCGTCGGGATGACCATCTGGTGCGGGACGCGGATGCGCTTCAGCGATACGGTCGGCACCGTGCTGACCATCATCACCGCGACGATGCTGATCCAGATGCCGTTCAGATACGGCGATCGGGCAATGAAATCGCCCCACTCGAAGCTGATGAACATCGGCACCATGACCAGCCCGGCGCCGGCCGGCGCCGGCGCGCCCTTGAAGAAATTGGCAAGGTACGGCACGGGCTCGGTGGCGAGCTGCGCGTTGAAGCGCGCCAGACGCAGGGCGCAGCACACCGCGTAGAACAGGACGATGACCCAGCCGACGCTGTGCCACGCCGCCATGGTCCAAAGATACAAGACCGCCGCGGGGGCGACCCCAAAGCTGATGAAGTCCGACAGGCTGTCAAGTTCCGCGCCGAAACTCGATGTCGCCTTCAGCAGGCGCGCCAGCCGCCCGTCCAAACCGTCGAATATGCCGGCCGCGATAATCGTGAGGGTGGCGTACTGGTACTGGCCGTTGATGGCAAAGCGGATAGCGGTCATACCGGCACACAGCGCCAGCAGAGTCAGCACATTCGGTACCATGCGGTTGACCGAAAGATGCGACAACCGCCGCACCCGCATATGCGGGTGCCGCTCGCGGAAGCGTTCGCGTGATCGTCCCGAACGTCCCGGCAACTTCATCCTCCCTGACGTTGGTCGCTTGGGCCTCAGCCTACACGATTCCCGGCCGCGCGAAGGCGATATTCAGTGGGCGAAACCCTCGGTCGCCGGCGCCGCGGCGGCGCTATCCGCGAGCACAGTCTCCCCCGCGACAGTGCGCTGCCCCACCGCCACCACCGGCATATAGGGCGGTGGGCAATAGACATCGACGCGCGAGCCGAAACGGATCAGTCCGATACGCTGGCCGATGGTCAGGCGCTGCCCTTCATAGGCGGGGCATACGATGCGCCGCGCCACCAGGCCAGCGATCAACACGAACGGGATGGCCGGGCCCGCGTCGGGCGCGATGCTCACCGCCAGGCGCTCATTGTCGAGGCTCGCCTTATCGAGATTGGCGCTGACGAACTTGCCCGGCGTGTACCGGCGCGCGACCAGCTGGCCGCCGATCGGAGCGCGGGCGATATGCACGTCGAGCAGGTTGAGGAAAATGCCGATCCGCGGCACCGCAATCGGGTCGAGCCCCAGTTCCGGCGGGGGCGTGGCGGGACCGACCGACACGATCAGCCCATCAGCCGGACTGACGATGATGCCTGGCCGCCGCGGTGTTACCCGCCATGGATCGCGGAAGAAGTACGCGATCCACAGCGTGGCTACGACCCCGAACCACCCAGCCGGCGCCCACAGCAGGAACAGCAGCAGCGTGACCACCGCCGCGATCGCGATGAACTTCCAACCATCACTATGGATCGGCGCGAGGATCTGGCGGAGCATCACGCCAATCTAATGCACTCGCGCCATTCGGGTAGAGCCGGGTTCGAGGTATCTTCGAGAGGCGAGAAGCTGCCGCACCGCGGCGCGCCGAAACGGGAGGAGAAGCAACATGTCGCTTAGCCGCGAATTCGGCGCGTTTGTCGCCGGCCTGACTTACGACAGTCTCCCCCTCGATGTCATCGATCGTGCCAAGGGTGTGACGTTGCAGGCGCTGTCCTCGGCGCTGGTCGCGCATGCCATGCCGGCGGGCAAGCAGGCCCTCGCCCTGATGCAGGAGGAGGAAGCCGGCGGCGCCGGCGTGGCAACCGTCCTGTGCAGTGGCGCGCGGTTGACCAAGGCCGGGGCCGCTTTCGTCAATTGCGAGATGATCTTTGCCGGTGGCAAGTGGGACACCTTCCGCATGCTGACCCACCCCGGCACTGCGATACTGCCGGCGGCCCTGGCGGCGGCGGAGGTCGCCGGCTCATCCGGCCGCGAGTTCCTGACCGCGGTTGCCGCCGCCTATGAGGTGATGGAGCGGATGGCGTCGGAATACATACCGACGGTGATGTCGCGCGGCTTTCACGCCGGGCCGGTATTCGGGATTTTCGGCGCGGCGGTAGCGGCTGCCAAGATCCAGCGCCTCAACGCCGAGCAGGTGCACGGCGCGATCGCGCAATGCGTCAACCTCGCCTCGGGCAATCTCGAAGGCATCCGCAGCGGCGGGCGCTCCTTGCGCGAGGGCGGCGCGGTGCGCAACGCGTTGCTGGCGGTCGCGCTGGCGCGGCACGGCACGCCCGGCGGCGAGACCGTGCTCGAAGGCGAAGCTGGCTTCTATCATTCCTATGCCGGCAATCACCGCGGCGATCTGCGTTACAGCTTCACGGCCCGAAACCATGCCGACGTAACGAAGATCACCGAGGGGCTCGGCCGCGACTGGATGTTCTTGGAAACGCTGTACCGGGTCTATTCGACCGCCGGCTACAACATCGCGCATGTCGACGTGACCGCCGCGCTGTGCGCCGAGCACGACATTACCTACGACCAGATCGACCGGATCGAGGCGGTCGTGAACTGGATGGAGACCGAGTACCCGAGCCCCGCCTTCCCGATCCCGACCCGCGGGGTGGCGGCCGGCCCCAGCGTTGGCAGCACGCCGTATTTCACGGCCTACGGCGCGGCAACACGCGGTTATCCGATGCTGCGCGGCGACCGGCCGGGTCCCGGCGAAAGCGATCCACCGGAGGTGCTCGACCTGATGCGCCGCGTCACCCTGATCCCCAGCGTCGGCCGCACCCTGTTCGGCCCCCGGATCACGGTGTTCCTGAAAGACGGGCGCCAGTTCAGCCGCGAAGGCACCGGCCGCGAATTCATCTGGGATTTCGAGGAAGAAGCGCGCCGAATCGGCACCGTCGCGGCGGGACTGGCGATCAGCGCGGCACAGTACGACCGACTGATCGACACCTGCAGGCGGCTCGAAACAATCGATAACGCCGCGGCGACGCTGATCGGCCTGACGGTGCCAGGCTGAGGCCGCGTAAGGCCGGCACCGAGACTTCGCCGCATCCCGGCGAAAGGCGAGGTCCGTGGCGCAGCCAACTCCCTGCTTGAATTGTGGATTCCGGCGTTTCCCGGCGATGCGAACAGTTGGGGAGTGGAAAGTGCCCGGGCTCAAGAACCGGCATGACTGAGCCGTCAGCATCCCGCCATGCCGCAGCGGCCGCTGCGCTGCTTTGCCGCGCGCGGGTTTGACTCCAGGGGCGGGGCGGGCCTAGGCTTTCACGTCGAATTCCACGCCCGGGAGAGTATCGATGAGTGCGAAGAAGAGCCCCGAAGAGATTCGCAAAAACCTTAAACATCCGGTGATCGACGGCGACGGCCATTGGGTCGAATACACGCCGGTATTTGCCGAAAAGATACGCAAGGTGACGGGCGATCTCGGCGCCGACGGCTTCATCGCCTCGCAGCAGCGCATTCCGAGTGCGCTCAACATGACGCGGCAGCAGCGCAAAGAACGCGCCGTCGCAATGGAAGGGTTCTGGGGCCGCCAGGCGGTCAACACCCACGATCGCGCGACCGCGATGATGCCGCGTATGTTCTATGACCGCCTCGACGAACTCGGCATCGATTTCGGCATCGTCTACCCCACCGCCGGTCTCGGCATTCCGCGCATCGCCGACGAGGCGACCCGCAAGGCTGTGATCCGCGGCTTCAATGTTGTCACTCACGATTACTTCAAGGAATTCAGCAACCGGCTAACCCCGGCCGCGGTGATCGGCGTCGGCACGCCGGAAGAGGCGATCGAGGAATTGGAGTTCTGCGTCAGGCAGCTCGGCTCAAAGGTCGCGATGTTCGGCAGCGGTGTGCGCCGCCCGATGAAACAGGCCAAGGGCGTCGATCCCGATATCGCCAAGGCATCGGCGTTTTTTGACCAGCTCGGCATCGACAGCGAATACGATTACGACCCGGTCTGGCAGAAATGCCGCGAGCTCGGCGTCGCGCCGACCTTCCACACCGGGGGGCGCGGCTATGGCGAGCGGATGAGCCCGTCAAACTTCACCTTTAACCACATCGGGCATTTCGCGGCGGCCGGGCATAATGTCGCTAAGGCATTGTTCCTCGGCGGCGTGACTCGGCGCTTCCCGGATCTGCGTTTCGCCTTCCTTGAAGGCGGCGTCGGCTGGGGCTGCCAACTTTATTGCGACCTGATCGAGCATTGGGAGCGGCGCGGCGCCAAGGGGCTCGAGGACATGGACCCGACCAAGCTCGACCGTAAATATCTGCGCGAGATGGTCGACAAATACGGCTATCCCGATATCGCCGCCGAGCTCGACAAACGCGATGGCTGGCCGCTCGAGGAAGACTTCTTGACCGGTGGCGAACCGCCCGACGACTACATCCACTGCAACATCACCAAGAAGCAGGATTGGATCGACCTGTATGCCAAGCCGTATTATTTCGGCTGCGAGGCCGACGATGCGATGAACTCCGTCGCGTTTGGCAAGGCGATGCCGCTTGGCGCCCGCATCAACGCCCTCTACAGCTCCGATATCGGCCATTTCGATGTGAAGGACATGCGCAACCCGTTGCGCCAGGCCTGGGAGTTGGTCGAGGACGAACTCATCACCGAAGACGATTTCAAGGAATTCACCTTCTCCAATTCGGTGCGGCTGTGGGGGACGCAGAACCCGCGCTTCTTCGAGGGCACCCCGGTCGCCAAGGAAGCGGCCGCGGTATTGCGGGAAAGCGCCGCGCCGGTGCGCGCCGCGGCGGAGTAATCTCGTTCGGGTCACAGCATGGTTCCTCCCCTGCGACGCGGGGGAGGAGCGGAATAGGATAGAGGAGGAATAAGCCATGCCGGAAACACGGCCGCTCGGAGACGCGCTCGGCACCGAAGCGCTTGGGGTCGACGTGTCGAAGCTGGATGACGAGACCTTTGCGTGGGTCGAGCGAACCTTCGCCGAGCATCCGGTATTGGTGTTCCGTAACCAGCAGCTGAGCGCCGGTGACATCGCCGCTTTCGGCCGCCGATTTGGCACGCCGCGCAAGCATTCGCTGGTCAATTACCGCCACGTGGAGCATCCCGAAGTCTCGTGGCTGCGCAATGTCGATGGCGAAGGCAAGGTCGACTGGTATGGGGTCAAGCGTGCCACCGATTGGCACACCGACTCGACCTATGAGGCGAAGCTGCCGCTCCTGGCGATGCTGCATGCTCTCGAGGTGCCGTCGAGCAAGGGCGGCACGATGTTCGCCAACATGTACGCGGCTTACGACGCGCTGACCGACGAGATGAAGCAGAAGCTCGCCGGGATGACCGGTCTCCATGGCCGTACCGATGGGCCCGCTGGCACCCGCCTCTATACGCTTGAGGAAAACGAGCGCGAGACCGATGTCAGTTACGTCGAGCAGCAGCGCCCGGCGGTAATCAACCATCCGGTCACCGGGCGGCCAATCCTGTTCGTCAATCCGATGCATACGCACGGCTTCGCCGGAATGCCGCGTGAGGCGGCATGGGAGCTGATCGAGCAACTCGCGGCGCATTCGACGCAGCCACGCTTTGTCTATTATCATTCCTGGCAGGTCGGCGACCTGCTGATCTGGGACGAGCGGGCGACAATGCATCGCGGCGCCGGTGACTATCGCCCGGACGAACGACGCGTCATGTTGCGCACTATCGTCTATCCGAACTGATACTTCCGGTTGAACCGATACGGGTGGTCATGCGCGGCATCGTTTCTCGTCTTCTCGGCCTGACCATCATCGTGCTTGCGGCATTTGCGCTCGTCGGAGCGGCGCTGGCGCAGCCGCGCGGCGCTGTCGCCCCCGTCGCCGGCCAACAGGCACCGATGAGTCCCGGCACCGCCGGGTCGGCCTCGGGCCTGGCGACGGCTCCGCGCGGCAATAACGTGGTTCCGCCTGGCAGCCTGCCGACGGCGGTCGCCCCCGACGCCAATGGTGGCAACGCCATGCCGGCGACCGGCGATCTCGGTATCTGCCAGTGCATCGCCGACCGCACGACCCGCACCCTCTCCTGTCTCGGCAGCGCGGCTGAATGCCAGTCCACCTGCGCCTCGACCCACTTCGCCTACACGCCGCACGCGATCTATAGCTGCGCCGCCCCCGGAACAGTACCGGCCGGACGATCACCGCCAGCGGCGCCGCAATCGGCCAGCGCCGCGACTTCCTCCGGGCGATAGCCGAGTTCCCGCAAGATCTCGGTGGTGTGCTCACCGAGCGCGGCGACCCACGGCCGTGAGGCGGCCGGCATCGCGGAAAAACGAAACGGCGGGTTCAACACCTTGAAGCGGCCGCCGGAATCCTGGACCTCGGCGAGTGCCTGGCGGTGAGCGATTTGGGGATCGGCCAATGCCTGCGCTACGGTGCGGTAGGGCGAGCCCGGAACGCCATGCCGCGCAAAGATGGCCTGGACCTCGGCGGTACCGATGCCTGACGACCATGTCTCCAGTTCGTCGATCAGTTCGCCCCAATTGGCGCGGCGATCGGGGTAGAGCGCAAAGCGCGGATCGGTAATCCAATCCTCGCGCCCGCAGGCCTTGGCAAGGCTGCGAAAGGTACGCTCGCTGGCGACAGCGAGGTTGAGGAAGCCATCCCTGGTGACGATGGGGCCGAAAAACGGCCGGCTCTGCGGCGGCACCGGAAACTGCGCCGTCTGGATTTCGCCCAATGTAAGGGACAGCATGCTCTCCAGCATCGACAGATCGATCATCTGCCCCTCGCCGGTTGCCTGCCGTTGAAACAGCGCGCTCATAATGGCGCCGAATGCATAGGTTCCGGCCAGCACATCGGCTATGTAGATGCCGCAATAATCCGGGCGCCGCTCACCACCCTGATAGGCCAGATGCGCCATATCGAAGCCGGACGCGGCATGGATGACCGGCGCATAGGCCGGCAATGCCGCCGACGGACCGCTCTGTCCGTAGCCTGAGATCGAGCAGTAGATCAGCGACGGCTTGATCTCGCGCAATGTCGGATAGTCCAGCCCGAAGCGTCGCATGACCCCCGGACGATAGTTTTCGACGACGACATCGGCGGTCGCGACCAGGCGGCGCACCGCGCCAATCACCTCAGGCCGCTTCAGATCCAACGCGACGCTTTTCTTGCCGGTATTGAGTTGGCCAAAGGTCGTGCTGGCGCCTTCGCGCAAGGGCGGCCGCGCCCGCATCATGTCCCCTTCCGGCGACTCGATCTTGATGATCTCCGCGCCCAGATCGGCCATTAGCCGGGTGCAATGCGGCCCAGCGATCGTGGTCGTGAAATCCACCACCCGCAATCCCTCGAACACGCTCGCCATGCCGCCCTCCCGCCAACCTGCCACACGCCCGACTTTGCCATGGCACGCTGGTCGGTTTGAACCCGTCGCGTCCGACCGGTCGCGTTAGGTTTGAGCGGGATACTCGATTGCAAGCCGCAACACCGCCCATTCCGGCGATGCGGGTCAGCATTGAAGAGAACAGCGGCTTGATTGGCGGGGAGCCGGAGGGATGATCAGGATTGCTAGATTTCGGCAGTGTCAGAGCTTTGTCCCGACCGTATGAAAGACTGAGCTTAAACCAGACCCGACAGCCTGCAATGCCGCGATGGAGGCAACTGCGATAAGGGCGGAGATCAGTCCATATTCGATCGCCGTCGCACCATTTTCATCGGCGAACACTTGGCACAAGACAGTAAACATGATCGCTCTCGCTTGTTCGACGACCGGATTAGGCCGCGCAAATTCTCAGAAAAAGTTAATTTCCAGGCTCTGAGCGGCGCGGGTGTCCCACCCTATACGAAGTTGAGCGAGCCGAAGCGCAGTGCACGCCCGCAGGCTCGACGCCTGCTACCGCTCTGCTAATATCGGCGGCAGCCGGATCAAGTCTGTGGCAACGTGGGTCGAAAGGCTGTTTGCACCTAGGCGAAATGGCTCGATAATTGATCGAGATTCGGGCGCAAGTCCCCGTAGCTCAGCTGGATAGAGCATCGGTTTCCTAAACCGGGGGTCACAGGTTCAAGTCCTGTCGGGGACGCCAATATTTCCAACTTGTTAGCGGACAATGATCCTGTAAGGCTTCAGCCGAGACGACAATGAAGGTAGCCGGGTGGTAACCGTGAAGGCACATCTCGGCAGATGAATGCGACCAGTCAGCAGCAGCTCGTGCACCCGCCGCGCCGCCGCGAGGAGCCCTAGATAGCCAGAGCCGTCCGGTCACGGCTGCGGCGAGCTCGAGGACGGACCCGCAGAAAACCGTGTCAGACAGCTGTCGTCACATTCGATTATAGCTGTCCTGCCCATGCCAATTTGAGCGCAGAGGGGGAGGAGTACTTCGCTGACGGTCAAGAAGACATCATCATGGCCCTCTCCCGCTTCCGCGATCTGTGCGTGATCGCGGGCGCGTCGACGTTCGACAACCTCACCAAATTCGGCCTGGCGATTGTCGTTATCTTCCTCGCTAGCTGGGCAATCTCCGCCGTGCTGTACCGGTGGGATAGGGGCCACGACGCCTCGCCGGCGCCGGACGACGCGCCTTTTTTTGACGCAGAACCCTTGGCATGGCCGCTGATCTCCTGCCGCTCGGCGATCCCGGCGATGATCGCTATCGGCCTCTTACGCAAAATAACGTGACGCCGATGGTCGCGTGATGCTCGTTCTGCTGATCATCTTTATGGTGACGGCGCCGCTGCTGACCGCGGGCGTGCCGCTGAATTACCGAAAAGCCCAGCGGCGGCCCAAACCTCGCCGCAGAAGCCGATCGTTGTCAGTATCATTAAGCAAGGGAGTGCCTTCATCGGCGACGAGCCTTTTGCCGGCGATGCGCTGCGGATACAATTTGCGGCGTTCGCCGCCGAAGACCCCAACCGTATCGTCTATGTGCTCGGTGACAGTACCATTGCCTATGCGCAGCTCATGGATGTCCTTGGCATTGTAAACAACGCCGGGTTTGCGAAAGTGTCACTGCTGGCGGAAGCGGCGAACCCTATACCATAATGTGGGGGCGCTGCGCGTCTGACGGCTCGGGTCGTGCTATGCGCGCTACCTGAACACAACCAAAGTTCACCGACCTGGAGCTGAAAGCCGTTAACCGTTCTCGCATCAACCGGCCGCCGCTGCCTCTAGCCGCCGAGACGGCCACGCCAGCTGAAAGGCTGCCGGCACAGTGCATCGGCTTCAAGCTCATCCGGAAGCGCAGGTTGCGGAGACGCCAGCCGCTTGGCAGGCGCGGGTGCTCGGTCACCTTCAAAGCTTTCAGCATTACCCGCCCGAAGCCGTGACGCTCGGTCAGGTAGGTGTGGTTGACCTGCGGTTAACGATGAACCGGGAAGGCAAAGTCCTTTCCGGCCTGATAACCCGCAGTTCCGGTTTTCCGGCACTCGATCAAGAGGCGTTGGCCCTGCTCGACCGGGCTCAGCCGTTACCCGCCCCGCCACCCGAGATTACCGGCGATCCGCTGGAGATCATTCTGCCGGTCCAATTCAACATAAAATAGCGGCGCCGCTACCGAGCTTTAGGACAGCTGCCGCGGCCACGGTTTGGCAGCAACAGGCACGCTCCGAGCCAGCGGTTAAACGAGCCCGGCAATCGGTGCGCGGTTACTCGTCGCGCAATTTGACGCCGGTGTCACCGATGAACTCAACGCCGGCCTCCTCCAGCGCTCGTTGGATGGCCGCTGCGTTACGCGGCTTAAGCATCGAGCGGCCGCTTCGGTATCTGGGTCCAGTTGACGGTGCGAAGATAGGGATCATTGATCGGCACCCCCTCGACCAGGACCAGCAGCAGTTCGTTCGTGGAGGACCCGAAGCCGCGGATGTTTAATTCCTGGCCCGTCGGATGGAGCTGATAGGTTGGCTGATCCGGAGTGAAGACTCCCGGGACGTGGTTGAGGATCTGATCAACCGGCTCTTCCGGCATCTGTTGAAGGTCCTCGCGCGTGAGAACCGTGGTGCTGATATCGAGCCGTTCGAGGGCTGTGCCACGCGCCGCAGTAACAGTCACTTCCTGCAAGGTCATTTCGGTGGGAGGAAGCGGCGCGGCTCCTGAGCGCGGGCGGTCGCGGAATAAAGGATGGGGATCGAGAGAAAAGCGGGCGTAAGGCGCCGCGTGACGCCTGTCAGAATAGCTTTCATCATGGGACTCGCTGATCATGGCGTAGCGGTTCGCGGCATCGGCGAGGGGCCGCGGCGAGTGTTGATCAGGCGAGTGAGGGAGGACCTCGTGCCGTGGCGGCGTGGGGGAGCTTAGGCGGGAAGAAACGTGCTGAGAGCATGACGCCCGAGCGCCGCGCGGAAGTCGCAAGGAAGGCTGCCGCTACGCGATGGCGATCTAAGGAATGATCGTGTCAAGGTTCAATTTCAATATCCTGGCTAATCACCGCACTTTCGACAAAGTTCCCAAGAGACACTGTCCCTGCCGCGTCTGATGACGACGCTCGAACGCGTCCGGCTGCTGATCATCGACGATTGGGGGCCGGAGCCGCTCACCGCCGAGCAGCGCCGCGATCTGCTGGAGATCGTCGACGACCGCTACGAGCGCAGCTCGCTGCTGATCACCAGCCAGGTCCCTGTCAGCAAATGGCATGAGGTAATCGCCGATCCCACGCTCGGCGACGCCATCCTCGACCGCATCGTTCACCGCGCGCACCGGATCGAGCTGAAAGGCCCATCATTGCGGCGCACGCTCGTCACCGCTGAGAGCCCAATTGCATGACGAGCCGTGGCCTGATCGCCCACGGGGCTCCACAGCGCCTCCCCACGCGCGCCGCTGCGTCGACTCGTGGCGGTCAGTCCGCTGCGCGCGGGGTCCCCTCCATGGACTCCGTGGACGACCCGCAGCCGACTTGACCGGCCCCTCCACACCAATGCAACCTACGCTTATGTCGGCGGCGCCGCGCGCTGCGACCATCACGCCGGGCGAATTAACGCCCATGATCAGCGTGATCACGATCACCGGCTATCGGTGATCACCTTCGGCCGGAATGGCCGATCACGATCACCGGAATGCGCACCAGTAATCCGACCACGGTGCGGCCCGCCGGCTTCTCACTGTCGCCGGCCAACAGCGCCTCGAACGCCCGCTGATAAGCACGGCGAGGAAAGAGCTGCTTGCGATAGACGAGGTTGAGCAGCGCCATCGGTTTGCGGCGCAGGGCATGGAATGACGTGCCGGTAATCGACGATGTGACCGTGTTTGCCGCTGGGGTATGGCCGACCCCGCTGTCATCAGCGGGGTTGCACCGAGAAAGCATTCGAGCCGATCGTCATAAAGTCGGACGCGCAGGCGGTGACCGATCAGCCGGGACGGCACCGAATAGAATACCTTGCGCAGCACGAACCCGCTGGTCGAGGTGACGGTGACGATCGTTTCCTCGTAATCCGTCGTCCGCCGTTCCGGCAGAAGCTGCAACGCCGGTCGCTCGATATCGAGCCGCTTGCGGTTGCGAGCGTTGCGGCGGCCGACCGCTTCGTCGATGAAGCGGCGGTAGGCATTCAGCGTGTCGAAGTCGCGCGAGCCGCGCAGCAGCAGCGTCTTCCACGGCCTGCTTGAGATGGCCATGCGAGCTTTCGATCGACCCGTTCTCATGCGGCACGCCGCGATTGTTGCGGCTCGGCTCCATGCGGTAATGGGCGCACAACGCCTCGTAGCGGCGCGTCTGATCCTGCCTCGTATCGTCATCGAGATTGCGGAAGGCCGCCGATAGACTGTCGCTGCGGTGCTGCAGTGGTGCGCTGCCGAGTGCCCACAGGGCGTTCTGCAATCCCTCGGCGAGGGCGACAAAGCTTTCGCCGCCGAGCACGACCGCGGCATATTCCCAGCCCGAGAAAGCCAGGCGGAAGTGGTACAGCCGGTGGTCGAGCGGCACGCAGGCGATACTGACACCACCGTTGGCCATGCTGGTGAAGTCGCATAAGCCAAGCCGACCGGGCGGGTGCTCTTGCCGGAAGATCACATCCTGCGCGGCGCCGTGGAGCGCTCGCCAGGCTCGGATACGCCGCTCCAGCGTGCGGCGGATGCCGGTGCCGATCTCGGGATGACGACGACGAACCTCGTCAAAAACGGCGATCGGCCGTATCCCGCACTGCTCTTCAAGAGAGGCACCACCTCGCTGTCCCAAACCGCAGCCAGCGGATCCTGGCGCCGCCGACTTCGCGGCGCCTGCTTGTGCGACGGCAGCCGCGGGTCCTGCTCGATGCGATATGCGTTGGCGGTACTGAACCCGGCTTTGGCGGCGGCGATGACCGGCGTCTCGGTCTGGCGGAAACTCATGAACAGCCTCATCTGGAAATCGGTGATGTGGCGGCCGGGCAAGGCAGGTTCCTCATTGGATGAAGAACCTCCCTCCTATCCGGCCGGCTACGACCGCCAGCCAACGCGCCCCCTCTGGGGGCACGCCGATCGCCGGGTTCGCAACGTCACTCGGCCTACGCCCTCCTGCCGTCTCGAACCCGGCGACACTTTCTCATCCTGATTGATGCTGTCCTCGCATCCTGATTGCCGCGCAGCAAGCCGGCGCCCACTGCAGCGCAAGCAGAGACACCGTTACTATTGCTGTCACCGTTCGACTGGCCATCACACCCTCCAACCAGGTCGCCGTTAGACGGACAGCGTGCCCTCGTCGGGCAGCCGGCCACCGGGGGTCATTCCGTCGACGACGCGCGGCAGATGCTGGCTCAGCTGCGACAGGAAATCCTGCGGCGCAACCCCGGCCTGGCGGGACATATCTTGCACCCGATCCTTCCCAAACACCGTCTGCAGCTGTTGCGGCGAAACTGGCTGGTTGGTTCCGTTGCCGACCCAGGAATCAGCCACATGCCCGAGGCCTGCGGCTCTGAACTGATCGACCAATCCGGCGAGGCCATCAGCCTGGCCTTGCGTTCCTTGCCCGCCCAGCATCTGCATCAAGACGCCCCCGATGCCTCCGCCCGACGTGGCGCCCGTTGCGGTCTGCGGCTGCGGCTCGCCTACGACTTGGCCGATGAGTTGATCGAGAAGGCCATGTTAAAAGCTCCCGGAGAACAATAATATGGGCTTAACACCCGGCCCGAGATTTCGGCCGCCACAATTCGGTAGTTCGGCGCCTTGGCTTAGGAACAAGTTTGATCCGGGCGTCGTTTGCAACCGAACTGCACAAGTAAACTCCTTAAAGGCTGACGGTTTGACTGAAAACGACGATCAGCCAGAAAGGATTGCTGTGCTTGAAGAAACCTTCCCGGTGGATAAGGCGGTGCGCGCCGCCAATCGGGTGCTTATCAACACTTCGGTCGAAGTGCGAACGGAATACGCCGAGATCGAGTTGCGGACCGGTGACGCGCTGATTGAGCGTGTGCCGATCAATCGGATCGTCCATGTAGCTCCCGGAATACGCGAGGAGGGCGACACGATCATCGTGCCGGTCCTCGAGGAGATCATGGTTGTCGAAAAACGGCTCGTCCTCAAAGAGGAGATCCATATTCACCGCCGCGAAGTGGTTCAGCACGTTCGCGAGCCTGTGCAGCTGCGCTCGGAAACAGTATCGCTCGAACGAGCCCCCTTAGTCCCACAGGAGAGAAATGAAATGACCGATCTTACAGGAGCACCCTCGGCCATGCAGACCGGCAATCAGGTGGTCGCCATGTTTGAAACCTACGAACGGGCACGTGCCGCTCGCGACGCACTGATTGCCGCGGGATCGATCGGTCCAGAATCGAACTTCTCGACCGCTCGGCCGCGCCGGACGATGCGAGCTTTCATTACGAGCGGAATGAGGGCGGCTTCTGGGCCGGGGTGAAAAACATATTCATGCCTGAGGACGACAGTCACCTGTACGCTGAGGGCATCAACCGCGGCCACGCCATGCTGGTGGTACGGGGAACGGCTGCCGAGCAGGATCGGATCATTACCTTGCTCGATAGCCAGAACCCCCTGGATGTCGAGACTAATGCGGCCCAGTGGCGCCGGAGCGGGTGGTCCGGCCAGTATGCAGCCGGTGCCCTTCCACCCACCCCGGGGGCTGCCAAAACGCTCGCAGGCGGCGGCACCGCAGCAATCGGCCGGGAGGAAGTTATTCCCGTTTATGAAGAGGAGCTGCGGGTCGGCAAGCGGGAGGTCGGCCGCGGCGGTGTGCGTGTGCGCAGCTACGTCGTCGAAACTCCCGTGCAGGAACAGGTCAGCTTGCACGAGGAGCGTATCGAGGTCGAGCGGCGGCCGGTCGATCGCCCGGTGACCACCGGCGACATCGGCGCGGGCGCATTCCAGGAGCGCACCATTGAAGTGACCGCCACAGCGGAGGAGGCAGTCGTCGCTAAGGAAACTCGGGTCAAGGAAGAGATCGTGATACGCAAGGAAGAACAGGATCGCACCCAAACCGTCAGCGACACGGTTCGCCGCACCGAGGTCGAAGTTGAAGACGACCGGCGTCGCTCTCAACCCGCCGTCGCCCCGAACCCGGCTATCAAGCCAACTCCATAGGGCGACGCCTTGTCCTTTAACGAGGGGCACCTGAGCAGGTGCCTTGTTTTTACAAATCTTTATGGACAAGGCCTGAAGGGTATTCCGAAAACCGTCACATGCTTTAGAGCCCAAAACACGCGCGCACGCGCGTTCAAGAAAGACCAGCCGGGAGATGAATATGGCGCGATCGAGGGAAACACGCGGCAAGGACGAAACAGCCGCGGCGGAGAAGAAGGTGAAGGCGACCGGCAAGCCTGCCAGGGGCGCGCGGGGCGGTATTACCGCGCCGGTGACCCCGTCCGCTGAGCTGGCCGAGATCGTCGGCAATAATGAGCTTCCGCGCAGCCAAGTCCTCAGCAAAGTGTGGGATTACATCAAGAAGCACAAGCTGCAGGACGCTAAGGATGGACGCCAGATTAATGCCGATGAAAGGCTCGCAAAGATCTTTGGCAAAAAGTCGGTGAGTATGTTCGAGATGAACAAGCACCTAAGTGCTCATCTGACCGCTAAAAAAGCCTGAAATGAACGATCTGCTCAAGCCGTCAGCGGCGTCCGGAACCCGATCCTTCCTTCCCCGCCGCGTCAACTCTTGATGGGCTGGACGGCCCCTGCTCCCAGCTTCGATCGCGTAAAGTGGTCGTTGCTGAAAGCCGAGAATGAGGGGAGCCGTCCCACATGCAGAAAATCTCCACGATAGGTCTTGATGTCGCGAAGCACTGTTTCAGGTCCACGGTGTCGGCGATGAAGGGCAAGTCGTCATTCGTCGGCGACTTCGACGCGGCGAGGTGATCGGTTTCTTCGCATCCGTGGAGCCGTGCCTGGTCGGCATGGAGGCTTGCGCGACGGCGCACCACTGGGCTCGCCAACTGGCCTCGCTCGGACATTGTGTGAAGCTGATGCCGCCGGGTTACGTTAAGGCCTACGTCAAGCGGAACAAAAATGATGCAGCCGATGCTGAGGCGATCTGCGAAGCGGTAACACGGCCATCGATGCGGTTTGTGCCGGTGAAAAATGCCGACCAGCAATCGGTGTTAATGCTGCATCGAGCGCGCAATCTGCTT
>JAFAYW010000169.1 GCA_019240125.1 Alphaproteobacteria bacterium
CGGCCGCCGCTTCCGCGGTCGGACGCTGCGTCCGCGTGCGCCTCAATTCGTCGGCGATCTCTGCCAAAGTTGGTCCGGTCGGCGAGACCGACCACAGCGTGTGGGTGCCGAGCCCCCGCAATTCGATATCCGGGTGCTGCTGCCAGCGCAGTTCGCGATGGCGTGCCGCCTGCTCCTCCAGCAGAAGTTCGAGGGCGCGTGTACTGACCCAGATTTCCGCTGCTTTCGTCGCGCTATTAACGCGGGAGGCATAATTTATGGCTCCGCCGCGGATATTGTCCGCCAGGACACGGATCGCACCGACATGAATGCCGACGCGGATCTCAATATCCGGGACACCGGGGTTGCCATGTAGTGCGAGGGCGTAATCGAGCGCCGCTTCGACGGTTCTAAAAACCAGCATTTCGCCGTCGCCGAGGTTCGAAATCCCGAAGCCGTTGTGTTGCTCGGTGAAGCGAGCGCTCTCCGAGAAATGGCGCTCGACGAGCTCATGCCAGGATTCGTTGCCTAGAACATCCCCTCTGGCGGTGGAATTACGAATATCGGTAAAGGCAACGGCGACGATTGCGCGTTCGTCACCCGCCCACGCAATCAGACCCTGGATTCCGTTTTTCAGACAGTGGGCCATTTTTACTCTCAGTTGATCGCCGCGCTAACGTTGTATCGCACTTGACCGCAATGCAATTAACCCCGGAGAGGAGAAGAACAGATCGGCGATTTTAGGTAGCAGCTTCACCCATTTCGCGCGCGGCTCTCCACGCGGTTCTTGTCGCGTCCTCTACGTGATAATTAGGTGTTCGCGGGAGCTGCGGTTAGACCGGCGTAGCTGCCCCGCGCCTGCTTTCCAGAATGAGACGTTATGCGATTTTCCTTGGTGACATTTTATACGAGTTCAATAGTAAAATCATTAGCTAGCGGCGCTTGGCATCAGATCGATCGCATCTTCCGGGGCCGGCGTAACCTCTTCATTGCGGAATTCGCGGCGAAGCTTCGCGATGCTACTTGAAAGGTCAGTTACGGCATCAGCAAAGGAACGAGCTACCCGCCCGTTCACCTTAGAGACGGTGTCGTCCGATAGCTGAAGGCCGAGCGTTTTTAGCGAAACATGGTTAAATTTTCCAAAGAATTCGATTCGAGCTTCGGCGTCGTTCGGGAGACTATCTGGACGCCAAATACCTTTGCAAGCTGAGCTAGATAACCAGCCTATGTACTTTGTTGTGTCGGCCGTGATGTGAGGCGATAAAGGTCGTTTGCCCTTTTCAAACTTTGGCAGCGTTACATCTCTGAGCCATTCAAGTGATTTCATCACATAGTTTGTGAATAGTCTCTCTGATACCAATAAAGTATCGATATCGCTATCTGTGGAGTAGTTCTTATCAATGTCTGACCCTTTCAGGCTGCGCCCTGACATGGCGCTGCCAACTATGAATACGTTTGTGGGTTCTATATCAAATGCTTCAGCTATAGTGTGTCTAAAAAGAGCGAATTTCAAAGGCTCTTCTCGGAAAACAAACGGTACATGTGAAAGTAGTAGTTTGTGAGCTATAGCCTCAGGCGAAAATTGTTCGACTAACGTTCTCCAATTATCAGCCGATGGATAGGCTTCGGAGAGAAGAGTCTTTGCCACAGTGATTAGCTCTCATTATGCGGTTGGATCGTCCCGACCGGGAGCGCCCGGAGAGCGCGAATAGCAGTCGTCTGTCAATATACAGCACGGCTTTGGCGGCGGGTTAGCAGCCTACGGCAAATCGCCCTTTGGTATGCATAAATCGGGTGCAGAAACACCGAGTAGCGCCAGAGCTACTCGGCGAGCTGCATGGGCAGCTTGCCGCACTCCATCCACGCATCGTAGTCGGCCAGCGTCATTGCTGGGAAATTTGCTGAGCCGGCATCGCTACGCCTCATCGCTCGAATTTCCGTGCAGATCGCATGCACCTTCCCTTGCGAAATCCGTAGAGTAGCTGCGATCGCGCGCTCAGCGTGGTCGTACGCGCCCTTGATCCGCATTGCTCGTGCCTGTGCCAATTCGCCCCGGTACAGAGCCTCAACCTCGTGCTTCCACCACGGGCCTTCCTTGAGCGAGCGTCGCCGTTCGCTCGGGGTTGCATCGGGGCGAAATAGATTACAGAAACGTGTGAGCTTATCGACCAGCTCACCCTCGAATGGGCGGTGCGGTTTGACTACGGGCCGACCTCTGCCTTTGAGGGCTGCCATGCGACGCTGCGCGACTTCGCTGACCCCAATCGAAAGTAACGGCCGAATGTCACTCGGCTTCCACCTATGACGTACGCGGTAGGCCGCTAGACGCTCGCCTCTAATGTGGTTTCGCTGAGCCTTGCGGTCGCTTTCAACAATCCAGCGGTAGAGAGCGAGGAGTGCTACCCCGACAAGCACGATAACGGGTGCGATGCCCTCAAGCGCGGTCCCAGCAAAGTCCGGTCCTTGGCGCGGCTCTGGGGCTTGATAGGGTGAAAGAGAAGAGGTGGTCATGGGTCATCACCGTGAATTATGTCGTATCGGCAATTTGTCGGGCTCCGGGCTCAAAATCCCGCCAAATTAAGTTGCCCCTTGCCCGACCCCTGAAGCCTCTCTTGTCTACGTGATAATCGGGTTTATCGCGTAGAGAAGTCTTTAACGGGGAGAGCCGGCCTGTTAAAGTACGAATCAAGAACTTTGGTCAGGGCCCGGCATGGACTTTATCGCGCACGACATCACAAAGCGGGTTGCGGGGTTTCTCTGGCGCAAACGGCCCGTGCTTCCGACCGCCGAGCTTTATCACGACCTGCACATTGCCGGTGACGCTGCCAGCAATTTGCTCGAAGGCATCGCCCGCGATTACGACATGGCGTTTGCCGGCTTTAAGTTCTGCGACTACTTCCCGGACGCGCCGACAGCGCTGTTCCACGTCATCGCGGCGCGGGTCGGTCTGCGCGATCGCCGCCGCCACTCATTCACCGTCGCGCATCTGATCGATGTCGTCAGACAAGGCGCCTGGTTTGCTCTGCCCGAGGCGGAGCGCGTGGCCTGATGCGTGCCGCGCGCACCTTGCCGATGCCGGTGCCGATCGCCGCCGGCGCGGTGATCGCGACGGTCGCGCAGCTCGCCACGATCCCCGAAGAAGACATCTGGCTAGCCAAGCAGAAGAGCGCACGCACAAGGCGGGCCTATCGGCTCGACGTGCAGCACTTTATGCGCACCCTCGGCATCGCCGCGCTCGACGAATTGCGCCAGGCCGATCATCGCGCGGTGATCGCTTGGGAACGCTTTATGCGCGAGGTCGAACACGCCGCCGCCTCGACGATCCGCCGGCGGCTCGCTGCCCTATAGTCGCTCTATAAGCATTTGGTGCGGCACGGCCATGCCGCGAAAAACCCCGTGACCGAGGTCGAGCGGCCGGCGCTCAATCGCGATGAAAGCTCGACCCTGGCGTTTTCCAAAGCGCAAGCGCGCAAGCTGCTCGACGCGCCGGCCGAGGACACGATCGCCGGCTTGCGCGGTCGCGCCATTCTCTCAGTGGGTTTGCAACTCGGGTTGCGGCGCGCCGAGATCGCTGCGCTCAAGGTCGGCGACCTGCACCAGAACCGCGGCTATGACTCGCTGCGCGTGATGCGCAAGGGCGGCCGGCGCGATGCGCTCGCCATCAACCCGCAGGCGGCGGCCCGGATAAGAGCTTATCTGGAGGCGGCCGGGCACAGTGCCGACGCGGACGGGGCGATGTTTAGGCCGGTGCGGCACAACGGCAAGCAGGACGCCGGTCGCCGGCATATGGACCCGGACGCGATCGATCGCGTTGTGCGGAAATACGCCGGCGCGCTCGGGCTCGATCGCGGCTACTCGGCGCACTCGATGCGCGCCACCTTTATCACCACAGCGCTTGAAAACGGTGCGCAGCTTGAGGATGTACAGAAGGTGGCGGGGCACCGTGACCCGAGCACGACGAAGCTCTACGATCGGCGCGGGTATAACCCGGAAAAGGCGCCGAGCTTCTTTGCGACATACTAAGTCGTTGCGACAAAATCGATCCGGAAAGAAGGCA
>JAFAYW010000174.1 GCA_019240125.1 Alphaproteobacteria bacterium
GTGGGATGGGCGACTTCGCCTTGCTCGAACGCCACCACCGTCAGGCCGGCGAACGCTTCCAGCAATTCGCCGGTGCGCAGCAGGAACGCGGGATTGCGCGGGTGTCCGAAGCGTTCATTGCCTTGCGAGAAAGTCTCGTAGATCAGCACACCGCCCGGGGCCAGGGCGGCGACGAGCCAGGGAAACAGCGGTCGGTGCAGATAATTGGTGACGACAATGCCGTCAAAACCGGTGCCCAGCGGCGCCAGAGCGGCGTCGGGCGGGTTCGCTTCGAGATCGAGCGCCAGCACGGTGCAGCGGGCGCCGCCCAGATCGAGCAGGCCCTCGGTGCGCCGGTCGACCGCGGTGACGTGGAAGCCGAGTTCGAGCAGAAAGGCGGTGTGGCGGCCCGACCCGGCGGCAACGTCGAGCACACGGCCGCCGGGGCGGATCAGCGGCGCGAAGCGGCTGATCCAGGCAGATGGCTGTTCCCGCGACATTCCCACCCTCCGCTACTGGCACTCTTGGTGATCGACTGCCAAGTGCGTATCTTACGTGACAGTTAGGCAAAGAGGTTGCCGCTGATGATCAGGTTTGCCCTCCGCTGCTCGGCCGGCCACGAATTCGAGGCCTGGTTCCGCGACGGCGACGGCTATGAGGCGCAGCAGCAATCCGGCGAGATCTCGTGCCCGGAATGCGCCGACACCAAGGTGGAGAAGGCGCTGATGGCGCCAAACATCGGCCGCTCGCGCGACAAAGTGCCGGCGCTGACCCCGGCACAGATGCGCGCCGCGCTGGTCGAACTGCGCCGTCAGGTCGAGACGCACTGCGACTATGTCGGCGAGCAGTTTCCCGAGGAAGCCCGCCGCATCCATTACGGCGAGGCCGACCCCCACCCGATCTATGGCGAGGCCTCGGCGGAGGAGGCGAAAGAACTGTCGGAGGAAGGCATCGAGGTCGGTCGAATTCCGTGGATCACCAACCCCGACGCATAAGATGCAAATCGGCGCCGAAGCCGCGGTCAGAGCGGGTGCTTCGCGAGGTGGGCGAGCAGCAGCTCGTTGACCTTTTCCGGCATCTGATCGGCTGCATAGTGACCGACGCCGGCAAGCGCCGCGAAGGTGTAGTCGGCGGCGATGAACTCGGCCGTACCCTCGGCGCTCATCCGCCCCACCGTGTCATCGGCATCGCCCCAGATGAACAGCGTCGGCACCTTGGTTGGGCCGATCGGGTCGTGGCGCGGACCGCGCGCTCGATACCACGCCAGCGCCGCCTCCATTGCCGGCGGGTTGCCGATCACCGACAGGTGCAGGTCGATCGCCGCTTGCGGCACCCCGTTGCGCGCCAGACGGTCGCGCACCCATTTGCCGTTCTCGGCCAACAGCCGCGGGCCGGCGCCCGGCTCGAGCAGCTCCTTATGGTGCCGCGAGCGGTTGGGTTGCTCGGGGTCGAGCTGCATGGCGCGGCTGAACGCCGCCGGATGCGGCCGCGACAGCATCGTCAATGAGGCGACCCTTTCGGGCCAGCGATCGGCGATGATCCATGACAGGCTGCCGCCCCAGTCGTGCCCTACCAGGTGAAAGCGCCTGTCGCCATAACCGGCGGCCTTGACGATATCGAGCGCATCGTTGACGACATTCTCGACGACATAATTGTCGAAAGCAGCAGGATCGGGGCGGGCTTCCGGCGCATAGCCGCGCTGATTGGGTGCGACCGCGTAAAATCCAGCCGTGGCGAGAGCCGGGATCTGGTTGTTCCAGTAGTACCGCGACACACAAAACCCGTGCAGCATCAGCACGAGTGGCGCGCCTTGGGCACCGCCGACCGACGCGTCAAACACCAGGCCGGGCGCGGTTTGCAGCTTGCGCGTCTCGATCATTGGCAGCCCTTTCGAGTGGAGCGTGACGGATAACCGGCGGCGACGAGAGCATGCGTCGCCCAATGGGTCAACGACGTCCCCGAAGAAGTTCTACGCCGCGGTCCTCACCCGTTGCGAAAGGTATAGCTGTAGCCGTTGAGGGCTGGAGCGCCGCCGAGATGGGCGTAAAGGATCTTTGACCCGGCGGGAAAGAACCCCTTTTGCACCAGGTCGATCAGGCCCTGCATTGATTTCCCCTCGTAGACGGGGTCGGTGATCATGCCTTCCAGCCGGGCGCACAAGCGAATGGCCTCCGCTGTCGCCTTGGAGGGGACGCCATAGGCCGGATAGGCATAGTCTTCCAGCAAGACGATATCATCCGCTGTCACGTCGGCCGCCTCGAGCAGCGCGGCGGTGTTGCGGGCGATGTCGAGCACCTGCGCCTTAGTCTGCGCCGGCGTTCCCGAAGCGTCGATGCCGATGACATTGCGCGCACGGCCATCCGCGGCAAAGCCGACCACCATGCCGGCATGTGTCGAACCGGTGACGGTGCAAACGATCACGTAATCGAAGCGCAACCCCATCGCCGCTTCCTGCGCCCGCACCTCCTCGGCAAAGCCGACATAGCCGAGGCCGCCGAACTTATGAACGGAAGCACCGGCCGGGATGGCGTATGGCTTGCCGCCGCGGGCGCGCACCTCCTCCAGCGCCCGCGTCCAGCTCTCGCGGATGCCGATATCGAAGCCTTCATCGACCAGCCGGGTCTCCGCGCCCATGATGCGCGACAGCAGAATGTTGCCGACCCGGTCATAAACGGCATCCTCGTGCGGCACCCAACTCTCCTGGATCAGCAGGCACTGCATGCCGAGCTTCGCGGCGACCGCCGCCACCATGCGCGTGTGGTTGGACTGCACCCCGCCAATCGAGACGAGCGTGTCGGCATTGCTCGCGATCGCATCGGGCACGATGTATTCGAGCTTGCGCAATTTGTTGCCGCCAAAGGCGAGTCCGGAGTTGCAATCCTCGCGCTTGGCAAAGAGCTCGACGGCGCCGCCAAGATGCGCCGTCAGACGCGGCAGGTACTCGATCGGCGTCGGGCCGAAGGTCAGAGGGTAGCGCTCGAAGCGAGACAGCATCGCCATCAGGTCTCCGTGACAGCAGGGACGACCGCCGGCCATCCGGTCAGCGGTCGAGCCACCAATCCTCCATGCGCCAGCCATTATACTGGCTGTTGCTCATCAGGGTGACGCCCTTGAGTTGCGGCTGCCAGCAGGTGGCGGCGCGCAGATGATAGATGATCGGCCGCCCCAGCCCCTGCTGCAGCCGGTAATCGGCGTCCTGCACCATCTGCTTGCGCTTTACCGGGTCGAGCTCCTGCGATTGCGCATCGACGAGCCGGTCGAATTCGGGGTCGTTATAGCCGGCGTAGTTGCGTTTCGAGGCGCTGACATAGTTCTGGTAAAAATACACATCCGGATCGTCGACACCGGTGCCGAGCACGTTCAGGGCGACGATGAAATCCTTGCGGATCAGCTTCGGCACCCAGTTGGCGGTCTCGACCAGATCGAGATCGCCATCGATCCAGATTTCTTTCAGCTGGTCGAGCAGGATGGCGGCGGGGTCGCGATAGACCGCGATGTTGCGGGTCGACAGCTTGATTGTCAGGTGTTTATCCGGCCCGTAACCGGCCTTACGCATCAATTCCCGCGCCTTGTCACGGTTCTGCTTCACGTCGCCGCCATAGCCCGGCAATGTCATCAGGCGTTCGGTCGGCATGCCCCACACACCTTCCGGCGGCGGCAACAGGGCGCCGCCGATATTCCCCTCGCCCTGGCCGAGAATGTCGATAAAGGATTTGCGGTCGAGCGTCAGCGCCACGGCCTCGCGCACGTCCGCGTTGTCGAAAGGCGGCTTGGTCATGTTCATCACCATGCCGACCGACTCGTTCGCCGCGCCCTCCTGGCACACCGCCTGGGGCGCCTGCTTGCGGATGTCCTTGAGTAGCGGGAACGTGACCTCATAGGGGAAGGTCATGTCGAAATTGCCGGCGATGAACGCGAGGATCGCGGTCGAGCGATTGGGAATGATCGTGTAGTCGATGCCATCGAGATATGGCCGACCGGGCTTCCAGTAATCTGGGTTTTTGGCGAACCGGATGTTCTGGTTGGGCTTGTACTCGACAAACTTGAACGGTCCGGTGCCGATTGGATGCTGCCGCATCTGCGCCGAAGAGACGTGGCAGGGATAGATCGGCGTATAGCCGGCCGCCAGCATCGCCAGCAGCGCGGGTTGCGGCTTCTTCAGGTGGATCGTCGCCTCGGTATTGCCGTTGACGGTGGTTTCCTTGACGTTCGGCCACCAGCTTTCGCGGTAATTGAGGCGCAGCCGGTCCTGACCCTGATTGGTCAGAAGATCGAACGTGCATTTGACGTCGGTCGCGGTGAACGGCTTGCCGTCATGCCATTTGACGCCATCGCGCAGCTTGAAGGTGAGCGCGGTGTGATCGTCGTTCCAGGCCCAGCTGGTCGCCAGATCCGGCACGATGGATTTTTCGCTGTTCTGCGGCACGTGCTGGTCATAGACGACGAGATTGTTGAACACGCCCATCATCGGCAGGATCACGCCGATCGTGCCTTCCTCGTGGATCGACATGCTGGCCGGGCTGTCGCGGTGATAGATGCGCAGCGTGCCCCCGGATTTCTGCGCCGACGCCGCGACTGGGACAAAACCCAGGCACGCCGCCAAGGCGGCCGCCACGAGACCGCGTCGCATCGTCCCCTCCCGCTCATGTTCTGTCGCGGCGCGAAGGCCGCGGTATCAGCCTATCAGCGGGTGGCGCCGGGTTGCCAGAGTACGTCGCGCGCGCCGTTATCGTTGACGCGCCGACCTAACACAAAGAGATGGTCCGAAAGCCGGTTGAGGTATTTTACCGCCTCGGGGTTCACCGTCTCCTCGGCGGCCAGTGCGCAGATCAGGCGCTCGGCGCGACGGGTCACGGTGCGCGCGAGATGCAGATAAGCCGCCACCGGCGTCCCGCCCGGCAGGATGAACGAGTCGAGCGGCCGCAGGCTGGCATTCATCGCATCGATCTCGTGTTCGAGCCGCTCGACCTGGCTGGCGACGATCCGCAATGCATCGTTGGCGCGTCGGCCGCCTTCCGGGGTGCAGAGATCGGCGCCGAGATCGAACAGATCGTTCTGGATACGCGCCAGCATCGCGTCGCTCTCGGTGTCGGCATGCAGCCGAGCCAGGCCAATAGCGGCATTTGCCTCATCGACCGTGCCATAGGCCTCGACCCGCAATGATTGCTTGGCAACCCGGCTGCCATCGCCGAGCGAGGTCTGCCCCTTGTCGCCGCCGCGCGTGTAGATGCGGGTGAGATGAACGGCCATTCAGCGATGTCCCATCAGTGATGTCCTCCGGCAAGCATCATCAACACAGCCAGGATCACCAGCGCGGCACCCTGGAGGATCACGCGCGACTGCATCAATTTGTTGGAGAGGCGCGGATTGCCGCCGCGGATCATCGTCGCGACGCCAAACCCGAGCACACCGATGACACCCAGCAGCGTCAGGACAAGGAGGCAGGTGAGAGCGACCGACATGATGGGAATATGAGGCTGCGCCGGGGCGCTGTCACTAGCGGCTCATGACCGCGACGAACCGCGCGATGGTACCCTGTCGCGTGATGGCGTGTGTGTTAATTCCGGCCAGCGAGCAGGCCGCGGGCGATGACCTGCGCCTGAATCTCGGCGGCACCCTCAAAGATGTTGAGGATGCGGGCGTCGCACAGCACGCGGCTGATCGGGTATTCGAGCGCGTAGCCATTGCCGCCGTGTATTTGCAGCGCGTTGTCGGCGTTGGCCCAGGCGGCGCGTGCCGCCAGCAGTTTCGCCATGCCGGCCTGGATGTCGCAGCGGCGGCCGCTATCCTTTTCGCGCGCGGCGAAATAGGCGAGCTGCCGTGCCAGCATCGTCTCGGTCACCATGCCGGCGAGCTTGTTGGCGACGCGTGGGAAAGACACCAGCTTGCGGCCGAACTGCACCCGCTCATGCGCGTAGGCGAGCCCGAGTTCGAGGGCGTTCTGGGCGACGCCGACGGCGCGCGCGGCGGTCTGGACGCGCGCGCTCTCGAAGGTTGCCATCAATTGCTTGAAGCCCTGCCCCTCGGCGCCGCCAAGCAAGCAGTCGGCCGGCACGGTGAACCCGTCGAAGGCAAGTTCATATTCCTTCATGCCGCGATAGCCGAGCACCTGTATCTCGGTGCCACTCATACCCTCGGCCGGAAACGGGTTGGCATCGTCGCCGCGCGGTTTCGGCGCGAGGAACATGCTGAGACCGCGATAGCCGCTATCGGACGGCCCGGTGCGCGCCAGCAACGTCATCAGATCGGCGCGGGCCGCGTGGGTGATCCACGTCTTGGCGCCGTGGATGCGGTAATGATCGCCCTCGCGCACCGCGCGGGTCTGCACATTGGCGAGGTCGGAGCCCGTATTCGGCTCGGTGAAGACGGCGGTCGGCAACACCTCGCCGGAGGCGATGACCGGCAGCCAGCGCTGTTTCTGCGCCTCGGTGCCGCCGGCGCGGATCAATTCGCCAGCAATTTCCGAGCGGGTACCGAGCGAACCGACGCCGATATAGGCGCGCGACAACTCCTCGGAGACGACGCACATCGCCATCTTGCCGAGGCCGAGCCCGCCATATTCCTCGGGCAGGGTCATCCCGAACACGCCGATCGACGACAGCTCGTCGATCACCGGCAGCGGGATCAGCTCGTCGCGCAGGTGCCAGCCATGCGCGTGCGGCGTCACCGCGCGGTCGCCAAAGCGGCGCACCTGCTCGCGGATCATCTCCAGCGTCTCATCGCCGAGACCCAGCCGGCCGAACACAGTGTCGGTGTCGCTGGCGAGCGATAGCGCCAGCCGGGTGCGAGCCTCGCCGAGCCCCTCGACCAGTCGCCCGGCATCGCCGCCGCGCAGAGGCGCGATCTCGCTATCCGACAAACCGAGGTCAAAGGGACGCAGAACCTCGCCTTGCGACATCGCGATGCCGCCGGCGAGCTGTGCGAGGTATTCGCCGAACGCGACGGCGACGATCAGCGCCTCGGTCTCGCCAAACTCGCCGGCCGCGTCGAGCTGCCCCGCCCAGTGCCGCAACTGCCGCAGGGCCTCGACATAGGTCGCCATCCAGGCGAAGCCGTGCACCGCATGCTGCTGTTGGTCGATCAGATCGGCCGCGATGCCGCCATCACGCGCCACGAGTTGCTGCACCCGCGCTCGCCCGGTCCGCAGGACGGCGTCTGCCGCCGCCAGTGCCCGCTCGCTCTCCGCCAGCAGCTCCGCGGCAGTAGGTATCGGCATCAGGGCGTGTAGGCGCTGGCCGTGCTGTTGGGCAGCGTGGTCGGCAGATTGGGGTCGCGGGCTCGAGTGGTGTTCGATTGCGTCATCGATACCGCCGAAATGTCATCGCTGATGCCGTGCAGGTTCTGGATATCGCTCGCCCGCTCCGGCGCCGATGCAGCGCAGCCGCAGACGGAAAACGCGACGGCGCTTGCAAGCGCGAAGCGGGACAGCATCATCGACTTCTCCGTTAGACAAACGCGACGTAGGCTACCGCAAATAGAATAACCACCAGCACGAGGGAAATCGCAAGGACGTAACGAACTCGTCCCGGTGTCTCCCCAGAGCGAGCGTTCTGCGGAGTCTCGACAATGCGCTGATCCATGGCTTGCCTCTTGGCGCGTTTACCTTAAAGAAGAACGAGCCGTCGGCGGGTTCGATCCAAGATTATCGGCGGCGCGGGATAGGGCACTGGCGGCGAACGGTGCGGACCGCTTTCCCGCAGTGGCAGGGACACTTATATCCACGACATGGCTCGGCTCAGCGTCAACCTCAACAAGATCGCGCTGTTGCGCAATTCGCGGCGCACCGGCGTTCCCGATGTCGTTGAATTCGGCCGGCTGGCGCGTGAGGCGGGAGCGGATGGCCTGACCGTACATCCCCGCCCCGACGAACGGCACATCCGACGCAGCGATGTACCGGCTTTGGCCGAGCTGATGCGTCCGTGGCGGCCCGGCTGCGAACTGAACATCGAGGGCTATCCCGACGAGCGCCTGATGGAAATCGTGCGGGAAGTGCGGCCCGAGCAATGCACGTTGGTGCCGGACGGCCCCGGAGTGCTGACCTCGGAAGAGGGCTGGAAGCTCGACAATCATGATACGCCGGTCGCCCTGCCGGCCGTGGCGGCGTTGCGGCAGCTGGGGTGCCGAGTCATCCTGTTCGTTGACCCTGATCCCGGCGTCGTGGAGCGGGTGCCGGCGAGCGGCGCCGACGGCATCGAAATTTATACCGGCAATTATGCGGCCGCGTTTCGCGCTGGCGATGCGACGGCCCAACTGCGTGCCTGTGCCGAGACGGCGGCACGAGCCGCAGCGCTCGGACTGATGGTCAATGCCGGGCATGACCTTAACCTGCACAATCTGCCGGATCTGGTGCGGGCGATCCCGCGTCTGGCCGAGGCTTCGATCGGCCATGAACTGACCGCCGATGCGCTCGTCATGGGGTTCACGGCGGCGGTGCGGGCTTACAAGACGACGCTGGCCGCCTCGGGCGGCGACTGAAGCGTGGCCCGCGAGGATAGACGATAAACTTAAGTAATTCGTTGTCTCTGCGGAAGCAGGGCTCGCAGTGTGTGGAGCGGTGGGTCCCTGCTCTTACAATTCTTGCTCGCTATTTTCCGAATACAAGATCAGGCAGCCATAAAGTCATCGCGGGCCAGTAAGTGATCAGGGCCAGTACCAGGAGCAGGATGACGAGGAACGGCAGGATGCCGCGGATCACCTCGCCGATTGGTGCGTCCGAGATGGTCGAGAGCACATAGAGGTTGAGGCCGACCGGCGGGTGCACCAGCCCGACTTCCATGTTGTGCGTGAAGATGATCCCGAAATGCACGGGGTCGACGCCGAGCGGCAACAGAACCGGGGTCAGGATCGGCATCACCAGCAGCAGGGTGCTGACCACCTCGAGGAAACAGCCGATGATCAGCAGCAGGATGTTCATCACCAGCAGAAATTCCCACGTGCTGAACCCCTGCTTCGACGCGAATTGGACGAGTTGTCCGGGAATGCCGGAGCCGGTCATCCAATGCCCGAAGACGAGGGCGGTGGCGATGATCAGCATGATCACACCGGCCGAGGCAAAGGCTTCGGCGATGACCTCGAGGATGCGCGTCCAGGGAAAGCCACGATAGACGACGACGCTGACCAAAAGCGCCGTCACGGCCGCCATCGCGGCGGATTCGGTCACCGTCATGAACCCGCCATAGATGCCGCCGAGTACGACGATCGGCACCGCCATCGCGGGCAGCGCGCGCCACGTTACACGCAGCCGCTCGCGGATCGGCAGCGCCGGCTCGGCGGGGAAATTCTTGCGGTGCGCGTAATACAGCACCCAGAGGAAGAACGCGCCGGCTTGCAACAGGCCGGGCAGGATGCCGGCGAGAAACAGACGCGGCACCGATTGCTCGGTGACAATGCCGTAGAGGATAAGCGCGAGTGAGGGCGGGATCACGACGCCGATCGTGCCTGACGCCCCCATCACCCCGAGCGCGAAGGAACGCGGGTAGCCGCGCTCGATCATCGCCGGCAGGAGGATCGTTCCCATCGCCAGGGCCGTCGCCACCGACGAGCCCGAGATCGCGGCGAACAGCGCACAAGAAACCACGCCGACCAGCCCAAGCGACCCCTTGATACCACCGAGCCAGGCGGCCGACAGATCGACCAGCGCCTGAGCCACGCCGCCGCGCCGCATAAAGGCTGCCGCCATCACAAAGAGCGGCAGTGACATCAGCGTCGTCGAGTTGAGCTGGTCGATCATGTTCTGGGCCAGCCCGACCATCGGCTGATCCGAGACGTAATAAAGCACCGCCGCGCAGGCGCCGAGCACCAGGAAGATCGGCATGCCAGCGGCGAGCAGGCCGAAAAACAGCACGAGAAACGCGACGGTCCACATCGGGTTTTATTCGTGCAAGGCGGCGGCGAGTTCGGGCGAGGTCTCGTGCAATGGCACGTGCCCGACCGTCATCGAGTCCGGGTCAAAGAAGAAGGCATAGCGCACCAGCCGGATGATATAGCGGCCGAACATCAAGGCGCCGCCGGTCGGCAGGGCCATGTAATAGATCCATAGCGGGAATTGCAGATCTGATGAGCTGCGCTGGTCGAGCAGGATGGCGGTCGCGACCACAGTCCAGCCGTACCACACCATGCCAAAGGTAAACGCGAGCGCCATCAGGCAATTGAACATCTCGATCCAGCGCTGCACCCTCGGACGCAACAGCCGGAGAACGATGTCGGGCCGGACATGGCCATCAACCCGAACCAATTGGCTGCCGGTAATCATGACAGCCCAGACGGCGATATAGACGATAACCTCCTCGGCCCAGGTTATTGACGTTGACGGGCTGATGTAGCGCCCGAATACCTGGGTTGCCGCGATGACCATCGCGCAGGCGCCGAGAATTCCGACAAGCAGCCGTTCAAAGCGGTCCCATATGGTAGCGGCGCGGACAAAGGTCCGCGCCGCTCCGCTCATCGCGCGCTCAGGTGGATGCGGCGCCTCAGGCGCTGACATCCGCCATCACCAGCTTCACCAGTTCGGGCGACATGTGTGAGTCGGCGGCAACCTTTTCCTGCTCGGCCAGCATCTTCTTGCGGGTGGCGTCGAGATCGGCCTGCGGAACATCGACAAAGGTGACGCCGGCCTTGGTCAGAGCCTCGCGACCGCCCTGCTGCGCCTTGGCGGTATTTTCGCGATACCCCGGCAGGCTGTCCTTCCATAATTGCTGGATCGCCTGCTGCAATTTCGGGTCGAGCTTGGCCCAGAACGCACGGTTCATCATCGGGACGTAGAGGCCCATTCCCATATTGTCCTGCATCGAATGATGCAGCCCGGAATCGACGAGCTTGGCGCTGTTGACACTCTCATTTGTCGAGATCAGCCCGTCGAACGTACCCTGCGACATCGCCAGCGGAACATCCGGCCAGGCCGTCACATTGGGGATGCCGCCAAAAAAGCGGATGCGCCATGAATTGAGCACGCCGCCGGGGCTGCGGATCTTCATATCCTTCAGGCTGTCGAGCCCGGTCAGGTCCTTCTTGGTCGAATACCACTGGTTGAAGCCGAGATCGAACCAGTTGCCGAGCACCTCGACGCCGAGCTTGCTGGTCACCTTGTCATTGACGAATTTGCCGGCGGAGCCGTCAGTGGCGCGGTGCACGACGTCGATCGGCAGGCCGTAGAAGGCTGGGAGCTGGGAGAAATCGGCGTCCGGCACAAAGCCAGTGACGGTCCAGGTGCCGGGACACACCATCTCCACCTGGCCTTGCACCAGTGCCTTGACGACCTGGAGGTCCGGGAACAACGAGCCGCTTTCGAACAGCTTGGTCTGGATCTGGCCATCCGAGGCTTTTTCGATCTTCGGCAGAAAATCGCGAAAGGCGACGTTGCGCGGATGCGACGGCGCGGTGTCGAGCGAGCAGCGCAATTGCATCGGCTCGGCGGCGCCGGCACGCCGCACATGCGGGGCGGCAATAACAGCCGCGGCGGCGGCGGTAAAAGCGCGGCGGCTGAGACGAACTGGCATGCGGTAATCCTGGTACGTTGACTGAACTTGTGAGTGCCGGTTAGTGCACCGCGCTATTTCTTCTCGTCAAGTTCCGACTGAACATTCGGCGAGCAATCTGACCGAAGTTGCGGCCCAAGTTTGCGGCGCTGGCGCAGCCAGTTGCATTTCGCGAATGCCGCCTTGCGCCGGGAATGGGTACTGGCCGCCAAGAATTTAAGCTAAGGGTCGCCAGAGCTCACTCGTCGGGACCGCTGATGATCAACTTGGTACGCCTCGCATTACGCCGGCCATATACGTCCGCAATCGCGGCGATGCTGGTGCTCTTGCTCGGCGGCCTGTCGATCACCCGCATGATTGTCGATATTTTCCCGGTTATCGACATCCCGGTCGTGCTGGTGGTGTGGAATTACAACGGCTTGACCACCGAGGACATGGAGCGTCGCGTGGTCTTCATCAGCGAGCGCGCCTATTCCACAACGGTCAACGGTATCTCCCGCATCGAGTCGCAATCGATCCCCGGTATCGGCATCCTCAAGGTATATTTCCAGCCCGGCACCGAGATCGGCGGCGCCATCGCCCAGATCGCCGCGGTCAACAACACGATCCTGCGCAACGCGCCGCCGGGGATGCAGCCGCCGGCGGTGATCCAGTTCAACGCCTCGAATGTGCCGGTCGTGCAGATGACGCTGTCATCGAACACTCTCTCCGAGCAGCAAATCTTTGATTACAGCCTCAATTTCATCCGGGTGCGCCTGTTTACGATCCCGGGCCTGTCCACACCGGGCCCCTTTGGCGGCAAACAGCGCCAGATCAATGTCGATGTCGATCCCGGCCTGCTGGCCTCCAAGGGGTTTTCGCTGACCGACGTGGTTAACGCGTTGCAGACCTCCAACGTGATCGTGCCGGCCGGCACGGCCCGGATTGGTGAGCGGGAGTACAACGTCCAGTTGAACTCAAGCCCGTCAACCGTCGACCGTTTCAATGCGCTGCCGCTTGGCGTGTTCAATGGCGCGCCGGTGACGATCGGCGATGTCGGGCATGTCAGCGACAGCTTCGCGACACAGAGCAGTATCGTCCATGTCAACGGCAAGCGTGCGGTCTACCTGGCTATCCTGAAACATGCCGATGCCTCGACCCTGGCGGTGGTCGATGCGGCGCGTGACGCCTTGCCCGAGATTCAGGCTGCCGCGCCGAGCGGACTCGATCTCAAGCTCGATTTCGACCAGTCGGTCTTCGTGCGGGCCGCTGTCGAAAACGTCGTGCACGAAGCGATCATCAGCTCGATTTTGGTGTCGGTGCTGATCCTGGTGTTTCTTGGCAGCTGGCGGAACACGGTCATCGTCTCCGCCTCGATACCGCTATCGGTATTTGCCGGTATTCTCGCCCTGTTTCTGACCGGCAACTCGATCAACCTGATGACGCTGGGCGGGTTGGCGCTGGCGATCGGGCTGCTGGTCGACAACGCTACCGTCACGATCGAGAACATCCACCGCAACCTGACGCTCGGTAAGCCGCTGACGATCGCGATCCTCGACGGCGCCGGCGAGGTCATTCAGCCGCTGACGGTCGCGACGCTGGCGATCTGCATCGTGTTCTTTCCGGTCGTGCTGTTGTTTGGCGTGGCGCGCTTTCTGTTCATTCCGCTCGCCGCGACCGTCGTGTTCTGCATGCTCGCCTCGTATGCCATGAGTTTCACGGTCGTGCCGACGTTCGCTCGCCTGCTCCTGGCCGGTGCCGGCGAGCACCACGGGCCGCCGCGCGGCATCTTCGGGCTGTTCGATCGCGGCTTCGACCGTTTCCGCAGCGGCTATGAACGCGTCCTCATCGGCGGGTTGCGGCATCGCGGCTTTACACTGCTGTGCTTTGTCGGCCTGTTGCTGGTCACCGGATTGGCGGCCCGTTCGCTGGGCATGGATTTCTTTCCGAGCGCCGATGTCGGTCTGATCAAACTGCATTACCGCGCGCCGGCCGGCACCCGCATCGAGGACACCGAGAAGCTGGTGCTGCGGGTCGAGGATACGATCCGCAAGATCATCCCGGCCAACGAACTCGACACGGTTAACGACACGGTCGGCGTGCCGTCATCGTTCAATCTCGCCTTTGTGCCGAGCGACAATGTCGGGGACATGGATGCGGAAATCCTGATCTCGCTGAAGCATGAGCACCATCCGACGATTGACTACATGCGATCGATGCGGCGCGATCTGCCGGGGCAGTTCCCCGGCAGCCTGTTCTACTTCCAGACCGCCGATATCGTCAGCCAGGTGCTTAATTTCGGGTTGCCAGCGCCGATCGACGTGCAGATCCAGGATGTCAATTTCGAGCGCTCTTCTGCCCTCGCGCAGCGTCTCCTGGCCCGTATGAGAACAATCCCGGGAGTGGCCGATCCGCATATCGTGCAGGTGCTGAACTATCCCGCCCTGCAGATCGATGTCGATCGGTTGCGCGCCGCCAAACTGCGCATCTCGCAGCGCGATGTGGCGAGCAACATGCTGACCTCGCTGTCGTCGTCGGTGCTCGTCGCCCCCAACTTCTTTCTCAACCCGCAGAATAACGTGAACTACTCGGTCGCGGTGCAGACCCCGATCGAGCAGATCCATTCGATCGACGATTTGATGAATACACCGGTCAGCACGCCGGACACGGTGACGACGGATACCGAGGCACGCCCGGCGGCCAAGGTCATGCGGCTCAACGATGTGGCGTCGGTGTATCCGCGATCCAGCCTGGAATCGGTCAACCACTACACGGTGCAGCGCGAACTCGACATCGCCGCCAATGTCGATGGCCGCGATCTGGGCGGCACCGCCGCCGAGATTCAGAGCGCGATCAACGACATCAGCAAGGGATTGCCGATCACCACCCATATCGATATCCGCGGCCAGAATGAGGTCATGATGGCCTCGTTCCGCAGCCTCGCGATCGGCATGATCCTGGCCGTGATCCTGGTCTATGCCTTGCTTGTGATCCTGTTCCAGTCCTGGGTCGATCCGCTGATCATCATGATGGCGGTGCCCGGCGGTCTGATCGGGATCATCTGGATGCTGGCGCTGACCGGCACGACAATAAATGTCGAGTCGCTGATGGGCTCGATCATGACGATCGGCATCTCGGTGTCGAACTCGATCCTGGTCGTCAGCTTCGCCAACGAATTGCGGGCGCGCAGCGGTGGCACGCTCGGGGCCTTGGAAGCGGTGATCCAGTCCGGCACGATCCGCCTGCGCCCGGTGCTGATGACCGCGCTGGCGATGATCATCGGCATGGTCCCCATGGCGCTCGGTCTGGGCGATGCCGGCGAGCAGAACGCGCCGCTGGGTCGCGCCGTGATTGGCGGTCTCATTGTCGCGACCTTCGCGACGCTGCTGATCGTGCCGGTCTTTTATACCCTGTTGCGGCGCAAACCGCCGTCGCTTCACATGCTCGATGCCCGCTTCGCCGCCGAGTCGGCCGGGCAAGCCGGTTCGGGAGATGCCGCGCATGCGTAAGTTCTTCAGCACCTTCCTGCTCTACATCGTCGGCATCGTCGCAATCTGCGCCGCGGCGCTCGGCGCCTACCGCCTCTGGTCCAACAAGGATGTGGAGTTGTCCGCTTCCCGGTCGGCCCTGGCCGATGTCATCGCAAAAGGGCCTGTGGTGCAGGTGGCGACGATTACCGAGTCACCGGCGGAGCGGCAGATCCAACTGCTCGCGGATACGCGCGCGGCCCAGGCGGCGACGCTTTATGGCAAGGTCAGCGGCTATGTCAGCTCGATCAATGTCGATCGCGGCGACCGGGTCAAGGCTGGCCAGTTGCTCGCCACCGTCTCCTCGGTCGAGACCGATCAGCAATACGAGTCGGCAAAGCGCGACCTCGACAACAAACAGCGCAACTGGATGCGTGAGAAGGATCTCGTGGCCCGGGGCTGGACCTCGCAGCAAGCCGCCGATCAGGCACAGACTGCCTACACGATCGCACAGGCCACCCTGGCGCAGGATGAGACGCTGAAATCCTATGAGCAGATCAAGGCGCCCTTCGACGGCATCGTGACCGCGCGCTATGTCGATGTCGGCGCGCTCGTGCAGAACTCCACGACCAACAAGACCAGCAATCAGCCGGTTTTAACGATCGCCGATGAGACGCATCTGCGGGTCGACGTGTATGTCGAGCAGCGCGACGTGCCGTTTATTCATGTCGGCGACACCGCGGAAGTGGCGGATGGCGCCAATTCCGACCGCAAGATCGAGGCGAAGATCGCCCGCACCTCGCACGAGCTCGATCCCCGCACCCGCACCCTGTTTGTCGAGCTCGATGTCGATAACAGCGAACATTTCCTGGTACCGGGCAGCTTTGCCTATGTCACCTTGCACGTACCGGTGCAGAGCTATCCCGAAGTGCCGGTGACCGGGCTGATCGTGCGCGGCACCAAGACCTTTATCGCCGATGTCGCCACTGATCAGACCGTGCACCTGTTGCCGGTGCAGGTCGCACGCACCGATGGCATCAAGGCTTCCCTGGCCGATGGTGCCAAGCCCGGCCAGCGCGTTGCGCTCAATCTCCCCGACGATGTGGTCGATGGCGGCCGCGTCCAGTTGCCGCCTTCGGGTGGTGGGAAATAGCGGCCGCCCTACTCGAACACGCGCACCTCGTCACGCAGTTCGCCCCAGATCCGGGCATAGATGTCGCGGAACTCGCTGGCCGTCGCCAGCTCGGCGGGGGGCAGGCGCGGGCGTGGCAGGTCGATCGGGATCACCGACTTGACCCGCCCCGGCCGGTTGGTAAAGACGATCACGATATCCGACAGAAAAATCGCCTCGTGCAGATCGTGGGTCACGAACAGCACGGTCTTGCGGGTGCTTTCCCACACGCTGAGAAACAGCTCCTGCAAGAGCAGGCGCGTCTGACTGTCGAGCGCGCCGAACGGCTCGTCCATCAGCAAAACGTCGGGGTCGATCGCGAAAGTGCGCGCCACCGCCACCCGCTGCCGCATGCCCTGCGACAGCTCGTGCCGATAATGCCCTTCGAACTTCTCCAGTCCGACTTTGCGCAGCCAGTCGCGCGCGATGTCGCGCCGATTGGCGATCTTGCGAACCTCAAGGCCGAACTCGACATTCCCGAGTGCGGTGCGCCACGGCATCATCCCGTCACGCGCGAACATATAGCCGACATCGTGCCTGATGCCGTCGACCCGCTTGCCGTCAACCTCGGCATGGCCGGTGCTGGGCGTCAAGAGGCCGGAGACGGCGTTGAGGATCGTCGACTTGCCGCAGCCCGACGGCCCCACCACCGTAACGATCGAGCCTTCCTCGACCGACAGCGAAATATTCTGCACCGCGACCACCGGCTCACGCTGCCGCGGCCGGAACGTGATGCCGATATTGGCGAGGCGTATTTTGGGCTTGGCCACCAGGATCGCGCTCACTGCTTGACAGAAGCAGGCAGCGGCATCGCAACTACAAATCTTGTCGTCCCTGCGAAAGCAGGGACGTAATCAAAATTTGGTATAATCACCACCGGCCTCAGGCGCTGCTCATCGAGGGTTTCCAGCGCAACAGGCGGGCCTCGATCTTGCGCATCGCGGTGCTGAACAGCCAGGCGATCGCCACCAGCACGACCAGCGCGGCGAACACGCCCGCGGTGTCGAAATTGCCGGCGCTGCTGGCGATCAGATAACCCAGCCCCTGATTCGACGCCAAAATCTCCGCGACGATGACGCCGAGCAGTGAATAGGTCAGCGCGATGCTGAGGCCGGCGAATATCCACGGCAATGCCGATGGCAATATCACCTTCCACAACAGATCGCGCTTCGAGGCACCCATCAGCTGGGCGATCGTCATGATGTCGTTGTCGACATTCTTGGCACCGCCGAGAGTGTTCACCAGCAGGATGAAATAGACGAGGGTGAACGCGGTCACGACCTTGGCGACAACACCGACCCCGAACCACAGAATGATCAGCGGCGCCAGGGCGATACGCGGCAGGCTGTTGAGCGCGACGATGATCGGCGCCATCACCTCGTCCCAGAACGGCGAGCGCGACAGCAATAAGCCGCTGATGATGCCGAGCGACGACGACACGACAAACGCGATCAGCGCCTCCGACACGGTCATCCATACGTCGCTCAGCAATTCGCCGGTGACGCTCAGCTCCCATAGTTCCTTGGCGACGAGAAACGGGCTGCTGATCCATAACGGGTCGATCAGCCCGGCTGATACCGCAACCTGCCAGGCACCCAGGAAACCGACGCACAAGGTGGTGCGGGCGATCACGACACGGCGGTGAAACGGATCGCCGCCAGAGTGCCCGGCTGCTTCGATATCGGCCGCGGCCGCCGTGAGGGCGGCGTCTTCGGCGGGGAGGTTGGCGTCGGTCATGATGGCCGGCCTCAGTGACCCGTCGCCGCGCCGAATTCCCTGGGCATGAACTCGGTCGCGACCACCTTGTCGAACGGGATCGGCCCGGGGATCAGCTTCGAATCCTGCAGGAAAGTCTCGACATGCTCGATCTGCGCCGGGGTGGCGGTCGGGTGGAAATTCGAGCGGTACTTCTCGATATAGGCGCGCAGCAGGGCAGGGTCGGAACCGTGCATATTATCCTCGGCAACCTTGAGGATCTTGTCGGTCTGCGCCGGGTCGTTGATCGCCGCTTCGGCGTCCGCCACCGCCGCTACCACGGCACGAACGCGGTCGGGGTGGTCCTTTAAGGTCGCGCTGGTCGCCCAGACGCCATTATAGGCGTAATCGCGAAACATCTCCGGCCCCTGGCCACCTTGCATGTCGAGCACCATCTTGGCGATCTTGAGGCCCTGCACGGCCTCGGATTGCGCCGGCTCGGTCCCCAGGGCGCCGTCGATGACGCCATTCTTCAACCCGGCGACCTGCGGTCCGACATTGCCGATCGGCATGATCTGCACGTCAGATGGCGACAACCCCGCCTGACGCAGTAGATAGCGCAGCATCGTGTCGGTCCCGGCGCCGATCGTCGTCACGCCGAGCTTCAGCCCCTTCATGTCCTTCAGCATCTCGGGATAGGGCTTGCCGAGGTTCGGTGTCGGCACCGCGTTGCGCACGATCAGGCCATAAGGGGTGGCGCCCTGGCACACGACCGCTAGGCGCAGGTCCTGGCCCTTGCCGATCAATGTGATGCCGTGCTCGATCGCAAACGCGCCGAAATCTGCCGAGCCGCCAACCAGGATGTTCGTCACCTGGATGCCGGTGCCGTAAATCAGCTCGGCCTCGATGCCGTGCTTTTCGAACAGCTTGTAGGCTTGCGCGACATACAGCGGCAACGCCACGAACGTCCCCTGGAAGGCCGATATCTTGACCCGGTCCAGAGCCAGCGACGGGGTCGCCCAGACAATCGATACCGCCAGCAGCAGGGCGGCGATGCTGTGCCGTGCCCGGCGCGCGCCTCGTCGAGACCTCGGCAACTCGTCCTCCCAACATTGTTGCAGCGGAGCGCTAAGTCAGCGGCGCCGCAGAGTCAATTCAATGTCGCAATTCCGATGTTGCGGTCAGCCGGGTTGAGCAAGCGGCCGCTAACCAAATTTTAGAGATCGCCCCGATAAAACGGCGGCATCGACAATAAAAAGCGAACCGAGAGGTGCCTCCGATGAGCGACCGGCAAAGCGTAGCTTCAACCGCGGTGATGATTGCATCGGCGACCAATCTGCCGCTCACATCCGCGCCGATCACGCCATCCTGGGTGCGCAGCGGCTCTCCGGCGGCGCGCAATGCGGTGCTGTCGTGCAGCGCCGACGGGATGGCCACGACGATCGTGTGGGACTGTACCGCCGGCGAGTTCGAATGGACCTACACCATCGATGAGACGATCTATTTCCTCGAAGGATCGGCGGTGATCACCGACGGCCATGCCCCGCCCCGGCGTTTCGGCCCAGGTGACGTGCTGTTTCTGCCGCGTGGCACTGTCGCCCGCTGGCAGATCGAGAACTATGTTCGCAAGGTCGCGTTCTGCCGGAAGTCACCGCCGGCCCTTGTTACGATAGGCCTGCGTGCGGCGCGCAAGGTCGGACGCATCAAGCGCCGCCTGACTGCTGCCAGGCCGAAGGAAAGCGATGCGCTGGCCACTGCGCTTACAGCTTGAAACGCGCCCCTCCCGATAAAAAACGAACCGCCTTAACGTACGTCGCGGCCAGTCGCGTGACCACCGAGGGGTGTCACGACCCGGATCAGGGCCGGGGAGTATTGCCGGATCGTATCGACCGCATCCTGCGCGTCGGCCTCGGTTTCGACCGCGACGAACAAGGCGGTTTCGCCGTTAGCGATCAGTGGGGCGAAACTGTTGCGCGCGTCACCCCAGACAAACGGGTCCACCGATAAGGCCGCCAGTTCGGGGGCGATGACATCGGACGACGCGTAATCATGCAGGACGATGAGGGCGATCAGATCCGCGGTCACGCCCTCGGTCCGCAAGCGATGCGCGGCATCCTCGGCAATTCCCTTCGAGCGAAACAGCCCAATCACGAATTCCCGCGCCATGGCTGGCTCTCCTGTGTTGCTCCTGCCGCTTTGAACGCACCCGGCGATGCACAGTTGCCCGCATGGCGAAGAAGAACCGGCTATTGCGCCGTGATGCCGCCGTCGAGCACGAGGCCCGCGCCCGTCATGAAGGCGGCATCGTCGGAGGCGAGGAACACGATACCCTTGGCGATATCGTCGGGTGTGCCCATGCGGCCGATCGGCAGCCGCTCGACCACCTGGCGGCGCGCCGCCTCGATGTCGTTGGTGCCGAGATTGCGCGCCCGGCTGGCCAGGACCTGGTCGCCCATATCGGTGTCGATCGTGCCGGGATGCATCGAGTTGACCCTGATGCGATAGCCCTTGCGGGCAAATTCCAGCGCCGCCGATTTGGTGAACAGTGTCACGCCGCCCTTGGTCATCGAATAAAGCGGGTCCTGCGTCGAGCCGACCAGCCCGGCGGTTGACGCCAGGTTGACGATGACGCTGCCGTGCGCGCTGTGCTGCGCCGCCGCGCGCAACGCCGGCAATGCCAGTTTGGTGCCGAGAAAGACGCCCGTCAGGTTGACGGCGCTCAACCGCTCCCACTCAGCGAGGCTGACACTCTCGATGTCCTTGCCGAGAAACAGCCCGGCATTGTTCACCAGCACATCGAGCTTGCCGAAACGACCGGTGACCGCAGCGAGCGCCGCTTGCCACGAGGCCTCCGCCGTGACGTCAAGATGCACGTATATCGCCGCCCCGCCGGCGCCCTCGATAGCGCGCGCGGTTTCCCGGCCGCGCTCGTCGAGCACATCGGCCACCGCCACCTGGGCGCCGGCCTCCGCCATCAGCCGCGCCGT
>JAFAYW010000232.1 GCA_019240125.1 Alphaproteobacteria bacterium
ATCCCCGAAATCAGCAGAGAGGCGCGTCCGGCTTACCTCCGGGCAAGGCGGCCCGATCGGTGTCTGTTAAGCACCGGCCGGACATGAACCCCGTGGGTGCGGCTTACGTATTTGGCGTTATGGGAGGCGGCATCACAGCTGATAGCCAGATGGCAACGAATATCGTGAACTCGCGCGGCTTGTGCATGAGATCGCCAATGGTTGCTCGCCACTGGCGCCGCGGCTCGCGCGGCTGAACGAAATTCTTTCCAATGTAAAACAGCCACTCAAGCCCGGCGCCTCGTTGCCGTCGCAGCTGTCTTTGGATGAGCCGATAATGGCGCAGCCGCGCAAGCGCCGCCGACACTGATCAGCATCCGCCTTAGCGGGAGCACCGTGCTGGCCCCGACACCCCGCTGCTGCCAGCATGGACTCAGCATGTGGCGGGAGGCTCAACAGTCGGCTTCCGAAGAGCGCCGCGCACTGCATTGTAGGCCTCATTCAGCGTGCGGGCGTAAACCTCGGCCTCCTTCAGGTATTTCGTGATGTCTGTGAGGTAGCGATCTTGGAACATTACGGACGTTTTCGATCGGCGATCAAACACCTGAAAGCCGCCGTCGACCGATCTGACGAAGTATCGATCGGGCACTGTGGCTTCCTTTCCGGAGGCCAATGCCGCACCGAGTTTTGTTCCGGAGGCAGGACAGGCGCTCTCGCTGCTGATTGCAAGTGGCCCGGCCGAGAGGGGGCAGTGGTACCGACGGGCCCGTAGTCTAGGGCGAAGTGCGGTCATACCCGAGGCTACGACGGATCGTACCACCGCCGCCTGAACGGCCTTCTAACCCATAAGTAGGAGCAACTTTAGAGGCTTGGGCTGCGTTCAAGACGTCGGAAGCCTCTGTGCTTACCGTCAAACTTTGGCGCCCCGGCACATCGCTGGTGGCGCGCTTTTTGTGGCTCCGGCGTGACGATCGGTCTGATGTGCGTTTAAATCAGCGCAGTTACGCTTCGACGCACCACGTCGAGAAGCTCGCGCGGCAGTCGAAGGCGACGTGCTGCGAGACTGAAGGGAAGACGTTGCTGATCTCCCTTCTGACAGGGCGGAGCATTTGTCCTGTCAGCCCACCCAAGGAGGCGGAACTCTAGCCGGCGGTGATGCGCACATAGCGCTGATGCACCCAGCCATAGGCGCAAGGGCCGGTGTAGACCCAGCGGACAGGCCTTTCCTCATCGACCTTGCAATCTCCCATCCTACGGCCACGACCGTCATATACGACGCCCATCCACGGACCATGCTGGTCGCAGATGCGAACTTCCTGTCCATTGTAGAGTCGGTCGATCTCTCGATGGGGACGACCTCCGGGGGTGCTGAGGACCGACAGAAAGCCGTCGCCCCTCGGATCTAGGCCCACGACTTCTCCTCCGCTGCAGGTAGCTGCTTGACCGTCGCCGGGAGGGATGTAGATCGGCACGTCGACCCGCTGCTGAGCATACGCGGGTTGGCGGGCCGCCGCCGCCAACAGAATGCATGCTACCCACATCAAGGCGCTCCTGGGCTTCACAATGCGTTCAGCCACCGACGACCTCCCTTTCCAACGCGATCCAGCAGGCGCGAGGCGGTCCCTTCAACACGTAGCGGTTAAAGGCGGTCTGCCAAACCTGGACCGCCAAAGCCCGTGACCCTCTCTCGATCGATCGTAATTATCCGAGCCGAGCAGATCCTAATCGGCTCGGGAGTGATCGGTAACCACGCAAATATCCAACGAGGTATTTCCACGCGGACTGGTAGACTTTTGCCGGCGAAATAGTAACTCCAGACAGGACGCTTACCATCCGGCAGCGTCTGATCGAAACGTGTGTATTTTCGGCATGCCGCTACACGCTACAGCTACAGAAGCCACGCCTTCCCTGGCGGGAGTGCCAGTCTCTTGATGGTTTCCGCGGAGGGTAGATCGTGGATCACCTCAACGGAGCGCCCCGGCGACACCATCGCCCTTACGGCCCTTTCAGCCTCCGCCCGATCGTCGGTTGCAACAATCCAGATTTCGAAAGTTCGGTTGATGCTCGGCGACGTGTCGGCCGAGACGCGGACGAAGAGTGCTCCAGCCATGTCGAGAATATAGGCACGATGTCTGTCGCCCCGATAGATGCAACCCTGCGGGCCTTGCCGGCGTTGAGTAGGGCAGTTATCCCCCCGATCCTTCGCGCCGCCAGTCACCTGTCCTGGCGGCGCTTTTTTTGGTTGATGCCGAAGGGCCAACGGCGTCATCCCCTGGCGGCGAGCTCCGTCACCAGCTCGGCTCGGCGCCTCTCCGCTCCATCACGCTCCGCCACCAATTTGGCGCGGTAAGCGGAGTGCCCTTGGCAGCGCCTGATCTCAGTTTGAAGCCGATCGAGCGTTGCCGTCACTGCTTCCAGCTCGGTCCAAAGTTCTTCGCTCATCACTTTAAGCCCTGCTGGCAGTCGCGACCGAACCGATGTCGTCGCTTTGCGCTGCCGCATTAACCTCATTTTGCAGATCGCCGGCACCGGTCGGCGACACCTCTTGGCGCCGTGGTCAGTATTTCGGCGGCGCTTTTTTGTTCCGTAAGCTGGCGCCTTATTCGGCCTCTCTGTCGGGGCGCGGCTCGTGTCGAGCCACTTCCGTTTCCATGACCAAGTCTGCGAACACCTTTGCCGACTCCGGGCGCCTCCTGAAAAAACGCGCACGCCCGCCCCGGCCGACGGCTATTGCCGGCGCTGCCATTCCGCGCACCAGCCAGCGCAAGATCGCTTCCCTCCGAGCGAAGGGAGCACCACCACGGCCCCCCCTTGCTTTTCGGGGGGTATCGTGACGATTGTGATGGCGTTTGATCAGAGCGCAGCAGGCAAGGACGTTGGCCGCGCGTGTAGAATTCAGGCGCAGAATTAGCTGATCAGCTCGGCGCGCGTTAGCCGGACGACAGCTCCGCCTCTTGGCAGGCTGCCCCCGAATAAAACCGTGAGCCGAGGATCACGTGATAAGGGCTGCTACCCGCGCCGACCTACCGCGCTTCGACGAAATTCACACTCTTGGAGGCTTTCTCGCCGGCGATAGAATCTTAGCCGATCTCATCGAGCCGGCCTTTCCGGCCAGATCGGCGAACGCCTCCTTCACTTGGTCCACAGCAGCATCGGGGGCGTCTTCGATATTGATCAGCGAATTGCGAGCGTCCTGAGTTACCCGGATCAGCTCATCGAGCTTTGCGTGGATCGCGCGGGTATCGCGGCTCTGGGTGTTCTGGATCACGAAGACCATCAGGAACGTGACGATCGTCGTTCCGGTGTTGATGATCAGTTGCCACGTGTCGGACCAACTGAAGATCGGGCCGCTGGCCGCCCAAATTACAACGACTGCAATCGCCAATACGAAGGTCGAGGATTGCCCAACCTGCCGCTCTGTCCAGCGCGCGAAGGTCGCGAAGAGGGAATGCTTGCCGGATTCGATCGTCATTCTTTTGGCTTCAGCCTCACCCCGTTATCCGGCAGGAACTCTACGCCGGCAGATTCGAGGGCGGATTGAATTGCATCGATGGTCCGCTCCTTGAGCTCCTCGCCACGCTCCATGCGGGCGATGGTGTCCGTGGACACCTTCGCCTCCCTGGCCAGATCCCGTACTCCCCAGCCAACCGCGGCCCTCGCCATCTTTGACTGCACGGCCGAAAATCGCATCAGTGTTCAGATTTTTGTTGCGAGCGTTAATGACAGCCAGTATCGTATCATCGTTCTGGTTTCAGAACAAGCGACGCTCGGAAGGCGGCTGGTATCCGCTCCCGAGCGCCTAACCCAGGCAAACGGAGGAGCCGTAATGCCCAAGGCTATCGCCAATATATCACCCCTCCACAACATCCCTCTCGGCGATCTCGCCGACCAGCACGGCGCTATCTACACCCAAATCGCGGACCTGGAGGCCCGCCGCAAAGCCATCGCGGCCGAGATCATCAGCCGCGGCGTCACTGCGACCGACGGCGCGCTGTTCCACGCCATCGTCATCCCCGCCACCAGCGCCGCCACGATCGACATGCGGCCTCGAATGCGTCTCGCCGCCCGCGGGTTCCATCTCACCTTCGATAACGAGGCCGAGATCGTCGAGCCGACGGCTTATGCCGCCGAGGAAGAGATGGACGATTACATCGAGCAGGCGCCAGCCCAAGGGCTGCCCGGAGTGCTCGCCAAGCTCCAGTGGATCATTGTGTTCAACCCCTATGCCACCATGCGCGACTACGCGGAGATGCTGGAGCAGATGGCCGGGGTTGTCGCCGCTGCCTGCCACCAGCGCGGCTGGTCCGCAGGAGAATGAGAGCGTAAACTAAGACCGCTTGGAAATCCCCCAAGCTCTTCAGAGAAACTCGCCCCGGCCAGCCACGGCCGGGGCTTCTTTCCATAGCCGGGAGATGACGATGCTGGCACTTGCTTCCAGCCCACCGGCAGCGGCTATGGCGATCTCGCTTACGGCGATGATGGCATTCTCCCGGAGCGATCTACCCCGCGGGAGACAACTACCCCAGTGGCTCCCATGGGCTTTTCTGATCGTGTTGGGCATCACCTCTGTGTTGTTCGCGTTGGGCCATCCCAATGCCCTCGCAGACCCGAGCATTTCGCCTTAGCTGGAAGTCTGGCCCGCAGAGTGGCGAAGGCGTAGCCTGATCGCGCCTGGGCTCCGCTCCGGGCATCCATCATACGAAACTCGCCCCGGTCTCTGGCCGGGGCTTCTTTTTCGTTCCGGGAATCCCTCCGTTACAATTCTTCACGTTTTGCGAGTTAACATACATCAGCGCATTACACTGCGCCGCTAACATCGTGAGCACAGATCGCCTAAACCGATCCCCTAAAAAGCGGGGTAGTTGACGATGGCAGAGTTCAACAAGCTCCTCGAAGCGGAGATACCCAGGCTGCGCCGTTATGCGCGGGTACTATGCCGGGGTAACCCAGCACGGGGGGACGATCTGGTGCAAGACACCTTAATGCGCGCCCTGAGTAAGCAGCATCTTTGGCAGCCGGGCACTAATCTGCTCGGTTGGCTCTTTACCATTATGCACAACCTAAACGTCAACGAGGTGCGCCGTTCAGTGAAATCGGGAGAAGTTGTCGGCGATGAGGTC
>JAFAYW010000165.1 GCA_019240125.1 Alphaproteobacteria bacterium
GCACCACGCCGAGCTGTTTCGGCGAGACATTGCCGTCCATTCCGACGGTGACCCGGTCGTTGTAATCGGCCGCGAAGGGCAGGCGGATTTCGAATTCGTCGCCGGCGGTTAACGTGTGCTCGGCGGCCATCGGCACGCCGCCCGGAATAACCGTGCCGCCACCTTCCAGCGCGGGCGCCCGGGCGGCGCAGCCGGCCACCGCCAGCGCGGCAACGACGGCGATGAGGTCGCGGATCACTGCGTCTCGATCCGCGCGATGCGCGTGATATCCATCGCCCAAGGCAATGCCGAGCGGCACCAGATCTGGCGCGCCGGCGGCGGCAATTCGGCCCGCTGATCGAGGCCACCGACCCGCAACCCATAGGAGGCGGGGTTCGGATCGGGCGAGGTGGCATAAAGCGGCGTGCCGCAATCCGGGCAAAACCCGTGCGCCCGCTTGTTGCCGCTCTCGGCGGTCTTCAGATAGACCTTGGGTGTGCCGCTCAGCAGGCGGAAGGTGCCGGGCAGCGTCGCGACATTGGTGCGAAAGGCTGATCCGGTCAGCCGCTGGCAATCGCTGCAATGGCAAACCCGCACCGTCGCCGCATCAACCTCCGCCTCGTAGCGGATATTGCCGCAATGGCATTGCCCGGTGACTTTCATGGCCGTTCCTTGACTAAAAATGATCAGGCTGAACCGGAGCCGGGCATCGAAGACGGAGCGCGCGCGCTGTGCCGGATCGCGTGAATGATAATCTCCGTCTCGGTCTCCTCGTAGAAGATCAAATACGGGTAAGGCGTCACGCTCATCCGGCGAACGACCGAATCGCTGCTGCGACGGCCGATCTGCGGATGTTGTAGCAATAAGTCGATGATCGTTTTAATTCGGCTTTGCACCCGCTCCGCAGCCTGAGGCGAGCGGGCCGCAATGTAGTCGAGGATTGCACTTAGATCGGCGAGCGCAAGGCGAGTATAGCGCAGCTTCACAAGCCGTGCCGCCCCCAGACCGCTCGAACCTCCTCGTCGGTTGCAAATTCGCCGCGAGCGGCAGCCTCTTTGGATGCTGTAATCGCAGCCCGTTCGTCCGGCGTCAGTTCTACCGGCGCTTCATCCGCTCCGACCAGTTCAAGCATGACCCGCGCGATATCGTCCTGCGCCCCTTCGGGCAGTTTGCGAGCAGCTTCAAAGGCCCTTTCGAGAAGTTTCGTCATCTGTTCCTCATAATCAACATACAGCCGCTTAAGTGCTCGGAAATCCTCTGTTGACCACAGGCGAGTGTTCCGTCCGACGTAGGCAAATAGCGCGTCGAGCAAGAACCAGCTCGCCTTACCCTCAAAACAAACCGCGCCATGTTCATCCTGCAGGGTTTCAAGTATGCCCTTGAGCAGCGGAATATCGTTCACATCAAAGTCTGCGGGCCAATCGTCCCCGACCAGCTGATGGATATGCTCTTGCCTCTCTATCTCCTGTTCTACCGATGCAAGTGCGTGGCGCCTCATTCCGCTTGAAATGAGGAGCCTCGGCCGAGCCACCTCCATTCAAAATGCCTCGAGCGCCAGGATGCCGTCGATCGGGTCTGTTTTGTCGATCACCCGCTTGCCGATCAGCTCACGCAAGGTTTCCGAGGTGCCGCCGCCGAGGGAGCCGTAGCGGGCGCCGCGGTAGAAGCGGGAGACCGGGTATTCGTCGGTGAAGCCGTAGCCGCCATGCACCTGGATCGCCTCGCTGGTGACGCGCAACGACATCTCGTTGACGGTCACCTTGGCGGCGGCGGCGAGATACGGGTCGGGGAATGGGTTGGCGGTGGCGCAGGCGCGATAGAGGATGCTGCGGCTCGCCTCGATATCGCGGTACATCTCGGCGATCTTCCAACGCATACCCTGGAAATTGCCGATCGGACGGCCAAAGGCGCTGCGCTCCTTGACGTATTTGACCGCCTCCTCAAACGCGCCCTCGGCGAGGCCCAATGAGATGCTGGGGTTCAGGCAGCGCTGTGTGTTGAAGGCGGACAGCAATTTGCGGAAGCCGTCTTCCAGCACGAGGTTTTCCGGCGGCAATTCGACATTGTCGAAGCGGATTTCGTGCAGGTTTTCGCCGCCCATCGTGTGATAGGTGCCGGTGACCTCAAACCCCCGCGTGCCTTTCTCGACCAAGACGCAGCCGATGCCTTCGCGCCCCGGCGTCTTGTCGACGCGGGTGAAGACGACAAACATCTGCGCTTCATGGGCGCGGCTGATCAATGTCTTGACGCCGTTGAGGATCAGCTTGTTGCCGACCCGGTCGGTGTTGGTTTTGTAGTTGGCGACATCGGTGCCGGCATCAGGCTCGGTCATGCAGATGGCGAGGATGTTATCGCCGCTGCACACGCCCGGCAGGATGCGCCGCTTGATCGCGTCGGGCGCGTAATGCGAGATGATGCGGGTCTGCACCCCGACCTCGCCGAGCACCGCCATCGCCGTGACGTAGCAGGTCTTAGCGATCTCCTCGAGCACCAGCGCGGTGTCGAACACCGGCAGCCCCAGCCCGCCATATTCCTCCGGCACCGCCATCCCGAGCACCCCGAGCTTGGCCAGCGCCTTCATGTTTTCCCACGGAAAGGTGCCGTCCATGTATTGGAGCGCGCGTTCGCGGAACTCGCTCTGCGCCAACTCGCGGATAGTGTGGACGAACTGGCGCTGCTCGTCGGTCAGGGCTGGGAACACGCGGGCCTCTCCTCCTCTTGCTTGGCCCCGTTATAGCATTTTGCGAGGTGCGCGAGACGGTCGGTTGTAAATCATGCCTGGTCTTGTGCGGGCATGATCCTCACCCTTCTCGGGCCGGCAGCGGCCCAGCTAAAGCGTCTTGGGCCCGAGGCCTGTCGTACTCACTTCGCCCGGACGGCGGAGCATCTTGTCGACTTCACCCGCATGCAGTTCCTCGGCGTGAATCATCTGCCGGGCATATTCCTCCAGCATCACCGAATGGCCCTCAACGGCCGCCAGCAGTTGCTTGTAGAGCAAGAGCGCGGCGGCTTCATGCTCCATCGACTCGACGAGGATTTTGCCGATATCGGTCTGGTGGCTGTCGAGCAGCCGGCCGATGCCGAGCGACGGATAGGCGCCGAGATGTGTGATCATCTCGCCGGCCATCTGCGCGTGCATCATCGACTCGGTCGCTTGCTCGCGTAGCCACGACACGATCGGAATACGGTTATAACCATAGACGAGCAGTGAATAATGCGTGTAGCGGATTACCCCCGCCAACTCGGATTCAAGGATCTTGTTGAGCACGTCGGTTACACGCTGTTTGTCGATCTCGCTCATGGTGTCCTCGCGACTGTTGATCGTTCTGCTCGATTCAACGCTCTGGCAGGCGGATAATCCGCGTGCGCCGGGCATTCCGCTCAACCATCCGCAACCCACATACGCCCCATGAGTGTTGTCGTCCGCTTTGCTCCATCGCCAACTGGCTACCTGCATATCGGGGGGGCACGCACCGCCTTGTTCAATTGGCTGTTCGCGCGCCACCATGGCGGCAGCTTCCGGCTGCGCATCGAGGATACCGATCGCGTCCGCTCAACCGACGCGGCAACCGCGGCGATCATCGACGGGCTGCGCTGGCTCGGCCTCGATTGGGACGGCGAGATCGTTCATCAGTTCTCGCGCGCCACTCACCACGCCGAGATCGCCCGGCAACTGCTCGCCTCGGGCGGCGCCTATTTCTGCTATTGCACCCCGGCCGAACTGGAGGCGATGCGCGAGCGCGCCCGCGCCGAAAAGCGCTCGGTGCGCTATGACGGAACCTGGCGCGACCGCGACCCGGCAGACGCGCCCGCGGGCATTGCCCCGGTCATCCGGCTGCGGGCGCCGCAAACCGGCAGCACGACGATCAACGATCTCGTGCAGGGCGAAGTCACCGTCGCAAATGAGGAGCTGGACGACCTGATCATCCTGCGTTCGGACGGCACCCCGACCTATAATTTCTCGGTCGTCGTTGACGATCACGATATGCAGATCACGCAGGTGATCCGCGGCGACGATCACCTCAACAATGCCTTTCGCCAGACCCAGATCTATCGCGCGCTGGGATGGGAGGTGCCGCAATTCGGCCATGTGCCGCTGATCCATGGTCCTGACGGCGCCAAGATGTCAAAGCGACATGGCGCCATTGCGGTCGGCGATTACCGCGAACTCGGCTACCTGCCGGAGGCGCTGCGCAATTATCTCCTGCGGCTCGGCTGGAGCCATGGCGACGACGAGATCATCTCGACCGAGGATGCGATCGGCTGGTTCGATATCACCCATGTCGGCCGCGGCGCGGCGCGCTTCGACCAGGCCAAGCTCGACAGCGTCAACGCGCACTACATCCGCGAGGCGGATGATGCGCGGCTGGTCGATCTGGTGACCGAGCGCCTGAGCAACGAGTTCGGCCACGTGCTGAGCGATAGCGACCGTGAGCGGCTGATGCAGGCGATGCCAGGGTTGAAACCGCGTGCCAAGACGATCGTCGAACTCGCTGCCAAGGCACGCTTCTATGTGGCGCCGCGGCCGCTGCAGCCGGCGGCCGACGCGGCCAAGGCCTTGACGCCGGAGGCACGCTCGCGCCTCGGCGCGTTGGGTGGCGCGTTGGCCGAGGCGCCGTGGGAGGCGGCGCCGCTTGAAGTGGCGCTGCGCAGTTTTGCCGAAACCCAGGGGGTCAAGCTGGGCGCGGTGGCGCAGCCGTTACGCGCCGCGTTGACCGGCTCGCTGGCCTCGCCCGGCATCTTCGAGGTCATGCAAGTGCTCGGCCGCGACGAAAGCCTCGCCCGCATAGCCGATGCCGCGTCAGGCGGATAGGCGTTCGATCAGCGCCTGTGCCGCCGCGGGCGCCCGCACCTTGGCGCCATTGATAAAGTACAGGAAACAGTCGTGCCCCTCGGCGGCCCAGCCGCGCAGCCGCCCGGCCCATCGATCGAGCGCCGCCGCACTGTAGCCGGCCGGCTCCTCCTCGACGCAGCGACGCAAGCGCAGATAGGCGAAATCGGCGGTCAACTCGTCGAAAGCGGGGTGAGCGTCATCATCGACCATCGCCACCGCGACGTTGTGCTCGCGCGCCAATTCGGTGAAGGCGGGTGTCTGAAAGCTCGCGTGCCGCACCTCGACCACATGCCGCAACCGGGAGCCGCCCACTTCGCCGGGCAGCAATTTGAGAAATGCGCCGAAATCCGCCGGGTTAAACTGCAGGAACGGCGCGAACTGCCAGAGGATCGGTCCCAGTTTGTCGCCCAGCTCGGTCATGCCGCTGGTGAAAAACCGCTCCATGAATGGTTCGGCGCTCGCCAGCTCCTTGCGATGTGTCAGAAACCGCTGCGCCTTCATCGAGAAGACGACCCCGTTGGCGGACTCGTCGCGCCACTTGATAAAGCTGCTGGCGGCCGGCGTGCGATAGAAGGTGCCGTTGATTTCAATGGCGGTGACATGCTGGCTCGCATAGTTCAGTTCGTCGGTCTGGCGCAAACCCTTGGGATAGAACGTGCCTCGCCATGGCGGGAACACCCAGCCGCCGATCCCGACACGGATAGTGCCTGTCGCTCCGCTCATACCGCCTCAGTCTGGTGCGCAGCCCCGGTCTGCCGCGAGGCGCCGGTCACGAGTGACCACAGAAACGTTCAGACATGCCGTATCCGGATCATGTTGGTCATTGCAAGACGATGAGTGCGTGCGTTGCACTCGTCAACGGGCTGCAGTTGCGCGGCGGTGAGGCCAAGGCCTATTGTTGAAGAGGCCGATTTCAGCGGCGGCAGGAATACCGCCGCCTGCATAGACAAAGAGGAGGAAGCCATGCCGGTGAAAGCAGGAGTGGTGCGCGCGGGGTCGCGTCAGACAAAGCGTGGAGCGGCCGAGACCTTCACGGGAACGGTATTTCAGGACCCGGTGGTGGTGACCGAGGCGCCATCGCGCATGGGCGGCTCGGTGGTGACGTTTACGCCGGGAGCACGCACCGCATGGCATGCCCACCCGGTCGGGCAGACGCTGTATTGCCTGTCAGGAGTCGGGCGCATCTGCTTCCAGGGTGAGGCGCCGCAGGTGCTCAACCCCGGCGATGTCGTCAACATCCCGCCGAATACGCAGCATTGGCACGGTGCCTCACCCGACCGTTTGTTCGCGCATCTCGCGCTGTCCGAGGCGGGCGAGAAGGGCGAGGGCACCGCCTGGGGCCGTCATGTTTCGGACGAGGAATACAGCATCGCGGCTACGGGGCCCTGACCGTCATAAAGAGCGGCAATATGGCGCCAATCGATATCACAGCCGCTCAGGAAGGCTGTGATATCGATATCCCAAGGAGTGCACTTGGTTCGCTCGCGGAAATCGACGGAGTCGACGCGGCTTAACTGCACGATTCGGGCGAGCTCGATCTGCCGGAGATCACGCCAGCGACGTTGATGCGTTCCGCGCCCTGGATAGCTGAGTGAGATGTATCTGTTCCAACATCGGTTTGAGATTGAGGCAGGCGCCATCTACCGGCCGAGTGAGCTGGCGGCTAAAGGCAGCTGAGAAGCCGGAATGACCAGCGGGACCCGATTGGTGCGCCTTAAGTGGTCCATCCCAGCATCGCTGCGGTACACCCTATTCGTGGTTCTTGCATTCGCTGCTGCTGCATCCTGTTTGGCATCGGTAGCACGGGCTCAGGTTGCGCAGCGTGACGATCCCATCGTGGCCTACAATGCGGCCCTGCTAAACGCGCTTCACTTAGGAGGCTGCGCAGCCGTCTTTAAATCGCGAGGCGATCTCGCCGACGAGCGTCTTTTCGATAGTTTCAGAGGGCAGAGAACCATCGACCCCGATGAAGGCATAGTCCTCACCAAATTTCAGTCGATATTCGCGCAAGATGTGCAGGCCATGGGGAAACCAGATCCCGCCCGGTTGGCTACATTTACAGCCCAGAAAATTCATCAGAGTGCCGCGAACGAAATCGACCAGCAGGCACGGCGAAACCTTCCGGGCTTTGCAAGAGGCTGCGACGAGATCCGTGCAAAAGTTATGCAAGGTGAGCCCCCATTTATCGCTTTACGGCTGCTGTTCCCTCAAACGATTGCCCGCTTCAGAGCTTCGCCCTGATGCATGGGCAGTGACCTGAACCAGGAGTGACTTGTGTGACACCAATTACGGGCGCAGCCGCCTGGCGCGGCTGCGAAATCGACTACCGCGCCGAAGGCGTGCGCGTCCTGTCGCCGGTCGAGATCGAGGAAATCGATGCCGCGCTGCGGCATCTGCGGGCGCAGGGCGAGCTCGATTTCCCAGAGATCACACCGGCCACCTTTCCACTACCGACGCTTGCCGGATCTTTCACCGGCATCGGTGATGATCTGCGATACGGCCGTGGCTTCCTGCTATTGCGCGGGTTGCCGCGCGACCGCTGGTCGGTCGATGACAAGGCACGGGTCTATGTCGGACTGGGCGCCCATATTGGCCGCATCATGCCGCAATCCTATCAAGGCGAGCTGCTCGGCCACGTCATCGATGTCAGCGACGTCGAGCAGCAGGCGCGCGGTTACCATGCGGGCGGCGCGCAGCGCATGCACACCGACAATTGCGATGTCGTATCGCTGACCTGCGTGCGCTCGGCCCGGTCGGGCGGCATCAGCCGGTTTGTCAGTGTAGCCGCGGTGCATAACCGTATGCTGGAAGAGCGGCCGGACCTCGTCGAGACGCTATACGGCGAGTATGTCTTCCGCCGCATGGAATTAGACGCGGAATACGGTTCGGGCAGCGTGACCAAGAACGTCGTGATCTTCTCGCGGGAGACCGGGCAGCTGACGAGCAATGTCTCGGGCGCGTATCCGCATCGCGCGGTGAAGGCCGGCGACGCGGTGATGACGCCGCGTCAGGCCGAGGCGCTGGAGGAGATGAAGCGCGTCAGCGCCCTGCCGGAACTGACGCTCGAGATGCCGATTGTCGAGGGCGACATCCAGTTTCTCAACAATCGCACCATCCTGCATGGCCGCACCGGCTATGAGGATTGGCCCGATATGCAGCGGCGGCGGCACCTGATGCGGCTGTGGCTGCAGATGCCGAACTGGCCCCCGATGCCGGCTAACCAGGGCGCCCATACGCCGGCCGACGCGCCGCTGTGGCTGCGCCAGCGGGAACCGTTCATGGAGCTGCCGTCACGCTATCTCGCCGAGATGGCGCGGCGTCAAGCCGAACTGGCGGCATGATCCGCGCGGCGGCAGTGGTCGCCGTGGTGGCGCTGCTCGGCATCGAACCCGCGTCCGCACAGAGTGCGACGAGCCAGCCAGCGGCGGGCAGTGGCGGTATCGGCAGCGCGGCGCTGAGTAACGGGTATCCTAGCGGCGGCGGCGCCGTATCGTTGCCATCGCTCTCCTCCAGCAACACGACGACGCCCACCGGAACGAGCACGATCACGACAAACGCGGCGGGCGTCTCGGGTGCCGGGATCGCGACCGCGGCAAGCAATGGCACCACCGGAACCGGCAGCGGCACCACGCTGGCGACCGCCACGTCGACGGGCTCCGCCTCCGCCGGGACGGCCAGGGGTGGCGCGGGCGGTTTTACCGTTATCCGCGGGTCCAGCGGGACGGTTAGCCTGACCTCGGGCAACCTGAATACGAGCAGCCTGAGTTCGGGCAGCCTGAGTTCGGGCAGCCTGAGTTCGGGCAGCCTGAGTTCGGGCAGCGCCGCGGTCGCCAGCGGGCGAGAATCGACAGGGACGCGCAACAGCTCGGGAGGCAGCCTGGGAAATGCGGGTTCCTTAGGCGGCTTCGGCAACAGCGCCTCCTCGCCGACCGGCGAGCGTGGCGGCGCACGTGGAGGGGCGGGAGCCGGTGGAGCCGCTGGCGCCAGCACCGGCTCGTCCTCCTCGTCGGTGTCTACCGCCGGCTCGTTTTACGTGGTCTGTCCGCCGGCGGGTTCGTCCGACGCCGAGCCTTTTCTGACCGGCACCAACCTATCCTGCGCCCCGCAGTAGCGGGCTAAGCCTCGACGGCGCTCTGCAACGCCACCAGCTGGATGCGATTGCGGCCGGCGGTCAGCGCCAATTCCCCATGCTTCAGCGCTAGCGCATCCTTGCCGAACACATCGCGCCGCCAGCCGTGCAGAGCCGGCACTACCGCGTTGTCGTCGGCAGCGATCGCCTCGAGATCGTCGGATGACGCGACGAGCCGCTGCGCCACCTGAAAATCCTCGCAGCGCTGTTTGAGCAACACACGCAACAGCTCGATCAGCGGCCCGATACCGGGGGGCGGTTCGGCCTTGGCCTGGATTGCCGGAGGGGGATCAGGATCGGCGAGACCCTGGGCGATCGCGTCGAGAATTTCGCCGCCCAACTTACCCTCGGCAACGCCTTTGCCGAGGCTGCGGGTGCGTGCCAGGCTCTCGATGTTCCTTGGCGCGTGAGCGGCGATTTCCAGCACCGCCTCGTCACGCATGATGCGGCCGCGCGGCAGGTCACGCTGCTGGGCCGCCGTCTCGCGCCATGCCGCCACCGCGCGCAACACACCGAGGAATTTGCGGTCGGCGCGGCCCCGCAGGCGAAATCGACGCCATGCCTCGGCCGGTTCGGTGCGGTAGATTGCCGGGTCAACCAGCGCTGTCATTTCCTCGCCGAACCACTCCGAGCGGCCATTCTTTCCCAGGATCTGCTGCAGCTTGGTATAGACGGTGCGCAGGTGCACGACATCGGCCAGTGCATACTCGATCTGCCGCTCGGTCAGCGGTCGATGCGACCAGTCGGTGAAACGCGACGCCTTGTCGAGATTGGCTCCGGCGAGCCGCCGCACCAAAGTCTCGTAGCTGACCGAATCGCCAAAGCCGCAGACCATCGCGGCGACCTGCGTGTCGAATACCGGGTGCGGCACCTGCCCCGATTTCTGGAAGAAAATCTCGAGATCCTGGCGCGCCGCATGGAATACCTTCAGCGTCGCCGGGTCGGCCATCAGATCGAGCAGCGGCGCCAGATCCATGCCCGGGGCATGTGCGTCGATGGCCACGGCTTCCTCCGGCCCGGCCACCTGCACAACGCAGAGGATTGGCCAGTACGTCCGCTCGCGCATGAATTCGGTATCGACGGCGACGAACTCGGTACCGCGCTGACGGTTGCAAAACCCCGCCAGTTCTTCGCTTTCAGTTATCAGTCTTGTCATACACAGCCGCTATATAGCGAAACTACCGGAAACGAAACGCCGCCGCTCAGGAAACAGGCGTTTTTACCATGATTGGCTAGGCAATAGCGCCTCGATCTCTCCAGCACGCGGCGGACGAAGGCGCCAGCCGGTTCTACTCTGGCCGTCGCCCTCGACTGCCCGGCCCAGGCCCGCATGCAACGTGTCCCGCATCGCTGTCGTGCGCCTGTGCTGACGGAATCCGGGTCCGGCTTCGGCGAATCGGGCGCGGCAACGCGAACAGACGTAATCGCGACGTCAAATCACCACGCTGCCGGGCGATGCGCGCCGTAAAGCTCCCGCAGCCGGGTTTTCATGATCTTGCCGGTCGCCGTGTGCGGCAACTCCTCGATGACCAGCACGTCATCGGGCAGCATCCAGCGAGGGAAGCGTTCGCTCAGAAAGGCGATCAGCGCGTCGCGCTGCGGCGCGCGGCCGGGGCGTGGCGTCACGATCAAGAGCGGCCGCTCTGCCCATTTCGGATGCGGGATCGCGATCGCCGCCGCTTCGGCGACATCCTCATGTGCCATCGCGGCGGTCTCCAGCTCGATCGAGCTGATCCATTCGCCGCCCGACTTGATGATGTCCTTGCGCCGATCAGTCAAATGCAGGAAGCCGTCGCGATCGATCGCCGCGACATCGCCGGTGTGGAACCAGCCATCCGCCTCGACGGCGGCCTCGGTCGCCTCCGGATCCTCGAAATAGCCGCTGATGATAAAAGGGCCCCGAACCAGTAATTCGCCGACCGATTCTCCATCGTGCGGCTGCTCGACACCGCCCTCACCGACGATCTTCATCTCGACCCCGAACACGGGCCGCCCGGCCTTGGCCTTGATCGCCAGTGTCGCGGCGTTGTCGAGCCCAAGCTGGTGTGCCTTCGGCACCGCGGCGGTGCCGAGCGGGCTCATCTCAGTCATGCCCCAGCCCTGAATGACGCTGATCTTGTGGCGGTTCTCGAACGCATCGATCAATGACAGCGGCACCGCCGAGCCACCCGACAGGATGCGGTTGAGGCTAGAGCATGTCAGCTTGTTGGCGGTCAGATGCGCCTCGAAGCCCAGCCAGATGGTCGGCACGCCGAGCGCAAGCGTGACGCCCTCCGCCTCGAACAGCTCATAAAGGCTGGCGCCATCCAGGCGCGGACCCGGCAAGACCAGCTTGGTACCGTTCATTGCCGCGGCATAAGGCACCCCCCAGGCGCAGGCGTGAAACATCGGCACCACCGGGCAGACGACATCGCGCGCCGACATTGAGGTGGCGTCCGGCGATGCCAGTCCGAACGCGTGCAACACCGTCGAGCGGTGTGAATAGAGGGCACCTTTAGGCCGCCCGGTCGTGCCCGAGGTGTAGCAGAGCGCCGCCGCAAAACGCTCATCGAGGTCCGGCCAGACATAATCGCCGTCCTCCGCATCGATCAACGCGTCATGCAGCCCCGCCAAGGGCAGCGACGTCTCGGCCGGCTCCAGCAGGACATAGCGGGTGTCGGGCGGCAGTAGCGGCCGCAACCGCTCGACCAGTGGAATGAAGCTGCTCTCGACAAAGACCAGCCGATCCCTGGCGTGGTTGATGATGTAGACGATCTGATCGTCAAACAGGCGCGGGTTGATCGTGTGGCACACCGCGCCAACCCCCGATACTGCGTAGTACAGCTCAAGATGCCGATGCGTATTCCACGCCAGAGTCGCGACCCGGTCGCCGGGCTCGACACCAAGCCGGATCAATGCCTGTGCGAGGCGACGACAGCGCTGCTCGGCCGCAGCATAGGTATAGCGGTGAACGCTGCCATCGACGAGCCGCGCCACAATCTCTGTATCGCTGTGAAACCGCGCCGCATGCCGGATCAGCATCGAGATCAGGAGCGGTTGCTCTGACATCATGCCGCGCATTGTTTCCTCCCCGCCGCGCTGTCGCCGTATTGTCGCGCAAATTAGCGCGCCACGGATTGCGACAACAGAGCTACGACAACGACGGGCGGGATCATGAGGAGAAGCGTCTTGCACAGCATTGTCATCGCCACGGCGACCGCCGCAGCCAGCGCGAGTGTGAGCGTCAGCGCGGCTCAGGGCGCCGACCCGGCGGTCAACTTCGCCGGCAGCAATGCCCGCTTTGCCGGCGATTGCCACGGCCAGGACGCCAGCCTCGCCGGCAGCGGCAACACCGTGACGATTCATGGCGCCTGCCGTGCGTTTCAAATCGCCGGCGGCGACAACCGGGTGCTCGTCGACATGGCCGGAAATGGTACGATCAAGGTGTACGGCGATAACAACCAGGTCAGCTGGACATCGAGCGGCGACGTCCAGGTCACCACAGTCGGGCAGAACAACACGGTGACCCGCGCCCGCTGACCACAGCCCGGAGACGAGGCATGGCATATCTGTACTACGTCCAGATGGACATTCCTGCGACCCACGACGCCGAGCTCAACCGCGTTTATGACACACAGCACGTGCCGATGCTGTCAAAGGTGCCGGGGGTGCATCGCGTTACGCGGTATCGTCTGGAACAGTCCAATGACAGCCGGATGCAGAAGTACCTGGCGATCTACGAGATCGACTCACCTTCCGTTGTCGAGTCGGCCGCGTGGGATGCCGCCAGTGCCGAGGGCGATTGGGCCGAGAAGATCCGTCCGCACACGACCAGCCGCCATCACACCTTCTTCAAGGAGATTCTCAAGGCCGGCCAGGGGCGGGACGCCCAGGCGCCCTGCATCTACGTTGTTCAGATGGACGTGCCGGCTGCGTACGAGGCCGAGTTCAACCGCGTTTACGATACCGAGCACGTGCCGATGCTGACGAGTTCGCCGGGTTGCCGCGGCGGCACCCGCTATGCCCGTGAGAAGTCGAATGACAGCCGAATGCAGAAATACGCGGTTATCTACGAACTCGACTCAGCCGAAATCACCAAGACGAAGGCCTGGCAGGAAGCCGGCGAACGCGGCGATTGGGCCCCTAAAATCCGGCCTCACACCACCAGCCGCCATCACAGCTTCTTTCAGCGCGTCTGAGGGCAAAAATTCCCGCCTGCAGACCGCATCCGGGCGTCGGCCATCGGCGTAGAGCACTGCGAGCACGGGAACCTGTGCCCGCTGACAGCAATGTTGCGGCGCCACCCACGCTCGCGCAGGCGTGAATTGGCGCGGCACATGGTGCGCGCCATATCGGGCGCACGAGAAAAGGGGCTCACGATGCTTATCCGTAAACGGCGCGGCTGGGAAATTCCGGAGAGCGCGGCAACCGAGGAGGCGTTGTTCCACGACCGCCGCAGATTGCTCAAAGGTGTGGCGGCCGGCTCGATCCTGGCATCCGGACTGGCCGGGCTGCGTGGAATCAGGCCAGCCTTTGCGGAGGACGCGGTGACTCGCAACCCGCGTTACACGCTCGATCGGCCGATTACGGACGCAAAGTATTCGACCACCTACAACAATTTCTATGAATTCGGCCCCGACAAGACCGTCTCCGACGCGGCGCAGGCACTCAAGACCGAGCCCTGGACGATCAAGATCGAGGGCATGGTCGAAAAGCCGATCACGATCGGTGTCGATGATCTGCTCAAGCGTGTGGGGGGCACCGAGGAGCGGCTCTACCGCCATCGTTGCGTCGAGACCTGGTCGATGGCGGTACCATGGACGGGGTTCGCCTTGTCCAAGCTGGTCGATATGGCCAAGCCGCTGGGTTCGGCGACCTACCTCAAGATGACGACCTTCATGGACCCGGCAATGGCGCCGGAGCAGAATAAGTTCTTCTATCCCTGGCCCTATGTCGAGGGGCTGACCATGGCCGAGGCGCGCAACGATCTCGCCTTCCTGGTCACGGGCATGTACGGCAAGCCCGTGCCAAAGCAGGACGGCGCACCGCTGCGTCTGGCGGTGCCCTGGAAATACGGGTTCAAGTCGGTCAAGTCGATCGTCTCCTTCGAGTTTACCGACAAGCGTCCCAATACCTTCTGGGAGGCGCTGCAATCCTCGGAATACGGGTTCTGGGCCAACGTGAACCCGGATGTGCCGCACCCGCGCTGGAGCCAGGCGACAGAGCGCGTGCTTGGTACCGACGAACGCCGCCCGACGCTGATGTGGAACGGCTATGGCGAGTATGTCGCCGACATGTACAAGGGGCTGACGAAGGAGCGGCTGTTCGTCTGACGACCTCGGCACAACCGGCTAGGGAACAACCCAGCCGTTGCCACCGTTAAGCGCTAAGTCCTGCCGAGCAGGACAATTGGTGCGCTGGTGGAGGCTGGGATGGCGACACGTCTGTTTCAAGCGGCGTGTTTAGCTGTTGTCTTGATTCCTGGCGGCGCTGCTTTGGCGAGCGGACCGCTTACACCGGAACGACCGCTGTCGCCGAAAACCCTGGAGCAAACTCCGCCTGCGGCCGCCGCGCCCATACCGCAAGGCACGGCGCCATCGGCGCCCGGCGCCAATAACGGACGAACCTTGAGCGCCGCCGAAGACCCTCTTGCCGGCGGCGATACCGCAAGTGCGGAAGTTCCCACCCCAGCATCGGCTGCACCTCCCAGGAAGGCGGGCCGCATACACGCTTACCATCGCGCCAGGCCGGACCACATGGCCAATATGCTGAACCGGATGCAGCTACGCGGCCGGGGTGGCTGGGTTGGCGCATCAGCATCGTGGAACGCGCCGTATTCCAGCCATATGGGGCCCGCCACGAACTCGTCGTCGGGCGGAAACTGAGGCGCCCGTCGGGGAGGTGCCCGTTCGGTCTCACACCGCTTTGGTGTCGGGCGAGAACGCCTTGAAGGCGATGATTGTGAAGGTGTCCTTGACACCCGCCAAATTCTGCAACCGCTCGGTCACGAAATGACCGATATCGGTGGAGTCGGGCAGATAGCATTTCATCAGCAGGTCGTATTGGCCCGACGTCGAGTAGACCTCCGAGACCTGCTCGATCTCGGCGACGGCGGCGTCAGCCACGTCGTAGGCTTTGCCGAGATCGCATTTGACCATTACGAAAATGGTCTTCATCGCCACTCTCCAGGCCGGCTGTTCCGACCCCGGATATAGCTCAGGCTCGCGCGAGTTTCAGCGGACGAGCGAGAAACGCCGGCAAATCGTCGCCAAAACCGACAACCCGCGGCTCCCCGCCCGAGGCGGCAGCCGCCGGACGGCGTTCGGCTGGTTGCCGGCGGGTGTCGCGCGCCGGGAACACAGCGACAGCGGCATCCCGATCCCTTGGCTCGCGACGCGGCCGCTCCTCGCGTTCGGTCTTTTCGCGACTGGGCTTGGCGCGTTCGGTCTTTTCCCGGCGAGGTTCGCCACGCGCCGGGCGCAGCAACCGCTCCTGCGCCGCGGCGCGACGCGATGTCGAACCGCCTCGGCGGCGCTCCTTGCCGGTGAAGTCGAGTTCGGCGGTATCGATCTCCGGCACCGCGGTGATCGGGATCTCGCGACCGATGAGCGACTGAATAGCCGCTACAGCCTTGCCTTCGTCCGGCGCCGCGAGAGTGAAGGCTCTGCCTTCGCGACCAGCCCGACCCGTGCGGCCGATGCGATGGACATAATCTTCGGGGTGGTAGGGGACGTCAAAATTAAACACGTGCGACAGGCCTTGGATATCGAGCCCTCGGGCCGCGACATCGCTGCACACCAGCAGGCGGATTTCGCTGTTCTTAAACCGCTCCAGCGTCTCGGTGCGCTTCGATTGCGCCATGTCGCCATGCAATGCGGCGGCATCGAACCCGTGGCGAGACAGGGAGCGCTGCAGGATGTCGACATCCCGCTTGCGGTTGCAGAAGATCAGCGCGTTCTTGACGTCCTCGCTGGCAATCAGGCTGCGCAATGCCGCGCGCTTGTCGTCCGGCGAGATCGCGACGAGGAACTGTTCGACCGTCTTTGCCGGCGAAGCGGGGGGAGCCACCGAAATCTCGGCGGGTTCATTGAGAAACGCGTCGGCGAGGCGGCGGATTTCCGGCGGCATCGTTGCCGAGAAGAACAACGTCTGGCGATTTTTGGGGAGCAGGCCGACGATGCGTTCGACATCCGGGATAAAACCCATGTCGAGCATGCGATCTGCTTCGTCGATGACCAAAATCCGCACATCCGACAGCAGGATCTTGCCGCGTTCAAACAGGTCGAGCATACGACCCGGCGTAGCGATCAGCACATCGACGCCACGATCGAGCTTACGCTCCTGATCGGCGAAGCGTTCGCCGCCGATCAGCAGCGCCGTCGATAGCCGGTGATACTTGCCATAAACCTCAAAGGCGGCCTCGACCTGGGTCGCAAGCTCGCGCGTCGGCTCCAGCACCAGCGAGCGCGGCATGCGCGCGCGGGCCCGTCCCGCGGCCAGCTTGTCGATCATCGGCAGCGAGAAGCTCGCTGTCTTGCCGGTGCCGGTCTGGGCACAGCCGAGGACGTCGCGTCCGCTGGCGACGACGGGAATGGCTTTTTGCTGGATCGGAGTGGGGGTTGTGTAGCCGGCATCGACGACGGCCCGAAGCAGGTCGGGCGTCAGTCCTAATTCTTCAAAACTCATAGAGGAGTTGTAGCCTTATCGAGAATAATCGGGCGGCGGACGCCGCCTCGTGCGGGTATGTGGGTGGTGCACCGCAAGACGTCAAGCAATTTCGCGGTAATGCCAGCCTTGCTGGTGACGCTGGCGGCCGGTTTTAGCCGGTTTTAACGGCGGCGGAATTGCGGACGGGCCATCACCGGCGGCGGGGTTGTATCCTTGTGCCGGAAGTTGATGCGGCCCTTAGTCAAATCATACGGGGTCATTTCCACCGTAACTCGATCGCCCGCGAGTATTCGAATACGGTTTTTCTTCATCTTGCCCGACGAATATGCGAGCGTCTCGTGACCATTGTCGAGCTTCACCCGAAACCGGGCATCGGGCAGCAACTCTGTCACGGTCCCTTCGAATTCGACCAGATCTTCCTTTGCCAAATAGCACCCCCAGGGAGACAAGAAAAAGGGGTGCCCCGGTAATGGGCACCCCGACGACCGACGGTTAGGCCGGATGCAGGTTGACGGCCGAGACCCGGCCACGTTGACCCTGCTCGAGATCGTATGTCACCTTCTGGCCCTCGTTGAGGCCGTCCATCCCAGCGCGCTCGACCGCCGAGATGTGCACAAAAACGTCAGCTCCACCCGTCGTCGGCTGGATGAAGCCGTAGCCCTTCTGGGCGTTAAACCATTTGACCGTACCGGTCGCCATCAGCGAGAACTCCAATTAGAAAAAGGCCGCCCGACAAGGAGTTGGGCGGATCGAACGTCGTTTGGATCGGGGAAGCACGGACAGCCGCTCGGTGGAACGCCGGCAGTGGAGCCGAACCCAAGCGGGTCGTCGACGCGCAACAGGTAAGCGGAAGGAGAGGTTAACGCAAGTGCCGCGAGCCTGACCGCTGCCCGTTTTTGCACAGGGTGCCATGCGCGTCGCCACCGCACGCGCGTTGCGGCGGGGTCGTTGCTGACGACGTGTCGCGCTCCTATGATGCCCGTCAGGCGCTCTGTCTCGCCTTTTCCCCCTATCTGGAGCCGCAGCGATGAGTGATACCACTGAGTACACACCGCCCAAGGTCTGGGTGCCCAAGCCGGCCCTCGGCCGCTTCGCCAATATCAACCGGCCCGTTGCGGGACCGACGCATGACAAGGAACTGCCAGTGGGCAAGCACCCGCTGCAGCTTTACTCGCTGGGCACGCCGAACGGCGTCAAGGTGACGATCATGCTCGAGGAACTGCTGGCGCTCGGGCACAAGGGCGCCGAGTACGACGCCTGGCTGATCAAAATCGGTGAGGGCGACCAGTTCAGCAGCGGTTTTGTCAAGGTGAACCCGAACTCGAAAATTCCCGCCCTGCTCGACCGCAGCGGACCAAAGCCGATCCGGGTATTCGAGACCGCCGCGATCCTCACCCATCTGGCAGAGAAATTCGGCGAGTTCCTGCCGACCGACCCCGCCGAGCGCGCCGAGACCTTTTCCTGGCTGTTCTGGCAGATGGGCAGCGCGCCCTACGTTGGCGGCGGCTTCGGGCATTTCTATGCCTATGCGCCGATCAAGATCGAATATGCGATCGATCGCTTTACGATGGAGGCCAAACGCCAGCTCGACGTGCTCGACAAGCAGCTCGCCGAGCACAAATTCGTCGCCGGCGATAAGTACACGATCGCCGATATGGCGATCTTCCCGTGGTACGGCGGGCTGATCAAGGGTTGGCTCTACGGCGACGCGGCGACGTTTATCAGCGGCGAGGAATACAAGAACGTGCACCGCTGGGCCGACATGCTGCTGGAGCGCCCGGCGGTGAAGCGCGGACGTATGGTCAATCGCCTCTCCGGCGAGCCCTCAAGCCAGTTGCACGAGCGTCATGACGCCAGCGACTTCGACACCAAGACGCAGGACAAGATCGCGGCGGCGGCCCAGTAAGCCGACATAGACGGCAAGCGTGGACGGCGGAGCAGGGTCACTACCCCTGCCCCGCCCTTCGGTCACCGGGAGATCGCCGGCGCGTCACCCCGCTCTCGGTACAGGGGCGAGCCCACCGAGTTGTCGCAGCTTTGTGGCGGAGCATCGCGGTCGCTGCGATGGCGACCGGGAATCGGCTGGCACGACCATATAAACTCGCCGCCTCTGTTTTGCGCTGCCACCGCCAGGATATTTGTCGGCGGCACCAGTGCGCGGCGAGCCCATGTCGTCCGCGCAGCTATGGTGCGGTCCCTCGCCGTCACCCGCCAGGCGCATCGAATAGAGATGCGTTTCCTCGGGCACGCCGCGCAGCAGATACGCGCCGCGATCGACAAAATTCAGCGGTGAAGCGGCAGCCAGATCGCGCACCGTACTGGACACGACGACTTCGCTCGGGAGCGCGATCGCGGCGATGCGTGCGGCGATATGGGCGGCGATGCCGGTGATCTCGTTGCCATTGAGGTGAACTTCACCGGTATGGATACCGCTGCGCACGCACAGGCCGAGCGGAGCGACCGCCTCGCAGATCGCCGCGGCACAACGGATTGCGTGCGTCGCGCTGTTGAAGATCGCGAGAAACCCGTCACCGCAGTTGCGGATCTCCTGGCCGCCAAACCGCCCTATCTGCTGCCGGGTCGCGGCGTCGTGCCGATCGAGCAGTCTGCGCCACGAGTAGTCGCCGAGGCGCGCCGCCCATTCGGTCGATCCCACGATATCGCTGATCAGAATCGCGACGATCCTTCGTTCGGAATCGGCATGGAAGGATGTGTCGTCGGCGTCCGCGGCGAACGGTATTTGTAGCGCGGGATTGAAGGCGCGCGACCATAAACGTGTCACGGCGCGTCCGGCCCGGAAAGCGAGAGCGTGCAGTTCACCCCGCCATCCCAGGCCGGGCAGTGTCGCTGAGGGATCGGCAACGTGCGGCAGTCCAGTACGTTCGCTCAGTGCGATACGACGGAACGATTGGGCCTCTGCCTTGTCGATCCACATCAGTTGAACAGCGCTGCTCATGACGAACTCCACTCCGGTCTCGCCGTCGGGCCGTCCCTTTGGGGTTGGCGCCTGTGGACCCAGGAGTCGGGCGCCGTGGCCCGGCCGCCTTGGCTTCGGCCAGCGCATAATGGTCGTTGCGAACAGCGAAGGCTTGAAGGAGCGGCGGATTTATCGTTAAGATTTTCTTACCTTTTCCTTAAGGAAGCCCGCAGGCAACCCGGGAAGCCCCTTGCATTACGAGTTCGGCGAGCACGCGTTGGACGTGGGACGCCGCGAACTGCGACGGCGCGGTGAACGCATCGCTGTCGAACCGCAAGTATTCGACCTGATCGTCTACCTGGTGGAACATCGCCATCGCGTGGTGAGCCGCGAGGAACTGATCTCCGGCATCTGGGGCGGGCGGATCGTGTCCGACTCCGCCGTGACCACGCGGATCAACGCCGCCCGCCGAGCGCTTGGCGATAGCGGCGCGGCGCAGACTGTGATCCGCACCCTGTCGCGCAAGGGCGTTCGATTTATCGCGGAATTGCGTGACGATGCGGACGCGCCGCCGCGCGACCCTCCGCCTCCCACCGGCGGTGATGGTCCGGGGCCGGCTGCTGCCAGATTATCGATCCTGGTTCTGCCGTTCCGCAATATCGGCAGCGACCCCAGCCAGGACTACCTGACCGACGCGGTGACCAGCGATCTTACCGTTGATTTATCGTGCATGGCGGATGTGACGGTGATCTCGGCCGCGACCGCATTCACCTACCGAGGCAGCAGCCTCGACATCCGGCAAATCGGCCGGGAGCTCGGCGTTCGTTACCTGGTCGTCGGGAGCATCGGCCGCAGCGGTGATCGGGTGCGCACGAATGTTCAGCTGCTTGATGCGGCGTCGGGCACACAGCTATGGGGGGACCGCTTCGAGAACCCGTTTGTCGCCCTGGGCGATCTCGAAAACGCAATCACCGGGCGCATCGCAGCCTCGTTGAATGTGCATGTGGTGCGCGCCGAGGGCCGCCGCGCGGAAATCACCCAGCAGCCGGATGCCCTCGATCTCAGGCTGCGGGCGACGAGCCTCCTGTTCAGCTCGATCACCCCGGAAAACACGATGGCGATGCGCACGCTCCTGCAGCGCTCGGTCGCACTCGATCCGCGTTCGGCCGAGGCCCATGCACGCCTCGCCGAGGTTATTGCGTCGGACTACCTGACGAACTGGAACAACACACGCGAGAACGAGATACACGCGGCCGAGCGGGCGGTGCACGAGGCGCTGCTGATCGATCCCAACCACGCGCTGGCTCACCTGGCCAACGGGCTGATCGCGCGCGCTCGGGGGGAGCATTTTTCGGCTTTGGAAGCCTTCAGCCGGGCCATCGAACTCGATCGCAATTTCGCATTTGCCTATGCCCACAAGGCCAACGAACTGACTCTCGTTGGACAGCCGGCGGAAGCCCCGCCGCTCATCGAACAAGCGATCCGGCTGAGCCCGCAGGACGCCTCTATCGGAATATTCCATTGGGTGAAAGGCCGCGCCCATTTTTTCCTCGGAGAATACAGCGAGGCGATTGTCTGGCTGCGCAAATCGATCGAAACGCGGCCCAATCTATGGTTCAACCGGCTGTATCTCGTGAGCGCCTGCGTGCTGGCTGACATGCCCGACGAGGCGGTGCGAGCCCTGGCCGAGTTTAACCGCCGCTTCCCGGAGGTTTACACGCTGGCGACGGTCATCGAACGCGAGCGCGCCACACCAAACGATAATCCGGTTGTTGTAGCCGGCCGCGAGAAATTCCATGAAGGCCTTTTACGAGCGGGAATGGCACAGCGCTAGGCCGCCCGGATGTTGTATTTGCGGGCCGGTGGGGTGCCGGCTAGCATCGAGGTGAAGGCTTGGTCGATAAGGCGGCTGGTTGATGAGAAGCGGTGATGATCCACTGGCGCGCGCCAAAGCGCTCTATGAGTACCCCGTAACGCGCGAGCGAACGGAGGATATGAAGCGGCTGCTTGACCGATCCGCCGCCGAGACGGCGGCCTACGCCGCGGTGACGGAGTTGTGCCGGTACTTGAACCGCTGGGATAATGAAGGGCCAGCCGAATTGGAACGGCTTGAACCAATTATTCGGCAAGCCTTGAGCTACGACCCTAATTTCTATCTGGCGCATTACGCCCAGGGCTTCCTCCAGCGCGCCCGCGGCGCCCATCAGAAAGCCTTGGACGCGTTCGAGGAAACCATCAAACACGCCCCGCCAACATTCTCCCGCGTGTTTGCTCAGAAGGGTGAACAGCTGCTTTATCTCGGCAAGTTTCCCGAATGCATTGGGGAGGTGAACCGGGCGTTGGAGATCAATCCCAATAGCCAGGTCCGAGGGTATTATTACTGGGTCCTGGGCCGCGCGCATTTCTTCCAAGGCGATTACGAGACGTCCACTCAGTGGTTGCAGCGTTCGATCCGAGCGTGGCCACAAGTCTGGTACAATCGTGCCTATCTGATCGCGGCCCACGCGCTCCAGAAGCAGGACGGTGCGGCCCGGCGGGTTCGCCGGGCGTTCGACAGGCAATTCGAGGGCTATTCGCTCGCCCGGGTTGTCCGCAATGAGGAGGATGCCACGCCTTGCGATAATCCCGCCGTCCGCGAGGGGCGGGAGCGCTTCCATGAGGGCCTGCGCCTCGCCGGTTTTTCCTCCTGAGCCGGCGGCAATCGCGTCAGAGATCCAGATCGCGGGCGAAGCGGGCGTTTTTCTGGATATAGTCGAAGCGCAGCTCGGGGCGGCGGCCCATCAGCGTTTCAACTAATTTCTCAGTACGCTTGCGGCCTTCATCGGCGGTCTCAAGCGCGGCCGGGTCGGCCGGCTCCGGCAGCTTCACCTTCAGCAATGTGCGCTGCTTCGGGTCCATCGTGGTGGCACGCAGATAGCGGGCCGGCATTTCGCCGAGGCCCTTGAAGCGGCTGACTTCGATCTTGCCGCGATCCTTGAAGGCGGTGCGCAGCAATTCCTCGCGGTGTGCGTCGTCGCGGGCGTAATGCGTCACATCGCCTTGCGTGATGCGGTACAGCGGCGGCAGAGCGAGGTGGAGGTGGCCATTATCGACCAGCTTTGACATTTCGCGAAAGAAGAAGGTCATCAGCAACGAGGCGATGTGAGCGCCGTCGACATCGGCGTCGGTCATGATGATGACCCGCTCGTATCGCAGCGCGTCGTCGCGGTAATGCGAGCCGATACCGCAACCGAGTGCCAGCACGATATCGCTCAATTCCTGATTGGCACGCATCTTGTCGGCCGAGGCGCTGGCGACGTTGAGGATTTTGCCACGCAACGGGAGGATCGCCTGTGTGTCGCGATCGCGCGCCTGCTTGGCGGAGCCGCCGGCGCTGTCGCCCTCGACCAGGAAGATCTCCGTGCCCGCCGCGATGTCGCGGGTGCAATCGGCCAGCTTGCCGGGCAGGCGCAGCTTACGCGTCGCGGATTTGCGCGACATTTCCTTTTGCTGGCGGCGCCGCTGGCGCTCCTCGGCCCGCTCCGCGATGCGGTCGAGCAGGATTTTGCTGGCAGCCGGATCGGCGCTCAACCAATGGTCGAAATGATCGCGTACGGCGTTTTCGACGAGCCGCGTCGCCTCGGCCGAGGCGAGGCGCTCCTTGGTCTGTCCCTGAAATTGCGGGTTACGGAGGAACAGTGACAGCAGCATCGCAACGCCGGAGGCGACATCGTCGCCGATCGCCTGCGCGATGCGGCGATTGCCGACCAGTTCGGCATAGGCCTTGATCCCGCGGGTCAGCGCGTTGCGCAACCCGGCCTCGTGGGTGCCGCCTTCGGGGGTCGGGATCGTGTTGCAATAGGAGTGGCAGAACCCGTCATCCTCGTCGTCGGGCCAGACGACAGCCCACTCGACGCTGCCGCCATCGGGAAACTCGGCCTGGCCGAGAAACGGCCTGGGGGTCAGCAGCGCGCGGTCGGCGAGGCTCGCTGATAGAAAATCGCCCAGCCCGCCCGGAAAATGCAGCCGTGCTTCTTCCGGCACGCCGTCGGGGCGCGGAAGGTTCGGGTCGCAACGCCAGCGGATTTCGACGCCGCGGAACAGATACGCCTTGGACCGCGCCATGCGGTACAGCAAGGCCGGCTTGAACCCCGCCTCGCCGAAGATCTCCGGGTCTGGGTGGAAGCTGATCGTCGTGCCGCGGCGGTTTTGCACGGCGCCGCAATCCTCGACCTTCCCTTTCGGAACGCCCCGGCTGTAGCGCTGACGGTACAGGTGCCGATCGCGCGCCACCTCGACTTCGAGGTCGTCAGTCAAAGCGTTAATAACCGAGACGCCGACGCCGTGCAGCCCGCCCGAGGTCTTATATGCATCGCCGCCGAATTTGCCGCCGGAATGCAGCATCGTCAGGATGACTTCGAGCGCCGATTTCTTTGGAAAGCGCGGATGCGGGTCGACCGGAATGCCACGCCCGTTATCGCGCACGATGACATAGCCGCGGGCGTCAAGCTCCAGCTCGATCCGCGTCGCATGCCCGGCGACCGCCTCGTCCATCGCATTGTCGAGGGCTTCGGCGGCGAGGTGATGCAATGCCCGTTCGTCAGTGCCGCCGACATACATGCCGGGGCGCCGCCGCACCGGTTCCAGCCCTTCCAGAACCTCGATATCTTTCGCGGAATAGGTATCGCCGCCGCCGCGCAGCGCGATACTATCGAACAGGTCTGCCATTGGACGGATTATAGGGGCCGAACCGGCCGGTGCAAGCTGCATGCAGTGTACCGGAAAAGGGGCCGCAACTATATCTAGCCGCCCGGCGCCGCACGGCCGCTTCTGCAGGACGTTTCCATGGAACCGAACGATCCCGGCGGGATTTACAGAGTGATGATGACGAATGAACGAAAGATTTGGGAAGCGGCCCTTTTACTCGTGCGACGCCACGGAAATGATGCTGTCGCGATCGCCGAGCGCGAGGCGGAACGACTGCGCGGCGAGGATGACGAACTGACCTGCGTCGTATGGTGCTGGATCGCCCGTTCAACAGCAGAATTGTTGAGACCGTCACCTGAGGGAAGCGAGCGCATCCACTGACCTCGCCCCTTCACGATCGCCCTGCCAAGCCCGATATTGGCGTTAGTGCAATCGGGCGAACGAGGCAGCGCATATGGCGGGTTCTTTCGGGCGCGGCGATGGTAAGCAGCCGCAGGACAAAGACTTCGATTTCAATCTGAGCGACGACGAATGGCGCAGCCGGCTGGGGCCGGAGCGCTATCAGGTGCTCCGCGCGCACGGCACGGAACGCGCCGGCACCAGCCCGCTCGACAAGAATTACGACCCCGGGGTTTATAACTGCGCCGGCTGCGGCCAGCCTCTGTTCACCGCCGAGACCAAGTACAACAGCCGCAGCGGCTGGCCCAGCTTCTGGCAGCCCCTGGAGGACGCGGTCGAGACCACAACCGATCGCAGCCACTTTATGGTCCGCACCGAGGTTCACTGCAAAAACTGCGGCGGCCATCTCGGACATGTATTCGATGACGGGCCTCAGCCAACGGGGCTGCGCTATTGCATGAACGGGCTATCGCTGGACTTCCATCCCGGCGAGACTCCACCGGACAGCGACAAGAAGGGCTGATCTAAAGCACGCTGCGTTTCGCCGGATCCGGCTTCAATCCCTTTCGACGGGCTCGTCCTGGCTTGACCCGGGGGAGGTGCCGAATTGGAGCGTTTCCGACCAAACGCAGCTCGCACGAGTCTCTACAGCACGCCGTCTTTCTTCAGCCCGGCTTGCGCATCGGCGTCGAGGCCGAGCCAGCTCTGCAGTACCGCCGCGGTGTCGCCGCCGAGTGCCGGTGAGCCTTTGACGATGACACTCTTGCCGTCGACCCGCACCGGCCAGCTCGCCATCTTGTAGTCGCCGTTGTGGTGATGGACGGTCTGCATAAAGCCGCGCTCCTCAAAGCTCGGCTCGTTCCACAACTCCATCGTGTCGAACACCGCGCCGGCCGGCACGCCAATCGCGATCAGCTTTTCCATCGCCTCGCGTTTCTCATGCTGCGCGGTCCACTCGCTGATGATCGCGTCGAGCTCGGCCTGGTGCTGGTAGCGTTCGTCGCCGGTGGCGAAACGCGGCTCGTTGATCAGGTCTTCGCGCCCAACCAGCTTCATCAGCCGCGACCAGTGCTCGGGATTGGCCCGGCTGGTGGTCAGGTAGACGTAGTCATTGGGGCCGCCGCCCTTCGCCGGATACAGACCTGAGGGTGCGTTGTTGCCGGCGCTGGACCGGGCGCCGTTGCGCCGTGCCGCCTTGCCTGTACG
>JAFAYW010000280.1 GCA_019240125.1 Alphaproteobacteria bacterium
GGCTTGGGCCGCGAAGGTTGGGTGGGAGAAGCTGCTGAACCGGGCGGGCACCACCTTCCGGAAGTTGCCCGATTCCAGCAAGGCCGATCTCGACCTGGACAAAGCCGTGGCGCTGATGGCGGCGCAGCCTTCGATGATCAAGCGGCCCGTGCTCGACATCGGCGGGGCGCTCACCGTCGGGTTCATGCCGGAACTCTACGCCGCCGCACTCGGCCGATAGCAGCCGCCGCTATAATCGCCGTAATCGGTATGTACGGTTGCGGAAAGGACGTTGCAGCGGTTCCGGCATGGATAAGCGACACTCAACCAGCGCGAGAGTTTCACCTGTTCCTGACCTGATACATCAGGTGCCGGGACACGGCCCGCTCAACCCATGCGCGTGGCGCCGGCGGCGGGTCAGATGACGGTTTCGAGAGGTTTTGACTCGACCATGTCGCCGATGGCGATGGGGCGGGTCATCGCCTCGTTCAGCAAGGTGCGGTCGAGTTCGCCTTCCCAGTTCGACACGACAATCGTCGCGACGCCGTTGCCGACCAGGTTGGTGAGTGCGCGGCATTCGCTCATGAATTTGTCGATGCCGAGAATCAGCGTCATCGCGGCGACCGGCACCGGGTTGTTCGGGATGGCCGCCAATGTCGCGGCGAGGGTGATAAAGCCGGCGCCGGTGACGCCCGAGGCGCCCTTTGACGTCAGCATCGCGACCAGGATGATCGTCGCGTATTGGCCGAAGGAGAGATCGGCGCCGACCGCCTGCGCCAGGAACAGGGTGGCCAGCGTCATGTATATGTTGGTGCCATCGAGATTGAACGAGTAGCCGGTCGGGATGACCAGCCCGACCACCGGCTTGGAGGCGCCCAGCCCCTCCATCTTCTGCATGATCTGCGGCAACACCGTCTCGGATGACGAGGTGCCGAGCACGATCAGCAATTCGTCCTTGATGTACGAAACAAAGCGCAGGATCGAGAAGCCGTTGAGCCAGGCGACGGCGCCAAGCACCAGTACGACGAACAATACCGAGCTCACGTAGAAGGTCGCGATCAGTCCCGCGAGATTGCCGAGCTTGGCGATGCCGTACTGCCCGATCGTAAAGGCCATCGCGCCAAAGGCGCCGATCGGCGCGAGCTTCACGACAAGGCCGATGATCTTGAACAGGATGCGGCCAACGATATCGACCACCCGGCCGACGACCGGCGCGGTGTCGCCCAGCTGGGTTACGACCACGCCGGTCAGGATTGAGATCAGCAGGATCTGCAGGAGATCGCCGCCGGCAAACGGTTCGAGAAAGCTTTGCGGGATGATCGCCAGGATGTGGGCGATGGTCGAGTCCTTGGCGGCGGCGGTCGCGTATTGAGCGACGGCGCTGGGGTCGAGCGTCTTCGGATCGGCGCCGAAGCCCGCGCCGGGCTTGACGACCTCCGCCACCACGACGCCGATGAAAAGCGCGAAGGTCGACATCACCTCGAAATAGATGAGCGCCTTCAGCCCGACGCGTCCCACCTTCCGGAGGTCGCCGATCGACGCGATGCCGTGCACGATCGTGCAGAAGATGACTGGCGCGATCATCATCCGGATCAACGCGATAAAGGCATCGCCCAGCCATTTCATCGATTTTGCCGTCTCCGGTGCCAGATAGCCGAGGATCACGCCCAGCGCGATCGCGATGAGGACCTGGACGTAGAGAATTCGGTACCATGGCGTGCGCACGGTCGCTGCGATGTTCATGCGGAAATTTGTTCCAGTCCGATGTGTGTGGCGCGAAGATAACGGCGGCGCGCGCCTTCGGAGAATAGCATCACCGCGACACATGTCGGGGATGCCGATTGCCGCCATTCGTCCGCTTGGAGCCAACACCCACCCGCGTCTCGGTCCTATGGCGTTGCCGCGGGGAAACCGTGCGACCAGGACCCCGGCGGTTTTTCCGCCGGCCTCTGAGGGTTGAGCATAGAATGGCGCCATGCCGCAGGATACCGCGATCGTCAACCCGGCTCGCCCTCGCGCTCTATTTCTTCCTGGCGACACGCGTAGCGGCGGCGCGCGGCCGGTATGGCGTGCCGCTCCCGGCGACGACCAGCCATCCCGATTTCGAGCGCGTCTCCCGCGTGCACCAGAACACGCTGGAATGGATGCCGAATTTTTTCGTGCTGTGGCTTTGTGCGATCTATCTCAACGATATCGCCGCCACGTCGCTCGGGCTTGGATCGGCGGCCGCCGCTGGTACTTTATTGGTTATCGTCAGGCAGTGGAAAAACGTCTAACCGGGCTTTTGATCCAGGCGGCGGTATGTGTGCTGTTGTTTGTCGGCGCCCGCACCGGCATCGTCCAGACTTGGTAGAGTGGATGAGGCTTCGCGTTCGGCCGCTGACGACGTCGCGGGAGCCGCCCGCTCGTATGGCGCGGCAAACGCGATTATGAACGGCCAAGATGGTTGAGGGTCTGATGCCGCACATTCTGATTGCCGAGGGGACGCCGGCAGCCTGGCAGGCGACGCGGGCGGCGTATGGGATCGACTGCAATTTCGCGCTCTTTGCGGCTGCCGTGCGGCTGCACATGCCCGGCATCGTCTGCACGCTGTTGAATATCGCCGATGGCGAGGCGCTGCCGCGCGGGACAGCCTTGGCCGATTTCGATGGCGTCATGTTCACCGGCTCGCCGCTGCACATCTATGACCGAACTCCGGCAGTTACAGGCCAGATCGACTTCGCACGGGCGGTCTTTGGCGCCGGCGTGCCGGCCTGGGGCAGTTGCTGGGGGTTACAATTGGCGACAGTGGCGCTCGGTGGCTCGGTGCGGAAAAATCCGCGCGGCCGCGAGTTGGCGATCGCGCGCGCCATTACCGCGACGGAGGCCGGCCGGGCGCACAGCCTGCTGACAGCGCGACCGGCGGTGTTTGATGCGCTGTGCTCGCATATCGACGAGGTCGAGGCAGTGCCGCCCAACTCGGTGGTGTTGGCCGCAAACGCCGTCTCGTCGGTGCAGGCGATGGCGACAGCGATCCCGGGCGGCGGCAGCTTTGTCGGGACGCAGTACCATCCCGAGCACACGCTCGCGGTATCGGCGGCGCTGATCGAGATGCGTGCCGCCGAGTTGGTCGAGGAAGGATTTGCCCCCACCGCGGCAGACATCGCCGCGATGGTGGCCGATTATCGCACCGTGGCGGCCGATCCGACGCGGCGCGACCCGATCGCGCGCCGCGGCATCCCCGAGGAGATCGTCGATCCGGCTCGTCGCACGATCGAAATCTCCAACTGGCTGCGGATGGCAGTCACCGAGCGGCAACGTCTTGTAGCGTAAATCAAGACAATCAAACCGATCGCGATGGACATTTGGCGCTTATCACGGCACGGTTGAATGTATGTGTGACTCGTCCGGCTAAGAGTGGTGGTTTGTTCGTAGTCAAGCGGCGATTTAAAATGAAACGGCTTCTGACGCTGCTTGCTGTTTTCGTCGTGCTGGCCGAGCCGGTATTGGCTCAGCCCGGAACAACGCAAGCCTCTGCCACGGATGGCTCCGAGCCGATCTGCCGGATGGTTGAGGATTCAGCCCGGCAATATCATCTGCCGATCCAGTTCCTGACGCGGCTTGTGTGGACGGAGAGCGCGTTCGACATCGACGCGATCAGCCCAGCCGGCGCACAAGGTGTGGCGCAGTTCATGCCGGGAACCGCGAGTGAGCGTGGCCTCACCGACCCGCTCAACCCGCAGCTTGCACTGGTGAAGGCGGCTGAATATCTCGCGGCCCTGACTGACCAGTTCGGCAATCTCGGCCTCGCGGCCGCCGCGTATAATGGCGGACCCGCCCGCGTCGGTCATTGGCTCGACGGCCAGGGCGACCTCGCCGGAGAGACACGCCTCTATGTCTATATGATCACCGGGCAGCCGGTGGAATACTGGGCCAAAGCCGGCCGCCAGCTGCTTGAGGCGCAACAAGCCGCAACCACGCCCGCAGCGGAGCAATCATGCCTGCAGCAGGTCAAAACGCTCAGCCGGCAAGGCAGGCCGCGTTTCGCGCGCGGCATCTTGCCGACACGGTTGCCAACGTTCGAAACCCGGCTTGCCGGCTATCTCGATAAGGTACTCGCCCGGCAAGCGCCGGGCCCGCAGGCTGCGGCTCAACCGATGATCCAGCCCCCCTCGCCTCCTGGCGACCTCCTGATCACGTGCGGCAGCCCGCAGGCGATCGGATCGGGCTGCGCCGTCGAGCGCCAGTAGAAGTAGTGAGAAACCACCGGGTCAGGGTCGACCGTGGATCCGGTTGCGGGTCAGCTCTTCGCTCAGCCGACCAGTGAGCCACAGGGCGAACATGTGGAAGTCGCCCCGAAGCGACCATAGCGGATAGGTGAATGTCGCCGGTCGATTGCGTTCGACGAACATATGCGCCGCCCAGGCAAACCCATAGCCGATCGCCGGCGCGCCAAGCAGCCAACCAGGCTCGAACGTAAACACCGCCATCGCGATTGCGCCGAAAGCGAGGAAGATGCCGATGAAGTGTATCAGCCGTGTGCGTGGTTTGCTGTGCTGGCCCAGATAAAACGGCCAGAACTGCTCGTAGGTCGTGAAGCCCATTTCTGCGACCTCCGGTCTTTGATCGCGACCATCTGATGACCGCGCAATTACGCACCGGGATTGATTCCGATCAATCCCTTCCGAGCCGCTTTCGGGCAGGTTTGGCTTTTTGGGGATGCCGATGTCTGTGCGCTACCTGGACCGGCTTTTTGCGCCGCGATCGGTGGCGCTAATCGGGGCGACGGACCGAACCGGGTCACTCGGCGCGGTGGCGCTGCGCAATTTGCGGCGAGCCGGATTTCGCGGCGAGCTGATGCTGGTCAACCCGCACCATGCCCAGATCGATGGCATCCCGGTGTACTCCGATATTGCCAGCCTGCCCCGAACACCAGACCTGGCGTTGATCGCGACGCCGCCGGCGACGCTCCCCGGTTTGGTCGCCCAATTAGGTGAACGCGGCACCCGCGGCGCTGCCGTCATTACCGCCGGGTTTGGCGAACTGGGACCGCAGGGCGAGGCCTTGCAGCGGCAGATGCTCGACGCGGCGCGGCCATATCTGCTCCGCATCGTGGGGCCCAATTGCGTGGGCGTGATGGTGCCGCGTATCGGCCTCGACGCAAGCTTCTCGCATATCCCGCCGCGGCCGGGCCACCTCGCACTTATCAGCCAATCTGGTGCGATGGTAACCGCATTACTCGATTGGGCTTCCCCACGCGGCATCGGTTTCTCGCATATCGCCTCGCTCGGCGACATGGCCGATGTCGATTTTGGCGACATGCTCGACTATCTCGCGGCCGATGCTGAGACGCGAGCGATCCTGATTTACGCCGAGGGCATCACCCACAGCCGCAAATTCATGTCGGCGGCGCGAGCCGCGGCCCGGATCAAGCCGGTGCTTGTGCTAAAGGCAGGACGCTCGGCTCACGGCGCGAGAGCCGCCAGTTCGCACACCGGCGCGCTGGCGGGAGCCGACGCCGTATACGATGCGGCCTTCCGGCGCGCCGGCATGCTGCGCGTTGGTACGATGGCCGCGCTGTTCCAGGCGGCTGAGACTTTGGCCCTGACCGACGCCCAGCTTGGCGATCGGCTCGCGATCCTAACCAATGGTGGGGGCGCGGGTGTGCTCGCGGTGGACGCGCTGGCCGCAGCCGGCGGCGAACTCGCCGTGCTGGAGCCTAGAACGCTCGATGCTCTCAACCGGGTGCTACCGGGAACCTGGAGTCGGGCCAATCCAATCGACATCATCGGCGACGCGTCCGGCGAACGTTATTCACGGGCGCTGGATGCGGTGCTCGCCGATCGCGGCGTCGATGCCGTGCTGATCTTGAATTGCCCGACAGCGCTGGCCGATCCGGCCGACGCTGCCAAAGCCGTTATCGCCACGATGGCGGCGTTGCCCGCATCACACCGGTTGCGGCGCCATGTGTTTGCCGCTTGGCTCGGCGAGCAATCGGCCCGCGAGGCGCGCGAACTCCTCGCCACCGCCGGAATAGCCTCATACGAGACGCCGGACGATGCGGTTGCCGGCTTCATGCAGCGCGTCGAATATCGCCGCAACCAGACGCTGTTGCGCGCGACACCGCCGGCGCGGCCGTCCGGCGGACCGCCGGAGGTCGAGGCCGTACGAACGATCATCACGGCCGCACTTGCCGGGGGAGCATCGTGGTTGGCGCCGGAAGACGCGGTCGCGCTGCTTCAGGCCTACGGCATCCCGGTCGCCGACACGCGGGTCGCCCCTAGTCCAGAAGCCGCCGCCGAGCTGGCGCGAGAGATCGGCTTTCCCTGCGCGCTGAAAATCCGGTCGCCGGATGTCGTGCACAAGAGCGACGTTGGCGGCGTCGCGCTCGGGCTGACCGATGCCGCATCGGTCAGGGCCGAGGCTGCGGCGATGGCAATACGGGTCGAGACCGCGCGGCCCGCCGCGAGGCTGGATGGCTACCTGGTGCAGGCAGAGATTCAGCGTCCGGAGGCGCTCGAATTGCTGGCCGGCATCGCGCACGATCCCGTGTTCGGGCCGGTGATCATGTTCGGGCATGGCGGCATAGCCGTCGAGGTCATGAACGACACAGCGCTCGAGTTTCCGCCCCTAGATCCGCTGCTGGCCCGTTCGCAGATGGCCCGCACCCGCGTCTGGCATCTGTTGCAGGGATACCGCGGTCGGCCGAGCGCGAATTTGGAGGCGATCGCCGATGTGCTGATCCGGTTGGCTCAGCTGGCGCTTGATCACCCGGAAATCCGCGAAATCGACATTAATCCGCTGCTGGCGGATGCCGATGGTGTCATCGCGATCGATGCCCGCATCAAAGTCGCTCCCGTGGCAACTTCCGTGCGGCCGGTGATTGCGCCCTACCCGCAGGAACTCGAAACGACCGTGCTCTCCCGCGATGGTCAACCGGTGCGAATTCGCGCCCTGCGACCTGAGGACGAGCCGCTGCTGCACGATCTCGCCGCCCGCATGGACCCGGAAGATTTGCGTCTGCGCTTCTTCACACCGATTAGAGGGCTGAGCCATGCTGTCGCGGCTCGCCTGACCCAGCTCGATTACGACCGCGAACTCGGCCTCCTGGCCGAAGAGAATGGCGCCGCCATGGGAGTTGCGCACTTTTTCGCCGATCCCGACAATCGCAGCGCCGAGTACGCGATCGCCGTCCGCAGCGATGCCAAAGGTCGCGGCATCGGCTATGCGTTGATGCAGCGCCTCTGCGAGCTGGCGGCACAACGCGGCATTGGCGAACTGGTCGGCGAGGTACTTCGCGAAAATCGCCGGATGCTCGACATGTGCCACGATCTCGGCTTCACCTGTGCGGCCGAGCCCGGCGAATGCACCAGCGTCCGGGTCCGCAAGCGCCTGAGCTATATCGGTTTCGGCCGCTAGACCTCTCCTGATAAGCTGATGACGAGGCGTTGCGCTGGATCATTGCTCTTAAGTGCCCGCGCCGCCATCGTGAATGCGCTGATGAGCCGGGCCCGTGCCACCGCACGAAAGGGAACGCCAACATGACCAACACGATCCTGGTGCCGTTTGCGGCCGAGCTGCCATCCGGACACATCCTCGATGCGGCGCTAGCGATCGCCAGCAAGCTCACCTCGCACGTGCACGCAACCTACATTCGTCCCGAACCCAGCGCCGCGATGGCGTCCTTGCCCGATGTGATTGTCGCTGCCGGTGTCACGGCCACAACAATCGAGCATGAAAGCGCGGCGCACGCGGCCCGGGCCAAACAGCAGTTCGAGGAATGGCGAAATCGCAATGGCGGGATGGCAACACCGGATGAAGCCGACCAGACCTGGGTTGGTAACTGGTCGGAGCGGACCGGTGACATCGAGACAGTTGTGACGCGTTTTGGCCGGATCGCCGATTTCATCGTGCTGCCGCGACCCTCCTCTGACAACGCCGTGACCCAGCGCTGTTTCGATGCAGCCGTCTTTGGCACCGGCAGGCCGGTCCTCGTTGTCGGCGCCGCGCCGCCGCCGCCGGATCTTACAGACCACATCATGATCGCGTGGAACGGCAGCCTCGAAGCCAGCCGCGCATTGTTCGCCGCCATGCCGCTGCTCCGGCGCGCGAACCGGATAACCCTGTTTACCGCGCTGAATTACGACGAGCAGGCTGTGGACCTCGAAGATGTCGCTGCGTCACTGCGCGAGCGGGAGATCAGAACGCCCGCGGTTCTCTTCCCCACCGGGGAGCACTCAGCCGGCGTCGCGTTGGTCGATGCCGCAAAAGAGCATGGCGCCAGCCTGATCGTCATGGGCGCCTACACACACAGCCGCCTGCGGGCCTTATTCCTCGGCGGCGTCACACGGCACCTGCTCGCGCACGCGCCGGTTCCACTGCTGATGAGCCATTAGCTCAAGGGCTGACGATCACGGTCGCCGTTTGTGGAGCCCCTTGCTGCGGTGCTAACATCGTTCGCGATCGTCTCCAGAATAACCCATAAGCCTGGCAGGCAGAGCAGGCAGTGGTGAGCCCGTCGGGGTTCGAACCCGAGACCTACTGATTAAAAGTTCCGTGGCTGATATACGGCCCAATACGGCCTACTGACATTTATGCCAATATATCCGCTTTTTCCTTGCGGTTTACGCTTCCCCGAGAGAGTGTTGCTACGGCGACATTCGGAGAAGCACGGGAGTCTCTGCTTCCCCGGCGCTTCCCCAATGTCCCAGGGAAGCAAGCGACAGGGAAGCAACAATGGCAAAGGTGAAGATCACCAAAGCGTACCTCGACAGCCTGGGGCCTGGTGAGGACCGCACCGTTTGGGACGAGGCAGTGCCCCGCTTCGGAGTCAGGGTGCGCGCCAGCGGGAAGCGCTTCTTCTTCGTTCAGTATCGTGACGCGGCCGGGCGCACCCGCAAGGTCACTCTCGGGGAATATGCAGGCAACAGGGATGCCGCCGGCCATACCATAGACGCCGCTCGCAAGTGGGCGCGGCAACAGCTCGGTAAGGTGGACAGCGGCAGCGATCCCGCCGCGGATCGAGACGAGCGGCGCGAGCCAGCGAAGACGGTAGCCGGCGTGCTTGAAGATTTCACAGCCCGCTACCTAAGGGCGCCGGGCCGGGGCCTGCGGTCCGCCAAGGAATACGAAACGACGTTCAATCGCTTGGTGAAGCCGGCGATTGGGACCATTGGGATTTACGAGCTTCGCCGCGGGCGGGTAGTAAGCTTGCTGGACGCTATCGAGGACGAGAACGGCCCGGTCATGGCGGACCGCACCCTCGCCTATCTACGCAAGGCGCTGAATTGGTACGCGACGCGTGACGATCGGTTTACGCCCCCCATCGTTAAAGGGATGGCCCGGACCCGACCGAAGGAGATTGCGCGCGACCGCGTGCTCGCGCCGGACGAGATCAGGGAGATATGGCCGCACCTCTCGGGCACCTGGGGAGCCTTCGTGAAGACCCTACTGTTCACGGCGCAGCGGCGCAGCGAGGTTGCCGGGATGTCCTGGAGTGAGATTGACGAGGCGGGAGTGTGGGTGATCCCCGCGGAGCGATACAAGACAGGCGTGGCTAATGTCGTGCCCTTATCCGAGGAAGCGCTGACGATCATCCGGGCGCAGCCGAAGGTTAGCGGCTCCGACTTCGTGTTTGCGTCAAGGGCCGGCACGGCGTTGCCCGCTTCAGGCAAGCCGAAGGCAACTCTCGATCGCGCGGTAGACGCGGCGCGTGCGAAGTCCGCAGGCCCGATGCCTAACTGGCGACTTCACGATCTGAGGCGGACCGCGAAGACCCTGATGGCATCTGCGGGGGTGCGGCCGGACATTTCAGAGCGGGTACTTGGTCACGTAATCGCCGGGGTAGAGGGCGTCTACGACCGATATTCCTACGCCAACGAGAAACGCGATGCCCTGGAGCGGCTCGCTTCCGAAATCAACCGCATCTTATCGCCCTTTCCGAAGAACGTCGTCTCATTGGGGAAGCGACAAGCGGCGCGTGTTGCAGCCGGGTAGCCGCGCCAGTTAGCGAATTGACACGCTGCCGTAGTGCGCCGTGCCAATTAGTCGACACCATCGCCCAACCAACGCCCCGCAGGGCAACTTGCGGGGCTTTTTGCTGTCTTGGAGGACGCCATACCGGCTGCTGTTGCCGCTCCAATCACCACTGCCCTCGTGTCGCGCATCAATCGCCGCGAAGGGGAAATCCGCGCGGCCGGCAAGTCCATGCTGATGCTCGCGAAGGAGCAGGGCGAGGACCTGATCGAGCTGAAGCGCCTGACGCCGCACGGCGGCTTTGAGGATGCTGTCATGGCCGCCGGCCTGAGCTGCCGACAAGCGCGACGCTACATGACGGTCGCGAAAACGGTCGTTGACGGCCGTTTTGACCTATACGCATCGATTTCAGCCTTCATCGGCGAGCCTACGCAAGCCGAGAGGGCTAAGGCCCGCCCCGCGATCACCCGCGAGGACGCTGAGTACGCCCTGAAGATCAACGCGCTGGTCGAGCGCGGGGCGACTGAAGGGGAACGCGAGGCGGCGCAAAGCAAGCTCGATAACCTCGCACAGCAATTCGGCCGGACGCCAGACCAACTCACGAAGGAAGCGGAGAAGCTATGTCCATATCAGCAGCAGAGTGCGCACGAGTCGTCACAGAGGACAGAGGTGTTCGCGAAGCTGCGAACGAAGACAAAGGACGAGCTTCTGGAGCTGATATGGACGCTCTTGCAGCGGAACTCGAAGCAACGGTAGCACCACCTCCGCAGCTCTCTGACCTCACCAAGAAGATCGTCGAGGTGGTCCGGGCGCGGCTCGCGCACTGGAAGCAGCCCCTATTCCTGAACCCCGAGACACAGGAGCCGGCAACTTCTGTCTACGGGCTGGTTCGCGTGTTCGGGTTGCAGGACAAAACCGGACCTTGGGGCAACTTCATCGAGGCGCTCAATCTTCACGCGCCGGAGGGGTCTACTAGGCAGTAAGAACGCCCCGCAGCTCGCGAATACGCGGAGGTCCGCGCACTTGCGCCCATCGACGAGGCGCGACCCCCGCGCATCTACGCCCATCGACGAGGCGCGCGCGTTGGCCCCCCGAGCGGTCCCGCGGGGGTCCGGTTTCACCTCCGGCGTGTGTAGTGCGTCACCTCGCGCGTCGTCGTGACCCGCTGGGTCGACAAACCGTGTGCGCAGCGCGCTTCTGCACCACACCCGCCTAGCATCATCCCTAGGGCGGCCCCACCGAACACCCCCAGCCAGTGCGGCGATGGAAGGCTTTCTAGCCGAGCCAGCCGACCCGCGCGGCGTACGGAAGAGCCGCGCCAATTACTCTACACCTACGACGAAGGGGACGAGTAAGAAGCCCGCCACTACCACCCATTCACACCCAAGGCCCCGTTAGACACCTGCGGGGGCCTTTCGCTTTTCTCAGGAGTGCACCATGGAAGTTCTGAGCGGCCCGATTTTGGATCAAAAGGCCGTCGCCGAGTACCTCAGCGTCAAACCACGCACGCTCGAAGACTGGCGCCTAAAGGGCACCGGCCCGCGCTTCGTCCGGATGTCGCCGCGCTGCGTGCGTTATCGCCTGGACGACGTAGCAGCTTGGGCGGAGGCCCGTACCGTCCGCAACACTGCCGAGCCCGTGCGGGCGGACGCGTGAGCCGTAAGCGCGCGGCAGAGATTGTAGCCGACACGCCGGATATGACGCGCTTAACGCTTGTGTAGCGCGCTATCAGCAGTCGGCTGGCGGAGGCCGCGCCAAGCGGAGCAAACCGATCCGCCTCTACCCATATTGGCCGCGGATCACCCCGGAGGACGCGGAGCGCTGCCGCAGCTTCACCCCCGAACAGAAACAAGCCTGGGCCTCAGCTCACGTGCTCGAATGGTTGGCCCGAGTCCGGCGCCACCTTAGCCGGTATCCTTGGCTCCGCACCGTTGTGCCGTCTGCTCAAATTATCAGCCAGGCGCAGGGCACCTACCGGCTCCACTCCGGTGGCGCAGAGATGGCGCTGGAGACGCTTAGGGAGGCTCTGAGGGGCGTTTGGGGGCCGGGGCTACCGGATATGCCCAAGCCTCCTACACCACGCCCAGCGCACACCAGACGCGCCAGGAAGACGCGGCAGAAGTTACGCCGCGGGGCACTACCAGATGAACCGCTGGGGCCTATTGAGTTGCGGAAGCGCTCGCCCTCGCCGCGGTGAAAACACAGACGCGAACACCCGCCGTTGTCGGTCTGCTTTTCACGTCGAACTACTGCCGAAATCGAAACCACAGAAAGGAACCTACTGTCGCCCATGTTTAACAATGACACCACCAATCCGAAGGGATTGAACAACGACCGCGTTGCCTTCCGCATGACAGCGGAGGACAAGATGGTGTTGCTCGCGGTGCGGGACCTGCTGCGCCCTAAGCTCCCCTTCGTCACCCGAACGGACATCGTAAGGATTGCCCTTAGGGAAGCTGAAAAGGCACTGCGGGAGCAACAGCAGAGCTTCGAACAGCCGCGCACATGACAGCCGCACCAACAGCGCCGCACGCGCAAGCACGGCCGCTCATGCCGGGCGGCCCGACGCCCATTCCTGGATACCCGCTGGCGCCACATCAGGCAGGCGTGACCATACCGGTCTACCGCTCAAAGGGGGCCGCGGCGGCTGCCAGCCTAAGTTTCAGGCGGCGGGCGGACGGCACGCCCATCTTGCCGATGCGGGAGGGTGATACCGCTTGAGCATCCGCGACTGGCTCAGCCAAAGCGCCGATGACTTTGTCGCCAAGCACGTGCCCGCTGTCGCAGCGGCGCGGCGCGCGGCGCGGGTAGCGGCGCAGAGACCACGCTCCCAGCCCCTCACCCAGCCCGTTGCGCAGATCGCGACACCAAACCAACCGCCGGCCAGCAACCGTGCGGCAACCCGATCAACCACAATAGGAACCGAAATGGACTTCAAGACAGCCCCTCCCACCCGCGAGGTGATGGAAATCCTGATGCATAACACCAACAGCTACGTTACCTACGGCGGAAAGCAAATTACCGCCGGTGAGGCACTGAAGAACATGATGCGGAGCGAGGGCATTGACATCCGGCAACCGCAGTCAGGACAGGGTGCTGCGACTCCGGCCGTTCACGCAAGCCAGGAGGCAGTGGACAGCCTGTCAGAGGCGCAATACCAGGAACTGAAGAACACCGGCGGGATTGATGGTGTCACCAGGCCCAACCCGGCGCGAGTAACGATCCGCCAAGGCGGCGCAGTGGAAGTCCGGCGCAGCTTCAATCCCGAGACGGGCGCCGTAGAAGCCGGACGCCAGCTTGAATATGACCGGGAGACATTCTTCGGCCCCGAGGGGTCTGAGGGCTGGTGGAACCAGGTCAGGCGCTAGGTGACAGTCAGCACCGCGGCGCAGCTCTTCGGCTCCGCCGAACTGCGTGCTCGCGCCAAGACGCAGCCCCAAGGGATCACCTTGGGGGACCTGCTGGACCTTGAGTTGCCCGAGCGGCGCGTGCTGTTGTCCCCGTGGCTCCGCACCGGCGAAAGCGCGATGGTGTGGGCACCCACAGGGATCGGCAAGTCGTGGTTTGCCCTCTCAGTGGCCCTTGCAGTGGCCGGCGGGGGCGAAGTGCTGGGGTGGAAAGCCTCAGCGCCCGCGCGCGTCCTTTACATAGACGGCGAAATGAACGCCGCGGAAGTACAGGACCGGATGCGGCTCCTCATGATGGGCGCCGTCGAAGGGCTGGACCCCGCAGCGGCGCGCCGCAACCTTGTTATCCAGTGCCGTCAGCAACAGGAACTGACGGTTGCGTTCTGGGACATGCTGAACAGCGTGGACCATGACGCCCTCATTGCGGAGCTGACACGGCGCCGCTTCGACCTGGTGTTGTTTGACAACTTCACCACCCTGTCGGACAGCCTCGCGGATGAGAACTCCGCGGGGGCCATGAAGCCCGCGCTGACACTTCTGTTGCGGCTAAAGGCGGCGCAGATCGGCACGGTCCTGGTTCACCACGCCAATAAGGCCGGCGACAACTACCGCGGCTCTACGGCCATCGCCGCGACCTTTGAGGTGATATTGGGGCTTCGAGGCACTGACGACCCCCGAGAGGACCGCAGGAACTCCGCAGGGTTCATCATAGAGCCTGACAAGTACCGGGCGCGCCGCGATGACACCATGGGTAAACGCAAGGTGTTCCTTGTGGGGGACCGATGGGAAACCGATGGCCTGGAAGACGTGCAGGCGGAGCGCGTCGTCGCGGCGGTTCGGCAGCGGCTGTACACCAGCCAAGCGGAAGTCGCCGAAGCGATCGGGCTGTCACCGGCCACGGTGTCACGGGCCATGCGGCGGGCAATCGCGCTCGCGATGATAACCGAGCGGGAGCGCGAGGATTGCTTCAAGGCGGCTGCGGTGTTGCGTGAAGAGGACCCTGAGGGGGACTTAGGGGAACCGGTGAACCCCGATTTCTGACACCCCGCCCGGATTTGCTTTCAATGAAGATCGGCGAGAGGGGCGAAGGCCCCTCCGCCAGTGAGCCAGCGATTTCAGTGTTTCATTGCCCTAGTAGGCGTGAAACGTGAAATCCCAGGCGCGGAGCCAGTTTCCGGCCCATTTCTACCGACCCGCTTTCAGCATCCAGCGGACCCATCAACCACCCGTTCCGCGTGATGCGCCACCGGCGCGCCGCGCGCGGGCGGATACATGAGTGAAAACAGACAACCATCATGGCAGACCCACGCACGCGCGCCGTCGACCTACCCGGCTTCGACGGCCCGAGCATCTCCACGGTAACCCCGACGCCCATTCAGGCCCCTACGGTCGCTCCGGCGACCCAAGGGCTCGAAGGGCTCTCCAGTGCCCTCAACAACTTCTTCGGGAAAACTGAAGAGGGCCTAGGCGCCGTCGCGCAGGCCGCTGAATACGAGCAGAAGCAGGACGTTCGCGCCAACTTCTTCACGCAGCGGGCCGCCGTCGAGCAGCAGAACGCAACGAAGACCCAGCAGGCCACGGCCGACGCCCTGGCCGGCACGCCCGAGACGCAGGCGCAGACCGCCGACAACGTCTACCACGAAGCCTACTCCAAGGCGGCCGGCGTCCAGCACGGTATCGACCTGGAGAGCCAGTGGTTCAACGACGTGTACTCGAATGCCAAGCCTGGCGACAACCTGATGGGCTTGACCGACCAGTGGCTCAAGCAGAATTGGGGCCAGGGCACCGGCAACCCGGCCTACGACAGCGCCGCCTTGTCGCGCTTCAAGTCGGGGATCGACCGCAACGTCCTCCAGTTCCAAGAGAACTCGGTGAAGTCGGTCATCGCGCAGGGTCTCCAGCAGCAGACCTCGGTGGTCGCTGACGCCGTCCGTAACAACCGCTTCAACGCTCCCTTCATCCAGCAGTCCATCGCCTCTCTCCAGGCGCTCGACCCTGCGCACCCTGAAGACGCTGCGGCCCGCCTCGGGCAGATGGCGCGCTCGGCGATCGTCGACGGTAACCCCGCGACCGCCCAAAGCCTCCTCGCGGCCCTTGAGGCCCCCGGCTCGGCCGCCAATGGCAAGTCCTACGCGCAGATGTACCCGGAGGCGTACAAGGAGACGCAGCAGACGCTCATCGCGGCCTACCTCCGCGGCGGCTCTCTCCAGGGCGCGAGCGCGTGGTCCGACCTCCAGAACCAGGCCCTCGCGGCCAGGGGCGATCCTGGCAAGCTCGGGGTGATCGCCAGCCAGCTCATGCCGACGCTGTCACGGTTCGGCGGCGTGGATCACTACACGCACCTGAACGCGACAATCTCGGGGCTGATTGCCGACGCCGCCAGCAGCACCATTGGTGCGAACCAGGTCGAGCAGATGGCGAACGGCGCAATGCCCGTCGTCGGCAAGACGGTGGACAAGTTCCTGCCGTCGCTGCTTCAGGCCAAGGGCATCGACCCATGCAGAACCCTCAGGCCGCTGCGGACTACGTCGCTCGCCTTAACACCATCCCCGGTGACCTGAAGAACCAGATGTCCACTGCGCTCCTCGACAGCAGTAACCCTCAGGGCCAGACGGCGGCACTTCAGTTCTACCAGACGATCGAGGGCCACTACGCGAACCCGATGGTCGCCAAGTCGCACATGACCGATGACGCCAAGCCGATCTATGACGCGATCCAGAACCAGGTCAATCTCAACCGGGACCCGCAGGCGCTCCCGCAGATCATCCAGAACGTCGACCAGAACCTCGACGCCCTGAAGGATGTCCACAAGATCGAGTGGAAGCAGATCACCGGCGACGCGCAGGAAAACGCAGCAGTGGCGAACGTCACTGGTGCCCTCCAGAAGGCGCTCAATGGGTCGGGGCCACTCAACAGGGAAGTTGTCGGGCTGTTCCACACCGGCGCCTTCAGTAACACCGGCGAGGCTCCTTCGATCGACCCCGCCACCACCTTGCCGGCCCTCATGAACACCCTCAAGCAAGCTGCGATCATCCAGTCGGGCAATGGCAAGGTTGACATCCAGGCCCTCGCCGACCAGACAATCAACAACGCCTGGGGCTCCGGCCGGCTGGAGCTGCTCCCGACCGAGGGTGGCGGCTCGCAGATACGCATCAAGCAGTTCGGCGACTTCGACAGCGTCACCGGCAAGCCGCTGCTGACGCTAAGTCCGGCCGCGCGCAACCCGGCGACGGGACAGACCGAGGACACCCTTGCGACCTTCCGCAACGATATGTCAACCCTGAGTGCGTCGTCGCCCGGCCTGGTGCCGGACACCAAGGCGATCTCGGTGGAACCGCTGGCTCCGCGAGGGGTCAACGGGATGCAGCCGCAGGGGGCTGATGGTGTCTACTGGCTGAAGCGCAGCGGCGCGCGGATGACCATCGGGCTCGGCGAGGACATCGCCATGCACGGCGACACCCCCGCGCTGACACCAGACGCAGCGGAGGCGGCTGCCGTAACAGGCCAAGTCCCCGCCGCCAAGACGACACCCTTCACGGTCCCCGCGGACCCTAAGGAGGCCGCTGCGGCACTGAGCGATGCCTTTAAGGGAACCCCAGGGCTCGTCCTGGTCCCTAACGATCCCGTCGCGCCTACGGCGTTTTGGGTCGGTTACCGCCCGCACCTGACCGGCACCGCGCCGGCCGCGCCCACTGACGCGGAGATGCGGGCCAAGCGCCAGCCCGCCCAATGGCAGTCTGAGCACCCTGAAGCCCCTTATGTACCCTGATCCTCAAACGTGCGCTGATCACACCATACTGCCCGGCTATGGCAGCCACGCGCGAACGTTATGAACAACCTGACCCACGAAGGAAATTGAATGGTTGAGTTTTTACACTGGGGCACTCCGGTGCCCATGCCCGAGAACCCGGAGCCGCACCTCTCAAGCAAGCAGCCTCCAAGTTCACACCATGTGCAGCCCGGTAAGCCAACGCACTTCCGAAGCCACGCGACCGACGAGGCGAGCTTCTTTCAGGACCTCGCGGCCCACAAACTTCAGGAATGGGGTGCCGCCGGGATCGTGTCGCCAGTGGCGATCGCCTATGCCGAGACGGGGATGGCGGAGATACGTGACGCCGAGACCTTCCTTCTAGCGATGGCCGGATGGACGTTCGCACAGACCGGCACCGGCCCAACCGCTCCACCGCGCAACGCAACGGCTGGCGAAAGCAACAAGGATGATTGAAATAGACAGCGCCTCTTGGGAGGCGTTCGTCGGGGCGATTACACGCGCCCTTGGGGTGTTCTCGGTGAACACCCTACAGAAGAAGGGTGCCCGGACGATTTGGGGGCTCACACCAATCGCCGAGACACCCCGCGAGCGCCGGTCGGAGGTAAAGGGACGGCTTGAAGCGTGCTCGATCGAGTACCGCGACGGGACGGCAGTTTGCAGGGGCTGGCTACTGACGTTCTACGATACGGGTGCGGTAGACCCACAACGGCAAGAATTTATGTCGGGCGAGGAGGCCATGATTCTCCAAGCTATACAAATGAGCTCAGGACAGCACGGCGGGTACAACAAACGTCTGTAGCGTGAACTTCTGACAAGTAGTGTTCTAATTGCGACACTCTGACTCATGGACCAAGCCGGTTTTTCTGTGCGTTAGTTGGTCCGCGTTTGGAGAACACCTGACGGAACGAGGATCAAATGGCTACCCATCTGGAGCTGGTTTCTATAAACGAAGAGCAGATGATTGAACTAACCGCGGCGTTTCTACCTGCGGCCCCGATGTTTCAGATTGAACGCGAACAGACGGACGACGGAACGATCTACGCCAGTCTTGAGACGCCACAGAGCGAGTGGGCTATCGGGGTGATTAGCCCTACGAAAGATGGTCGATGGTGCGTCGTGCTCACCCAATATGAGAACTATGAGGAGATGATCTTCGATACACCCGCCGAAATGGTGGCGCGGTTGCAGCGCGACGATCTAGCGATGCACTAGCTCGCCCATATAGGGGGGGCTTGGTTTGATAAGCCGGGCCTTCTATTTTGACCGGCGCTCGGGCAAAGATGGAGAACATCATGCAGGAGCGGCTCCTTTCGAATGCCTGACGAGGTCAATCAGCCCACAGCGGCGAATGTTGTTCACAACACAAAGGGCGCTTCGAGCGGTTGGCGGCGCGCTACCCCTCGGAGCCCTTCTCGCTGCCGGATGCTAGTTCAAGGATGGTCCGCGCTGTAGCCACGCCACCAGTTCGCGCGGCGTGTCAAAAATCCGCGCCTCCCCACGCCCGTCTTCGTTCCAAAAGAACGAGCTTCAGTCGGCGGACCGCTGTCCCGGGGGCCGCCCCTCGGATTGGTCCGCGCCGCCAAGCACCTGCGGCGAGGTTCCCCTGCTCTTCCACACAGAAAGGAACGAAACCTTGACTCTCCACCCGTTCACTATATGTACTGAGATTAGGATTTACCCCCAGGTCCGTCAGCCGTGCACAACAGGGTGTGCGGGGCCACTTATCATCGGGGGGGAGCGCGTATGCCTTTGTTGGTAGCACGGCCTAGATGTAGGTGCTGCAATCGGCGGTGGGCTCCGAAGCTTGGGGTACATGCTGACCAGCAATACTGCCGTAAGTGTCGCTTGGTTCGCCGGGAGTTAGCGGAGCGCGTCCTCCGGT
>JAFAYW010000294.1 GCA_019240125.1 Alphaproteobacteria bacterium
AGCCCGGTCTGGGCCAAGATCGTCAATGCCCTGACCGATGCCGAGGCACGCGCGATCGGGTTCGACATCATCTTCAGCTATTCGGCCAATCGCTTTCCTGGCCTTGAAGGCCAGTACGACCGTGAGTTCCTCGCGGCGATTGCACGAGCGCGAGGCAAGATTGTCTTGGCGCGCTCGGCGGGATCTTATCCGGCTCTGCCCTATGTCGCGGCGGTCTTCGACCCCACGACCGACGCCGGCAAGCCTGAACCCGGGGGCATCGCCTATGCCGAGCTCGCGCCGGATGCGGACGGCATTTTCCGCCGGGTCGGCGCGCAGGTTGATAGTGCGGACGGGCGACCGTTGCCGACATTGGCGCACGCGCTGCTCGACCGTGGTCACGGCCCGACGATGCCACAGCAGGTGATGCTGGCGCCGCGACAGTCGCTCGAAGCCATACCGACCTATCGTCTGATCGATGTGCTGCGGTGTCTCGATCGCGATCCGGCAGCCATAAAGCGGGTGTTTGGCGGCAAAACCGTCCTGCTCGGGACCACCCTCGCCGAGGAAGACCGCAAGCGCAGCCCCGATCGCTTTATGCAACCACCGGGTCGACAGCCGCTCGAGGTCGGCGCCTGTCATCTGCTTCAGCTGGGTGCCTCCGACCCCGGCAGCGGCACCGTCCCTGGCGTCTTTATCCACGCGGCGGCGATCGGTTCGGTATTGAACGGCAATCTGATCAACCCGGTCTCACCGCCGGGACGCGCCGCCGCGGCGGCCGGCCTGGCCGTCGGGGGTGGGTTGCTCGGCTTTTCGCTGGCGCCACTCTACGGCGTCTTCGCGGTCACGGTGCTGGCCATGATGTGCCTGGCCACAACGCCCCTGCTGATCGGTTACGGATTGTGGTTCCCGGCCGTTTTGCCCGCGATCGCCGCGCCGATCGCGACGGCGGTCGCCTATGTCGTGCGCTTTGTGATCGAGGATCGGCGGCGGCGGCGGGTTCAGCAGGCGTTCGGGCATTATCTCGCCCCGGCAATCGTCGAGAGGCTGAGCGAGTCCGAGGCAGCGCTGCAGCTCGGCGGCGAGGAACGCGACATCACCGTGATGTTTGCTGATCTGTCCGGCTTCACGGCGCTGTCGGGCAGGGTCGGGCCGACCGAATTGATGACCGTCACCAATGCCTATCTCGCGATCATCGTCGCCGCTGTCGAAGCCACGGGCGGCTATGTCGACAAGTTCATCGGCGACGCGGTGATGGGCATCTGGGGCGCTCCCGGCACCGACCCCGATCATGCCGCCGCCGCCGCGCGCGCGGCGCTCGCTGTCGTCGCGGAGATAACGCGCGCCAAAGCAGCCGCCGACGCCAGGGGGCAACCCGGTTACTCGGTAAAGATCGGCGTCAACAGCGGCCGCGCCGTGGTCGGCAATGTCGGCGCCGAGAAGCGCTACAACTACACCGCGGTCGGCGAGACCGTGAACATCGCCGCCCGCCTCGAAAGCGTGCCGGGCGATTACGCGTGCCGCATCGTCATCGGCCCCGCCACCGCGGCCACCATCGCCGACCGCTTCGTGCTGAACGAACTCGACTGGATCAAGGTCAAGGGCAAGGAGGAGCCATTCGCCATCTTCGAACTGCTCGGCGAGCGCGGCGGCAACAGTGCTGCGATACTCGGCTACGAGGAGCAGTTTCAAGCGGCCTTGCGACTCTATCGCGCGGGAGAGTTTAAGCGCGCGGCAGCAAGCTGGCGCGCGCTGACGCACCCGCAATTTCCGGAGGTGTCGCCGCCATCGATCATGGCAGATCGCGCTGCCGCCTTAAACCGCGAACCACGGGCTGTCTGGGACGGCGTCTATGTGAAAGAGACGAAATAAGTGCGGGGTAGGGCGACGAGTTCGTCTTCTCGCCATGCTGAGCGCTTTCGCGCGTACATTGGCATTGGCCTACAGAAGCGACTGGGGTCACATTGGTGACCGCACCGATGACAAACTGGTGCCGCAAGGTCGTCTACAGAAATTGCGCAATGACAAGCCCGCGCAACGGATGGCGGCTTGGGGCACGAAGCGTAGTTCGCGCCGCACCGGGTTTCGTCCGCTGCGTGACCGGAACTGAGACCATTGCCGAGGTGCTGTTGAACCCGTCACGCCCCAACTTACAGATGCGTGCGTGACGGGTACGCTCTGCCGGCGACCAAGTCCGGCCAAGGCGATTAATTACCGGTGCTGCCTAGTTCGTACCAGCCTGGTAAAGCGGGCCGCGGACGATTTGGCCGGGGAGGGCGTCGGTCAGGACTCCGTTATCGAGCAGCACCGTGCCGTTGACGATGACGTGATCGATGCCCTCGGCCTCGCGCTTGACCTCGATCCCGCCGCCCGGCAATGACGCTACCGGCTCCCGCGCCTTGGGGGCGATCGTGTCGGGATCGAAGATCGTGATGTCGGCGATCTTCCCGGCCGCGATAAAGCCGCGGTCGGTGATGTCGTGCATCAGCGCGGTCTTGCCCGTCAGGCGATAGACCGCCTCTTCGAGGGTCAGCGCCTGCTGCTCGCGCACCCAATGCCCCAGGAGCTGCGTGCTGGTCTCATGTCGGTCCGCGGTGTGCGGTCGGCCGCCGCCATCGCTGGTGCCGATGACGGTGAATTGCGAGCCCAGGATGTGCTTCTGCGTTTTCGGATCGTTGTTGCGGTCGACCATTTGGAAGCAGGTCTGCAGATCCTCGTCGAGGGAGAGATCGAGAAAGGCATCCATGATGCCCTTGTTCTGCTCCTTGGCGATCTGCTCGATGCTCTTCCCGGCGAGGTGGCGGTTCTGCCCCTTGGCGGTCATGAACACCTCGATGAGGTCCCAGCGCCGATTGAACAGGCCGCGCGAACGGCCGCGCCGGTCGGTCACCCCGCCTTCCTGCGCGACGGTTCCCTCTACCGCCTCGGCCGACATTGCCTTGCGGATTTCGGGGTCCCGGAAAGCGCGCATCCGGTCCTGATAGGGCAGGGCCATGACCCGGTCCCAGGTCGGCATGCCACGGAAGAAGCCTTGCGGATCGGTGATGTCTTCGTCCTGCGGGACGTTGAGGCCGCGCTCCAGGTTGAAGATCGCTCCGGCGACGGTCGATAAGCATGAGCCATAGCAGCGTGCCCCGCTGTTGAATCCGTCCTCCAGCCACTTGAGATGCTCGACCCATTCGTCCGGATTGCTGATCGGATCGGACATCAGGTTGTAGATCGACGGCCGGCCGGTGCGTGCCGCCAACTCGCGAGCAACGGCGCGGGTCTGCTTGGTGCCGCCTGGGGCGCCGCCGGCAACCTGGAAGACCCCGGTGCCGAGATCGCCCAGCACGCTGGCAAGCGCCCAGCGCTCGTCGTCGTCGCAGTGCCCGGCGGGGTCGCCGCGGTCCTTCGGCGCGGTCGAGAACCCGAGCGCGCCGTCGTGCATCGCGTCGCGGATCAACCGCTGCATCGTCGCGATTTCGTCGTCGGTCGCCTTGACGCGCTCGCTCGAGGCATCGCCCATCACGTAGCGGCGAATACCCGAATGGCCGACCAAGGTGCCGACATTGATGCCGCGTTTTTTGCCAAGCGCGTCCAGGTATTCCCCGACCGACTCCCAGGTCACGTCGACACCGGCCTTCAACACCGGCAGCGGGATCTGCTCGGCATCGGAAAAGAATTCGAGGTACCACTCGCCGTCGCCGGGCCGCACCGGCGCGATGACCTGGCCGCACTGGCCGACGATGACCGTCGTGTGGCCGTTATGCAACCACGAGCCGCAATAGGGGTCCCACACCGCTTGCGGATCGAAATGCGTGTGATGGTCGATAAAGCCCGGCGCGACGACCCGACCAGCGGCGTCGATCGTGCGCTTGGCGGCGGCGCCGTTGGCCTTGCCGACGCCGACGATCTTGCCGTCCTGAACTGCCACATCGGCATGGAACGCCGGAGCGCCAGAGCCATCGACAACGCGCCCGTTTTTGATAAGCAGATCGTACGCCATGACGTTCCCTCCTGTTGCCTCGGTGTTCTTGAGCGGGGAGGCGGTCGAGGCTCGCTTCAATCGGCGATTTTTAAGGTGACCGTAACCCTGCCTTTGTCGATGTTCAATCGAGGCTACGGTATCAAGGCCTAAGCAACAAGATGCGCCGAGTGAGGGCGGCGTATGTCCAAAAAGTGGAAGTGGTTATGACCTACCGATGTCGGCATGGCCCTCCCTCGGGCATCGGTGGTTCTCCAGGAACACACGGCAGGGCGCAATCAAGAGGTCTGGCGCGAGGATACTGGAGGGTAGTAGAGGCGGGATCATCTGTGGTCCCTCCTGCGGCAGTCGTCCGCTCGAGCACCGCCAGTCGTACCGCCAAATCCTGGAGACCGGTTCTCCGTTATGTTTCGCGGCGGCGATTATGGCAGCCAGAGTGGCGGAGGGGTTTCTTTTGCTTATCGTCCACCTGAAGCGCAGTACATTATGGTGTTTGCTGGTTACGCGCGCGCCGCGGAGACCAACCTATTCAATGGCGGTGTAGCGTTTTCATTCCACTAACCGAGGCAGATGTTACCAAAGCGGGCGCAAGTCGATATTGCAGGCAACCGATACCGCCCAAAGCGTTCACCATATATAGGGATTGAGAGCGGCGCACATCGGCTACGGGATCTGCGGCTTCATATGATCCGCGGTCTTGAAGTAGCGTTTGGCGTAGGCTACCAGCGCAGCATCGCTCGGATGGTCGACCGTCTCGACGCCAGCGACGATGCCGATCAGTCGGGGATCGTGGTGGTGGATATGCTTCAGGAGCTCGATCTTCGCATTTGACGGGCCAGTGATGAGAACAGCGCCGGCACCGGCTACCGCCTCGATCACCTGGTGCAGAAAGTCCTGGTCCTCCGCGGCGTGGCCGCTGCCGACGGTATGGGCTCTGTGATGAAGATGTCGGGTTGGGCTGTCGGGGTGAAGTACCAGCCGATCGACGTCGTCGCGCCCGAACTGAAATATGCGAGCCTCAAGGTGATCGATCCAGATCACCGCGTGATAGTGGCTTCTCATGGCGTGCTTCCTTATGCAGGAGATGTCATGCAGGAGATGTCGCTGTTTCTGATTTGCTGACTCGGGGCTCACTGCCGCGTGATCCGGCAAATCCGGCATCCCTGTCAGTGCGCGAATAGCACCGAAATTGCAGCGTCACCGAGAATTTGCCGGGTGAAGCCGCCAAATACCCACTCACGCAAGCGGCTGTGACCGTACGCGCCCAGCACGACCAGATTCGCACCCCTGCGCTGTGCCGTCTGCATTAGCGCTGCCACCGGGTCGAGCGGGCCCGAGCGAACGCGTTCGATCTCGGCATGCACGCCGTGCCAGCCGAGATAGCGCGAAAGCTTGTCGGTATCGTCGGCGATACTTTCATCCTCCTCCACAATCGTCACCGCCGTAACGCGCTCGGCTCGCCGGAGAAATGGCATCGCAGCCGTTACCGCGCGCCCGGTCTGGGGTGTCGCCTTCCAGGCGATGACGATGTTATCGAGGTCGGTTTTCGGCGCCTCCGTCGCGGGAACCAGTAGCGGGCGACCGCTATCCATCAGAAGGGCCTCCAGCAACGGGCGCATGCTGGTGTCTTCCTCTGGGCCGCGCGATGCGACGACGAGGTCGGCGGTTATCGCATAACGTAGCAGCCAGGCAATTTCCTGTCCCGTTTCGACATGCATCTGCGCCGAGGCTGTCTCGCGCGCTGAATTCTGGTTTGCGTTGTCCGGGAACGCCTCCCGCTTTAGAAACGCGGCAAACGCCTCACGGGCCACGGCCGCTCGCTCATCCGCACCGCGTTCGAGGTCGTCGATCAGACTTGGCACCAGCACACCGGCTGATCCACTCGCATCAGAGGTCATATTGACGGCGACCTCTACCGGGTCCAACCGTACATGCACGGCATCGATATGCGCATTGAACGCACGCGCGATGATCGATGCTGCCGCCAGGGAGCGATCGTCGAGACCGGTCGGCGTCAGGGGAACGAGTATTGTCTTGATCATGGCGTATCCCTCCGCGTTGTCCTGATGCTGTTGCAATCCTCATTTGCACTCTGTTGTGCCGATTGTGCGTGTCTGCACCGGAGTAACGGCTCCGATGTGGAGTGGGAGCCGCGATGATGTGGTCATGCTGAAAACCCGACGGGGGCGGGCGGCGGGTGCCGATGCTCTGCAGCACCACCGAAGCATCGAGCGCGCCGGCCTGCGCCGTGGTCTGCAGATAGCGGCTGCAGCGCCACAGATTACGATGAACGGCTTGACCATCGCTTGCGTCATCCTCCCGGGATAGCTTTAACGATGGCGACCGCGGCGCTCGCTCGCTATTCGCAATGGTCCTTACGCAAAACTACGTACGGCACGTATCTGACAGTGCCCGAAGGGACAGTGCCGCATCCACGATCCGGTTGCGGTGTCTGCCGGGGGGGGGGCGACCGAAATTGATCCAGTTCAATGCCGGTCGCACTGGTTCAGCGATTATCGGCACCTCATTAACGTCTGGGTGCTGCCATGACATCCTGGCTGATATGCTTCAGCGCCAGCGCGCTGGCCGCGGTTGCCGCTTTGATCACTGTCAGTAGCCACAGTCCGCCGAAAATCGTCTCCGTCAGCTTGCCGGACAGTGAATACGAGCGCTCCGCCTACCGGCGGTCCGGCCTCAGCACGTGAGGTATCCCTGTAGCCGTTGAGCAACGCCGACGACGTAAACGGATCGCCCACCCCGCCATGCGTGTCATAGCTCCCGCAGGTTTTGCATGAGCAATCAGCTAGCCCCGGCGCCAGAGGTATCACCGCAGCAGGAACCACCGACGTTAATCGAGCAGGGAAGGGCTGCGGTACCTTCGGTGATCTATCCCCGCGCGTTGCCGGCGCCGCGCAGACCGGTGTCGCCGATGGTCTTCGTGGCGGTAGTGCTTCTGTTGGCGGCCGCAGCGGGTTATTGGTGGTTACACTCCGCACCCGCGCTGCCGGCTGGGTTTGCCTTGGGTAACGGGCGCCTAGAGGCCGACGCGATCGATATCGACACAAAATTCGCCGGCCGTGTCGCGGAGCTTCTTGTCGATGAAGGCGACCAGGTGAAGAAGGGCCAGGTCGTTGCTGTAATGGACTCGCGCGACCTGCAAGCCCAATTGAAGCAGTCGCAAGAGGTAGTGCTGCAGGCCCAGCACGCGCTGCAACAAGCCCGGGAAAATTACACGCAGCAGCAAACGGTCGTGAGATTGGCGGCGCAGGAGGTCGAGCGAACCAGCTATCTTGTGCCCCGCGGCTATGCCACCCAGGAAGCCCTCGACCAGCGCAAGCAGCAACTGGACAGCGCGGCGGCCTCCCTCAACGGTGCCACCGCCGCGGTCGGCGCGGCCGAGCACGCCGCCGACGCCGCGACCCATCAGGTCGAGCTGTACCAGGTGAATATCGCCGACAACTCGCTGACTGCTCCAAAGGATGGCCCGATTGAGTACCGCGTCGCCAATGTCGGCGAGGTCCTGCCGGCTGGCGGCAAGGTGTTCACGATGCTGGATGCCTCGTATCTCTATATGGACATCTATCTGCCGACGGCGGAGGCCGGACGGATCCGCATCGGGTCCGAGGCCCGCATCGTCCTCGACGCCTATCCCGGACATGTGATCCCGGCCAACATCGTATTCATCGCCAGTCAGGCGCAATTCACCCCCAAGACCGTCGAGACAACGAGCGAGCGGGACAAGTTGATGTTTCGTATTCGGGTCCGGATCGATCCGGATCGCCTGAAGGGGCGCGAGGCGATGGTCAGGAGCGGATTGCCCGGGGTCGCCTACGCGCGGATCGATTCCTCAGCCGTATGGCCAGCGAATCTGCAGCCCAGCCCACCGCCAGCCGTAAGCGAAACGGCGCCGTCCCCAGCATCGGCCGCCGCCGTTGCCAATGCATCGCGATGAGCGATGCCGGCCAGCCCGTCGCGCGGCTGACCAATGTCACGCAGCGCTACGGCAAGATCGTCGCGCTTGATGGGGTCACGTTCGAAATTCCGCGGGGTTGCCTCGTCGGATTGATCGGGCCGGATGGTGTCGGCAAATCGACGCTGCTGGCGATCCTGGCCGGCGCCCGGCGCCTGCAGGCTGGCGCGGCCTCGGTCTTGGATGGCGATATCGCGGATCGACGGCATCGCGCTGCTGTCTGTCCGCGCATCGCCTACATGCCGCAGGGTCTCGGCAGGAATCTGTATCCCGACCTCAGCATCCGCGAAAACATCGCCTTTTTCGGACGGCTGTTCGGCCACTCGGCCGCGGAGCGCGACGCGCGTATCGACGAGTTGCTCGATAGCACCGGGCTCGCGCCATTCGCCAGCCGTCCGGCGCGGAAATTATCCGGCGGGATGCGGCAGAAGCTCGGCCTGTGCTGCTCCTTGATCCATGACCCCGACCTATTGATCCTCGACGAGCCGACCACCGGTGTCGATCCGTTGTCGCGCCGTCAGTTCTGGGAACTTATCGACCGCATTCGGGCGCGGCGCTCCGGGATCAGCGTCATTGTCGCGACCGCCTACATGGAGGAGGCCGAGCGCTTCGATTGGCTCGCGGCGATGTATGCTGGCCGGATAATCGCGACCGGATCGCCCGCCGAACTAAAGCTCGCGACGCATCGTCCCAGCGTCGAGGAAGCGTTCATCGCCGTGTTGCCCGAGCCGGTGCGTGCTGGCCGGCGGACACTGATCGTGCCGCCGCGGTCGGGCACGGAAAACGAAACCGTTATCGTGGCGCGCGATCTGACGCGGCTGTTTGGCAATTTCACCGCGGTCGACCACGTCAACTTCTCGATCGCGCGCGGCGAGATTTTCGGTTTTGTCGGCTCGAACGGGTGCGGCAAGACCACGACCATGAAGATGCTGACCGGCCTTCTGCCCGCCAGCGAGGGCGAGGCTCTGCTGTTCGGCCGCCCGCTCGACGCGCATGACCTCGGTGCGCGTAAGAAGGTCGGCTACATGTCGCAGGCTTTCTCGCTCTATACCGTGCTGACGGTGCGGCAGAACCTCGATCTGCACGCCCGCCTGTTTCATCTGCCCCGGCAGATGGCCCGCCAACGCATCGCCGAGCTTGTCGAGCGTTTTGGATTGGGTGACCATTTCGACCATCGCGCGCAGGAGTTGCCGCTCGGTATTCGTCAGCGTCTGTCTCTCGCGGTCGCCATCGTGCATCAGCCCGAGATACTGATCCTCGACGAGCCCACCTCCGGTGTCGATCCGCTGGCGCGCGACGCATTCTGGTCGTTGTTGATCGACCTTTCGCGCAATGAGCATGTGACGATTTTCGTCTCCACCCACTTCATGAACGAGGCGCAGCGCTGCGACCGCATCTCGCTGATGGATTCCGGCAGGGTGCTCGCGACCGATACACCGGCCGGGCTGGTTGAGCGGCGAGGTACGGCGACGCTGGAAGATGCCTTTATCGCCTACCTTGAAGAAGCCGCTGGAGATCCCGCCCCGTCGCAGCGGCAACCAGCGCCGGCTCCTGTCGTCGCTAACGAAGCGCGGCATGAGCAACCTGCGTCGGCATTCAGTCTCGCTCGCCTTGCCGCTTGTACGATCCGCGAAACCCTGGAGTTGCTGCGCGACCCGATCCGCCTCGGCTTTGCGGTTTTCGGCACGACATTTCTGATGCTCGTGCTCGGGTTCGGCATTTCCACCGACGTCAACAACCTGACCTTCGCCGTGCTCGACCACGATGGCACGCATGAGAGTCGGGCTTATCTGGAGGAACTGCGCGGTTCTTCCTATTTCGCCGAGAAACCGCCCGTCGCGGATTATGCCGCCCTCGAAGCGCGGCTCGCGGATGGCGAGATCGACGCGGCAATCGAGATTCCGCCCGGTTTCGGCCGCGACATCGCTCGCGGACGCCCCGTCTCGGTAGCGGCCTGGGTCGACGGTGCGAGGCCCTTTGTCGCCCAGACCATCCGCGGCTACCTGCAAGGGATGCATCAGCTTTATCTGGAAGATCCCATCCTCACGACGACGCGCTCCAGTCGAGGCTCCCCCGCCATCGTGGAAGTGCGGCTGACGTACAATCAGAATTTCGAGAGCGTCAACGCGATGGTTCCAGCACAGATCGCGCTGCAGCTCGCATTGTTCCCGGCGATCCTGATGGCGCTTGCGATCGTGCGTGAAAAGGAACTCGGATCGATCACCAATCTGTATGTCACGCCCGTGACCCGGGTCGAATTCCTGCTGGGCAAGCAGGTGCCATACATCGCGCTGGCTCTGGTGAATTTCGCCCTGATGATGCTGATGGCGCAGTTCGTGTTTGCAGTGCCGCTGAAGGGAAGCTTGCCGGTTCTGGTACTCGGCGCAGCCATCTACGTCACCGCGACCACCGCCTATGGCATGCTGATCTCGGCCTTCGCGCGTACCCAGATCGCGGCGCTGTTCGGCACGGCGATCATGACGATGCTGCCCGCGACGATGTTCGCCGGCATGCTGGTGCCCGTGTCGTCGCTGACCGGAATGGCACGGGTGATGGGCCGGTTGTTCCCGATGTCGTATTTTCTGCCGGTCAGCGTCGGCGCCTTCACCAAGGGACTTGGCTTCTCCGATCTGGTTACGAATATCGGGGTGCTTTTCCTCTTCATTCCCGGGCTCACCCTGTTGAACCTGCTGCTGCTGCGAAAGCAGGAGCGATAACGTGGCGGCCCTGGCGAACATCTTTTGGCTGGGTACAAAGGAATTGCGCAGCTTTCTGCGCGATTACGTATTGCTGGGCCTTGTCATCTATTCGTTCTCGCTTGCCATCATCGCGCAATCGCAGAGCAGTTCGCAGGAGGTCCACAACGCCTCGGTCGCGATCGCCGACGAGGACCATTCCGACCTGACCCGGCGGATCGCACAGGCGTTTTTGTCACCCTATTTCCAGAAGCCTCAGCTCATCGACGTGCGCGATATCGTCTCCGCGATGAATGCCGGCCGGTATACCTTTGTCATCGATATACCGCCCAACTTCACGCGCGATCTGCTCCGCGGACGGCAGCCCCGGATGCAGCTCGATGTCGATGCTACGGCTATGGTGCAGGCCGGGCTCGGTGCAAGCTATGCCGGGCAGATCATCAACACCGAGATCACCGATTACCTGTCGCATACGGAAGCGAGCTCCGTCAGCCCGATCGATCTGATCGTGCGCATCGCGTTTAATCCCAATGTCGAGACAGCGTGGTTCAGCAGCATCATGGGCATCATCAACAGCATCACGATGCTGGCGATTGTCCTTGCCGGAGCCGCGGTGGTGCGCGAACGCGAACACGGCACGATGGATCATCTGCTGGTGATGCCGTTGACCCCGCTCGAGATCGCGATGTCGAAAATCTGGGCCAACAGCCTGGTTATTCTCATCGCCACCGGTTTGTCGCTTTACCTGACAGTTCGCGGCTTGCTGCACATCCCGATCGCCGGATCGATCCCCCTGTTTCTCAGCGGCGTCGCGATATATCTGTTCTTCGCGACCGCCATCGGCATCTTCCTCGGAACAGTCGCGCGTTCCATGCCGCAGCTCGGGCTCCTCTATCTCCTCGTCTATGTACCGCTCGCGATGCTGTCGGGCAGCAATACACCCTTGGAAAGCATGCCGCCCTGGCTGGCGACGCTCCTGCAGGTCTCACCGACCGTGCATTTTGTATCGTCTGCGCAGGCCATCCTCTATCGCGGCGCCGGCTTCTCCATGGTCTGGCCGAAATTCGCGATCGTGGCGATGATCGGAGGCGTCTTTCTCGGCCTGGCGCTGCTGCGCTTCCGCCGGGTTGCGGCGTCCGCGTGAAATACGTCGCAATTTTCTGAGCTGTGCGTTCCTACCACGGCAAACCCACCGCCGGGAGCCGCTAACGGCGTCCGCGCAGGCTGAGGATGAAACTGGCGAGATCACTGGCCTGCGCACTGCTTAGCGTCGGGTATGGCATGTTGCTGCGCGGATGGTAGGTCGTCAGAAAAGCCTGCAACGATGCGAAGCTCGCCGTCGGACGGTTTGCGATGTCGGCGAAGCTCGGCCCATAGCCGGGCACCAGGGGCGCCAGCTGGCCCGCAGCAACAATGTGGCATGCGTCGCAGGTGTGGAGAGCCATCTCGCGGCCGGCCTGCGGATTGGGTCGATATTGCTGGAGCTGAGCTGTTGCCGTTCCCGCCATCAGGATCAAGCCAAGAGGCAACCATCGGAAAAGGTGCATCGCTAATCCCCACTATTACCAGGCAAACTTGCGAGGTGTTTACCTCGCGCGCAATCGCTAAAACGGGTTGGCGCCATCGCCTGCCGTGAGCGATATCTCGCCAGGTGCGCCTGCGATGCGGCCATTTCGGCGCGCCGGTAAACTGCGCGATCCAGGGATGTGCGATCTGGAGGCAGCAACCGCCTCAAAGCCGAATTCATCGGATGAGACACTTGAATGGCAAGGCGTATTGCATCAAAGACCTTGGGCGAAGGGAATGACGTCGAAGCCGCTGCCAAGCCCGGGAATATCTGGCCGATGACGAGACTCACGCTGCGTATCGATTTCGACCAGGGCCGTGCCGTGGGGCCGGGCAAGATCAAACTGCTCGAATGGGTCGATGCGCTCGGGTCGATTTCGGCGGCTGGCCGCAAGATGGGCATGTCGTATCGCCGGGCCTGGCTGCTCGTCGACAGCCTTAACCGATGCTTTCGGGAGCCGCTGGTCGCCTCGCACACCGGCGGCGCCAATGGTGGCGGCGCGGCGCTGACTCCCGCCGGGGTGGCCGTTGTGCGCCACTACCGCGCGGTTGAGGCGGCAGCACAGGCGGCAGGTGCATCGCATATCGACGCGCTGACCCAGGCATTGGCGGAGCGCTCGCCAGAAAGCCCGGATACCGTCGAGAAGTCGGTGCATCCGCCGCCGCTCAGCGTCAGGTAATATCCCCGCCGGAATGTCTCGGTCGCAGCCGGGGATCGCAGCGAGTGGCTTATGCGGAGGCGGCCGCCGCTGCGCCGCCGGTGGCCCGTATTGCCGCTATCTGCTCGATTTCGGCTTTGGCGTCGGGATATTTGACCAGGAAGCCGTCGAAATCCGCCGCCGATAGGACCAGAGCGCGTCCATACCCCAGTGACACCACATCGGCCTGTCGGGGACGATGCGTCAGGAGTGCCATCTCGCCGACAAACTCGCCGCTGCCGATGCGAACCCGCTCGCTCGGCAACCGCACTTCGACCGCTCCGGATGAAATGAAATACATTCCCTTGCCGCGCTCGCCTTTGCGGATGAGGACTTCGTCCGGCAACAACAGACGGGGTTGAAACAGACGCACAAGGGCGGCGAGCTGGGCCACGTCCAAGCCGGCAAACATCTCGAATGAGCCGATCAGCTCTTTGGGATCCAGACCAAGATCGAGAAAACCGGGTCCGGCGACATGAAGGCGGGTTTCTTCGTGCTCGCGTTCCAGATCGTCGAGCAGCTCGCCGCCGATCAAGCCTTCCTCGAACAGGTTGCGATAGCGCGACGCCAGCAGTCTAAATCCCACCTGTTGCAGGAAGCGGCGTTCCAACTCGCTCGCGTGACTGGGATATTGCAGGCGCAGGGCATCAAGGGACCTGACGGTTGCCTCGGCGCGCTCCAGCACCACCTTGCCGAGTTGCTCCGCGACCTGATCGCCCAGCAACGCCGACAGGCGCGTCTGTACGAAGGCGGCAAGTTCCTCCAGAGCCAGGCGGCGCAGAAGGAGAGTCTCGAAACGGATCGATAATTCGCGCTGCAGAGGAGCATCGATGTGCATGGTCCGATGCAGGAAATGGGCGATCCGGAATGCCCGCGAAAAGCCGAGCAATGCCTGCGCTGCCTGTTCATAGGCGATCAGGCCCTCGGTCCGCGCGGCGTCCAGGATGACATTCGTGTTGCTGAGAAGCCGCTCGACCGCCGTCGCGGAAACCGTGTTTTGTTCGTGATGGTCGAGGATGATGCGCTGTTCCTGGTTTGCCAGGGCGATGAGTCCGATATCGAGTCGATCCTCATCCGAAATGGCCTGTTCAAACCCAGCTCCCGCTTGCAACGCTTCGATGCGCCGCTCGATACCGTGGCTGGCGGCTCGGACGGCGGTTGGAGCGACCTGATATGTCCGCGCCGTATCCCGGATCACGTCGTTCACCTCCGCGAGCGACAAGGCCAGCACCTTGTCGCGCACCGCCTGGTTCAGCGGCGATAAGCGGTTCAGCTGGAGGATGCGCATGACCGGCCGCAATGTCAGGCCGTTCACCAGCAGCGTGAACAGAACGAACCCGGTTGCCATCACGGCAACGAAGTCCTTGCTGGCCGAGTCGATGTCGGGGTTCTCGGTAACCGACAGCGCCAGCGCCAGGGTGAGTGCGCCGCGCAGGCCGCCCCAGGTGATCGCTAGTTTGTAGGCGCCGCTGACCTTCTGGCTCAGTCGCAGCCTGCTCAGGATCGGCAATACGCCAAACAACACGGCGGCGCGCGCGGCAAACGCCGCCACGAGCGCTACCGGTAACAATAACAGGTCGCGTGCTTCCACCCCGTGAAGCAGCTTTGGGACAAGCGTGGAGGCGATCACGAAGATCAGCGAGCTTGCCCAGAATCCCGTCTGCTCCCACACCCGCTCAAGGTAGCGCCAGCTCGCCGGGCGCATCCGCACTCGGGCACGCGCGCCGCCGATCAACCCGGCACTCGCCACCGCCACGACGCCGGAGACGTCGAATACATCGTCGCCCACCAGATACACGATGTAGGCCATCGCGACCGACAGGGTGACTTCGGCCATGCGCGAGCCTCGGAGCAGCGGCAGGATGGCGCCGAACAGGTAGCCGGCCACGCCACCGACAAACAGGCCTCCAAGAAACGAGACGAAGAAATGCGAGATGCCGTCGGCAAGGCTTGGATGTGTGGTGCCGATCAGCATCTCCAGCAGCATCGAGAACAAGACGATCGCCGCCGCGTCGTTGAGGAGGCTTTCACCCTCCAGCAGCCGCGTGAGGCGGGGCGGTGCCCCTAGATCATGAAAAATCGCAATCACCGCCGCCGGATCGGTCGTCGCGACGATCGCGCCAAGGATCAGCGCGAGGATCAGCGGCACGCCAAACAGAGACAGGCTGAACCCGATCGCCGCCGCCGCCGCAAACACCGCAAGCACCGCGAGAGTAAGGATCGGCGCCGCATCCCGAGCGATTTCGCGCAAGTCAATCGTCAGCGCCGCATGGAAAAGCAAGATCGGCAGGAATATGACGAGAAACACCGATGCGCTGATCGGTAACTCGACAATGGGCCTCACCACATCGTCAAAAACATTGGTAAAGGTGGTGTAAAGCAAGAACGACGATATTGCTCCGACCGTCACGCCAACAACAGCGAGCAACACGCTGTACGGCAGATGCAACCGCACTGCCATTGGTTGAATCAGGCTGATCAGCAGAAGAAAGCCCGCGATTACGAGCGTAATACTGGCGATGCTGCTCAAGATTTCCCCTTCTGACTTAGGTCAGGTTGAATTGCGACAGGCGCCGCCGGCTCAGCCCAAGAACATGGGAAATATCTGAATCCCCTTAAGATACGATTGATCGGCCTGCTAAGGGCACCATCATCCCACGCGTGTGTTTGTCGGATAGAAGGTGATGGCTTTGACGTGAATCGTAAGCCTCACCTTCGTGTAGCCCGAGGTCATCTTTGATTTCGCCGCGCTCGCCGGCGTGGGGTGCTCGGACCATCCCGAGTTCATTTCGGCGGTTGCTTGCCCCGTTAAGCGGGGATCGCGCCGCCCGTCGCCGCGCGGGCCAATCAGCTACTGGTCGCCTGCCCGATGCTCACTGCCACGGCTCGACGCCGTCGTTCCAGGCCATCACGGAGTATCCGGACGCGTCGATATGCACGACAGCCGTTCGAGTAATGTCGGCATTGCCGGGACCTTGCGCGACGGCATGGATCCTGATGGTGCGGCCATCGTCGCCTTGCGCCTGTGTCGCCGCAGAATCCGGGCCGCCTTGCTGCAACAGTGCCAATGCCTTGACGACGAGCGGGTCGGCGCTGGCCGAATCGGGTATGGCGGGACCAAACAGCGTCAGATGAGGCCGCATCGCCGCCGCCAAAGCCGGTGTCATGCCCCGCACGCGTGAGAGTTCGCTCATGCTCTCGAAGGGTGAATGCGGCGGGTAGTCCGAGACCTCGCCAGCGGCCACCTGATTTGCCAATGTCGTTTCCGCCCCTGGTCCAAGTGGCAATCCGACCCAATCGGCGATGGCGGCAGCGATGTTTGCCGATATTTGAGGATCGGTGCCGAGGACGCGCAGAAGCGCGGCGACGAGCAGGGGGGAGGCCAGGTTAGGGTTGATGCGGTCAGCTTCATTTTCGAGAACGACCGTGACCCTGCTGCCGCCGATATCGACTTCCTGCCGCGCTCCGAACGGTGACTGGGCATCCGACCCGGTGCCCAGCAGGCTGAAAACCGACTGGTAGATGGCGCCGTCCGCGGCCTCGCGTGCCGCCGCGTTGCTGGCGATATTGCCGGCAATGCGGATTTCGGTGCTGCCGCTCGCCGTCAGATGTGCGATCAGGAATGAGATCAGCACGAGGGTCCACAACACGATCAGCAGCGCAAATCCGCGCTGTCGCGGCGTTGCCGCGGCGGCCGGGAAGTGCCCCGTTGCCCGGCGGAACCAGCCTGCGGGCGGCGTCATGGTTGCCGGAACCGCTGTTCCATCAGTGTCCAAGCGGCCGCAACGGCGACAAGGGCGCGGTATGCCCCGTGCGAGCGCCGCCCGTGGTTGGCATCATCGGCTGCGGCGCATCGATCGTGGGGTCCGGCAGGTTCTCAGGTCCCAGGGGCGCCGGCTTCAAGAGATCGCGCCCGGGGCGCGGCTCCAGCGTTCGGATGCCGCCGGGTCCGCTGACCGACACCGCCATTGCGGAGATGCTGTCGAGCCGCCAGCCGTTCAGGGTGTCGCCCTCGCTGCGCACTACCGCCTTGCCGTCCGGCACCGCGAAAATCGCCAGCCGATGGTTCGGCGCCACGACGATACCTGACAGCCGCGCTTCCGTCTGCTCCGGGGCGGTCGAGGCGGCGTCGGCAGGGCGGCCACTATTCGCCTCCGCCCGCGAATCGGATGCGGTCATCTGGCCACCCAGCGCCAGGATAATGGCAAAGACCGCCGGGGATTTGCGGTAAGTGATGCGTCGACATGCACTCGACCGCCGCCATACGCGCGCACCGAACCGACCAGAACTCAAGGGGGGACAATCCTCAGACGATAGTTGCCGCTGCGTCGAAGCGGGGCCAGCGCGGCAACGGTTGACTTAGTTCCGGCCCCGGTCATCGGCTGCGGCAATCAAAGGCGCGGTGAGATTATCAGATCGGGCCAGCGCCTGGCCTCGGCGGTGGCGTAAGTTTCTCGCACGCGAATCAGTTCGGGCAGCTCAGGGCCGTTCCATCGCGCCAGCCAGGTTGCCGACGCATTCGGGGCGATGCGGCCCCAATAGGCGAACTCAAGGTGGCTGACGCCGGGAGTCAGCGGCGTCACGGTGGGCGTCGGCTCGGGACCGGTCGCACCGTGCACGTGCGGTACCCACGAAATCACCACTTGGCCGCCGCGCAACAGGATCGTCATGTCGGCCAACCGCCCCGACCCGAGACCGGTCGACAGCCATCCGGTCAGGGTCAGGCTATCTGCCTCGCCTTTGAACCCGAGCGATTCCCCAGCACCAAGCGCGGCCGGCTGCGCCGGTATGGTCGTTAGAATGCTGCGGAGAACGCGGGTGCCGGCATCGAGGTCCGCGGTGTCAGCGATGCGACGGGATTGCCGGTCCCAGAACTGCAAGCCGGTGCGGACGCCTTGCACCAGCGCCAGGAACAGGAAGCTCAGCACCGTGAGCGCGACCAGCATTTCGAGCAGGGTGAACCCGCGCTGGCGCTGTCCGGATGACGGGCACGCGGTCATTGCTGGCTTGGCGCGGGGACCAGGCGCCGCGTCTCCAGAGTGACGGATCGGGCGCGCAGCCCCGATCGCCATGCGATCGTAGAGTCGATCGCGTAAATGGCCATTGCCGACGAGCCATTCGGGGCTGCCGCCCCGGCGGCGGTCCGCGCCAGAGGCCGGGCACGCAGCTCCCAACGGAAACCGTCCCCGTCATCACCGGCCGCCAGGCCGGAGGCGATGACTCCGGACTGCGCGAAGGCTGCAAGGTGCGACTGTGCCCGCTCGACCGCCTCGTCGACCCGTGAGGCCGTGTCGGCCGCGAAGAGCCCGCCGCGCCCCGCCTCGAACAGACCGACCAGGGCCAGCATCGCGATAACCAGCGCGATGACGACCTCAAGCAACGTGAAGCCGGCTGTCCCGCGCGAGGGTTCAGCCGGCGTCAGCAACACCGATCTGCCCGATCGGTCGAGCCACCCGGATCACGGCTGAGCCGCTGCGCTCCGCCAGGGATCTCTGGCCGGCGGAAGAGCATTGGCCGTCACGCCTCGCCGCGGATGCAGCGCGCAACTTCCTCGACCGTCGTATCGCCGTCCAGAACCGCCGCCAGCCCGGCATCGAACAGGGTTCGCATCCCGTCCTCGACCGCGGCGCGCTCGATCGCGCTCTGGTCAGCGCGTTCGATGATCAGGCGATCGGTGGCGCGGGTCGGCACCAGCAGTTCGGCGATGGCGCGGCGGCCGCGATATCCGGTGCCGCGGCATTCGCCGCAACCCACCGCCCGGTAATACGGCCGATACACTGCGTCCGCCGCGATCCGGTCGAGGCCGAAGCGCTCGACCAACACCGGTGGCATCGGTTCGGCCGCCTTGCAGTGCGGGCACAGCCGCCGCACCAGTCGCTGCGCCAAAACTCCCTTCAGCGTGGCTGAGATCAGATAATCCTCGACCCCCATGTCGCGCATCCGAGTGATGGTCGCCGCCGCGGAATTGGTATGCAGGGTCGACAGCACGAGATGCCCGGTCAGCGATGCCTGCACCGCGATCTCGGCGGTCTCCAGATCTCGGATCTCGCCGATCATGATAACATCGGGGTCCTGGCGCAGGATCGAGCGCAGCAGGCTGACAAAATCCAGCCCGATCTGCGGCTTGACCTGGATCTGGTTGATCCCCGCCAGCTGGTATTCTATCGGGTCCTCGACCGTGACGATGTTGCGGGCGATCGAGTTCAATTGCAGTAGCCCGGCATAAAGCGTCGTCGTCTTGCCGCTCCCGGTCGGCCCCGTGACGAGAACCAGCCCATTTGGCAGATCGAGCAATCGCCGCAGGTCCGTGACGATCCCTTCCGGCAGCCCGAGCCTGCCGAAATCGAGATCAACCGCGCTGCGGTCGAGCACCCGCAAGACGACACTTTCGCCGTGCAGCGACGGGACGGTGGAGACGCGCAGATCAATCTCATGGCCGCGTACCGTCAGACGGATACGGCCATCCTGCGGCAGGCGCCGCTCGGCGATATCGAGCCGCGCCATGATCTTGATGCGCGACACGATCGCCGCGGTCAGCCGCGTTGGCGGGGGCTCGGCCTCGTGCAATACGCCATCGTAGCGATAACGCACCCGCAGCCGGTCTTCGAATGGCTCGATATGCACATCCGAGGCATGCGTCTCGACAGCCCGCGCGATCAGCTGGTTGACGAGGCGGATGACCGGCGCCTCGCTGGCGAGATCACGCAGTCGTTCGGCATCCGCGTCGGCATCGTCGTCGTCTTCGGCGTCGCCGGCGATAGCCTCGTCGATTGCGTCGGCACCGTCCGACTCGGCATAAAGCCGATCGAGCGCGGCGTCGAGTTCGATCGGCACCGCCACCGCGATCTCGACCCGGCATCCCAACGCCGCGGCAATGGCGGCCGGCGTGAACTGGTCGAGAGGGTCGGCCAATGCCACCGCCACCCGGTCGTCGTACGCCGCGATCGGGATGGCGTGCGCCTTGCGCAAAAACTTTGCCTTCAGGCGGTCGGTGAACAGCGCGACCGCGGGATAGTCGCTGGCCCCGACGAGCGGGGCGGCGAGCAGCTGGGACAGCGCCTCGGCAAGGCTGCGCTCGCTGACCATTCCCAACTGGGTCAGCACCCGGTGCAATCGCTCGCCGGTCTCGGCCTCGACGCGTCGGGCGCGCTCCAGCAGCCGCCGGTCGATGGCGCCGTTTTCCACCAGCAGCTCGCCAAGCCGCGCGGCAGCATCACCGGCGGTGTCGGGTAGAAGCGCGCCGGGCTTCGGCGCCGCGTAGACATCGATGCTCATGTGATGGGCGATCTTCGCAGAGATGGCCGGCTCTGTCGATGCGGGCCGCAATCGCGCCGTGCCCGCTTATGGCTGCGGCCGGCGATTTTCGCTAATGTGAGACCGGTCGTACCGGCCGACACAGGCACCACGCGTCGCGCGCGAGTCGGATCACACAGCGCAGCTAACTCGGTAGAGCAGGATGCCGCAATTTCGCTGGTCGGCGGTCGATGGCGGCGGTGTCGTCGGACACGGCGTCATCGATGCGCCCGACCGTGGCAGCGCGGTCGAGCGGCTGCAGCGGCAAGGCCGCATCGTCCTCCGTGCCGACCCGATCGAGGGGCGTGCCGGCTGGCGGCATCTGCTCGACATCAACCTGACCAGCGAGCGCGGCCTCGATTCCGCGACGCTGTGCGAGGTGACGCGCGAGCTGGCGACGATGCTGGCCGCTGGCCAGGATCTCGATCGCGCGTTGCGGTTCGTCGCCGAGCATACGCCCCGCGCCCGCACGCGCGTCATTCTCCAGCGGGTACGCGACAAGGTGCGTGATGGCAGTTCGCTCGCGGCGGCGCTCGCCGGCGAGCCGAGGAGTTTTTCGCGGCTCTACATCGGGCTGGTTCGCGCCGGGGAGGCGGGCGGCTCCCTGCCGGCGACACTCGACCGGCTGGCCTCGCTGCTCGAACGCGAGCGCAGCCTCAATACCAGCCTGCGCGCCGCGCTGGTCTACCCGGTTATCCTGGTGCTCGCGGCGATCGGATCGATCGTGCTGCTGCTGGAGTATGTTCTGCCGCAATTTGTCCCGGTCTTCGAGCAGGCTGGTGCGAAACTGCCGGCTTCGACGCGCATCCTGATCGCGCTGGGCGATGCGGTCCGGGTCGCCGGGCCCTGGGCAATAATAGGCCTGCTGGTGGCCGTCGTGGTGGGACGCCGGGTGATCGCACAGCCGGCCGCCCGGACGCGCGTTGACTATTGGCTCCTGCGGCTTCCTGGCCTTGGCCTGTTGACTCGCGAGACCATTGCGGGGCGGCTGACGCGGACTCTCGGCAGTCTCTTACAGAATGGCGTGGCGTTGATGCCGGCACTGATCATCGCGCGCGACGCGCTCGGCAATCTCGCCGCTGCGGCGGCGGTCGACGCCGCGGCAACCACTGCGAAAGGGGGCGGCGGGCTGGCCGCTCCGCTGGCCGCCTCGGGCCTGTTCCCGCCGCGCATGACGCACCTGCTGCAACTTGGCGAGGAGGCGGCGCAGCTTGCCGCGATGTCGTTGAAGGCGGCCGACATCCATGAAGAGCGCGCACGCCTGATGACCCAGCGCCTGGTCGCGCTGACGGTGCCTGTCATCACAATCCTGATGGGGGCCGCGGTCGCCGGCATTATCGGTTCGCTGCTTACCGCGATGCTGAGCCTCAACGATCTCGCGATGTAGCCGGTCACGACCCTCGAAGGCTCGGGTGGCCGGGGGACCCTACTTGGGCAGGCTCGGCGCTGTGCCGACGGGTTGCCCTGCCAGCCTGTCCTTGGGGAGCGCCTCAACCTGCTGCAGCTGGCGCTCGATCTTCTTGTCTTCGAGATGGTTGCGGGCGGCCCAGTCGATGACGGGCTGAGCCGCCGGCGCGTCATGGCAGGCAATCGCCGCCGCCAGGAAGACATAAGCATCGTAGGGCGATTTGTGGGTCGTCCAGTTTTGCTGGGCGAAGTCGAGCGCGTGTCGGCTGTCGTGCTCGATCTCCAGGGTAAAGCGAGAGGCATCTCTAAGATGCAGCACATCGCCCTGCTGCTGGGCCGCCACGAAGCGGGAAGCCAAATCGGCCCGATCGTTTCGGAACCCGGGGTCGCCGGTGATCTGCTCGGCCAATACCAGCCGTAGATACAACGCGTCGATTCGTTCGAAACCGCGCAACAGACGCAGCACGATTGCCGCGCCCGCATGATCGAGCAGGTAATCGGCGTAGACCGTGAGCGCGTATACATTGCGCGGGTCCAATGCCAGCGCCTGCTTCAGGTAATCCGTCGCGCGCGGATCATCGCGGCGGACCGCGATCTCACCCAGGATGGTCAGCGCCCATAAAAGCTGGGCGGAGTCCGTTGTCGGCATATGCGCGATGGCGTCTGACAGCGCCGTGAAGCTGGCGTCGCTTTCCCCGGTCTGGGAGTCGACGCTGGCACGACAGGCCGCCGCCGTCAGACCGGGGCGGATGCGACCGAAGCGGGCGCAGGAATCCTTGGCCGTATCGAACTCGCCGGTCGCTTCCGCAACGCTCGCGAGGAGAAGCAGGGCCCCCGGATTCTCCGGCTCGTCGTGCAAGACCTCGCGAAGTTGCGCGGTGGCGCCGGCAAAATCGTGTTGCGCCTGCAGGATTCGCGCTCGCATGATGCGCAGGGCAGGGGAGGCCGGTTCGTCCGACCACCAGCGCGCCAGCGTGCCGCGCGCATATCCGACAAAGCGCGGATCAGCCTCCGCGACTCCCATGGCAAGCTGCCGTGCCGCCAGGTTCATCGCCAGCTGCTGACTGCTCGGGTCAGTCGCGAGCTGACCCGCGAGACTGCGCATCTGCCGCATCCGCGGGTCGGCGTTTGGTAGACCCGTTTCGAGGATCTGCGCGTCATCGGTCGGGACAAATGGCGCCGCCGACGCCGCGGCGAGCGTCAGGCAGGGGGCACCCACGACAAACCCGGCGCCCAAGGCGAAGCGGATCAGCCTCGACACGGATACGCTACTCGCTGGCTGATCTCATAGATCGACATCGTAGCCCGATTATAGCCGCACTCGGCGAGCGATTGCGCTTCAGCCTTGTCAAGAAACCCCGCCGCACACCATTCTTCAGCGGCGCGCGGCCGAATGCCGGCGAGATCAATTGGATAGGGCGCCGGCATGAGCCGCATAGGCACCGCTACGTCGATGGCGGCACTCCCATTGATGACCGTCGCCTTAATGATCTCCGCCGCCGGGCCGGCCTTGGCCCACACCGGCGATGGCGGCGCGTCGGGCTTTGTTCCCGGGTTTCTGCACCCGCTATCCGGATTTGACCACCTGCTCGCCATGGTGAGCGTCGGTATCTGGGGCGCCGAACTTGGCGCGCCGGCGATCTGGCTGTTGCCGATAACATTTCCTCTGGTCATGGCGTTTGGCGGCGTGCTCGGGGTCATTGGGATGCCATTGCCGGGCACCGAGCTGCTGATCGCGCTCTCCGTCCTGGTGCTGGGGAGCCTGGTTGCCTGGGGGAGGCGGATTCCTCTGGGGGTTGCGATGGTCGTTGTCGCCATTTTCGCGATCGCGCACGGTCATGCGCATGGCGTAGAGCTGCCGAGTTCGGCCGATGCCATCGGGTTTACCGTGGGGTTTGTGATCGCCACCGGATTGCTGCATCTCGCTGGCATCGTCATCGGGCTGGTAAGCCGCTGGCCGATCGGGGTTACGGCGATCCGCGTCTGCGGCGTGCTGGTGGCCGTTGCCGGCGGCTATTTTCTTCTCGGTCACGCCCCTGCGTGAGCGGCAAGCGCGTTCCATTAACAGCGCAATGGCTCGGCTTGGCTCTTATCGTCGGGTTGCTGCCGGCTCGCGCCGAAGCGCACACCGCGTTGCAGAGCATGGGCAGCTTTTGGGCAGGGGTGGCCCACCTGCTGACCTCATTCGATCAGGTGGGATTCCTGCTCGGCCTGGCGATCTGGACGCGATTTCACGAACAGCGCCTCGATGCCCTCGTCATCGCCGCGGCCTTTGTCGCGGTCAACGCCGGCGCGTTTATCGGCGCGGCCTTTGTACAGCCTAACACCTTCGACCTCACCGGCCCGCTGGCTGCTTTGTTGATCATCGTCGGCGCGGCTGGCGCGGCGCGGCTGCGAACCGGCGCCGCAGCTCTGATTGGAGTCACCGCTATCGGCGGCGCCATGGCAGGAAGCGTAGCAGCCGACGCGGCCGCAGGCTTTACGCTGGCGCTGTTTGCCGCTGGCGGTGGGCTCGCGGCCTCGGCAGTGCTGAGCTACGGGCTGCTGGCGATGCGCCGGGTCGAGGTCGAATGGGGCTACATCGCGCTGCGTGCCGGGTCGAGCTGGGTCGCGGCGATCGGCCTGATGGTCCTGGCGCTTGCCATCGCACGTCATTTCGGCCGGGTGTGATGCGGCATCTCTGGGTGCTGGTCCTGCTGGCGCTGTCGCTGGGAGGGCCGGCTCAGGCTCACCTCGCGTCCGACAGTTATCTGCGAATCGAAATCGCCGGCGACGGGCGTATCAGCGGGCAGTGGGATATCGCCTTGCGCGACCTCGATGTGGCCGTCGGTCTTGATGCCGATCAGGATGGCACGATCACCTGGGGCGAACTGCGCGCGCAGCAACAGGCGGTCGAAAACTACGCCTTCAGCCGGTTGACCATTGCCCGAGGTGCGCAGGCCTGCCGGCTGCTTCCGACAACGCTGATGGTCGATCGCCATGCCGGAAGTACCTATGCCGTGCTCCCCTTCGGTGCCGAGTGCCCCGCCGAGGGTGAATTTTCGCTGCGTTATCGCCTGCTCTTCGACCTCGACCCCAGTCATCGCGGGCTGCTGACGATCGATGATCGCGGCGTCACAACAGCCGAAGTCTTGACGCCAGAGCATGCCGAAGTGGCGCTCGGTCGCGGCCCGCAAGGATTTGTCTATCGCGCGCTGCAGTTCCTCGAGCTCGGATTCGACCACATCCTGCTCGGCTATGACCACCTGCTGTTCGTCTCGGTGCTGCTGGTCACCGCCGTCTTCGATCGCGCCGGTTCCACGCACCTGGTGCCGATCGACAATCTGGGACGCGTCGTCGGGGAGACGGCGAAAACCCTGACCGCGTTCACCCTGGCGCACGCGACCGTTCTGATACCGGCCGTGCTTGGGGTGATCAACGTGCCCGCCCGGCTGGTCGAACCGGCGGTCGCGCTGACCATCATCCTGGCCGGACTCGATAATCTTCGCTCGATTCTGCCGCGCCTGCGCTGGCAGGTGGCGTTTTTCTTCGGCCTCGTTCATGGGCTTTCATTCGCCAGCGCGCTTGGTCCGATGCGATTGCACCCCGCCGATCTCGCGCTGGCGCTGGCGTGTTTCAACCTGGGTGTCGAGGGTGGTCAGCTCGCCCTCGCGGCGCTGGTGATACCGACGGCCTTCGCCCTGCGTAAAGAGTTCGCCTACCGCGTCCTCGTCGTGCCTGTCATCTCGCTCGGAGCGGCCGCCTTGGCAGGGGTATGGTTGATCGATCGGGTGTTCGGGCTTGATATCCTGTCGCTTCAACCGCGCTAGCATGCCCCCCCAGTTGGGGCGCCAGATGGCCTCGTTTATCAACTTGTTAGTCACGCCCGGCCGCTCCCGGCGACGGAGACTTCCGGTTCAGAGAAGACGTGGGCGGAACTAAGGGGTTTCCGAGTTGGCGGATAACCGAAAGCGTCAGTTGCACCGACATGAAAAAAATTTAACAATCCAAGAACATGACGAGACGAGGTGATCGTATGAAGCGTCTCAAGACGGCTGCATCGTGGCGGGTTTCCCTGCTACTGGCCACATTGAGTATTTGCGGGGTCGCGGCTGAATCCCGCGCCCAGGGAATCTACGTTGCCAGCCAAGACAGTTCGGTCCTGTCGGTTGTCAATGGCGCTGCTCTGGCGCTGACGGCGACAATCCCGACCGGCAGCGCACCCCTTGGGGTTGCTGTGACGACGGACGGCTCGACCGTGCTGGTCGCCAACTCCGGCAGCAATACCGTGTCGATTATTGACGCCGCGAGCGGCGTGGTCTCGGCGACGGTAGCCGTCGGCAAGCAGCCGAGCGGCATCGCCGTCGCGCCGAATGGCGCGACCGCTTATGTTGCTAATACGCTCGACAATACCGTTTCAGTTATATCGGTAGCGACCGCCAAGGTCGTCGCGACCGTGCCGGTCGGGTTGTCGCCCTTCGGTGTCGCCGTGACGCCCAACGGCGCTGCGGTTTATGTCGCCAACAGCTTCGACAACACCGTCTCGGCGATCTCGGGGGCTAATAACACCGTTTCAGCGACCGTTCCGGTCGGCGCCTCGCCGAGCGGCGTCGCCGCTTCGCCCGACGGCTCGACCGTGTACGTGACGAACACGTTAGACAACACAGTGTCGGCGATCGCGGTCTCCAGCAACTCGGTCACGTCCACGATCGCGGTCGGCGCCCATCCCTTCGGCATCGCCAGCTCGGCTGACAGCACCAGGGTGTATGTCGCCAACATGCAGGACGGCAACCTGTCGGTTGCGCCTGTTGCTGGCGGCTCGCCATCGACGGTGACGTTGGGTGGCGCTCCCTATGGCGTAAGCCTCAGCCCGGACGGGACCCAGATCTACGTCGTGAACCCGGGCGTCAGAACGCTGGCGATCATCAGTGCGTCGAGCACCACCGTCACGGCTTCCGTTTCGGTCCCGGGCAAGCCGGCCTCGCTCGGTGTGTTTGCCGGCGCGAAGACTCCAGCCAGTTCGGCCCTTGTTGCGGCGATCCTGCCGCTGAGCCGCTCTGTCGGCGTCGGCAATACCTCATCGGTTTTCGCGACCGTGCTCAATTCGAAGAGCACCGCGCTGACCGGCTGCCAGGTGTCGTTCGCGTCCGCGCCTACCGGGCTGACGGTCGCCTATCAGACGACGAACGCCAGCAACCAGCCGACCGGCTCCGCCAACCAGCCTTTCGGGCTGGCGGCGAATGGCTCGCAATCTCTGGTCCTGACGTTCAACGATGCCAACGCCCTGCAGACCAGCTCGCAGCCGCTGCTCTTTCAGTGCACAGGGACTTCTCCGGCGGCGATCGTCGCGGGTCTGGACCTTCCTGTCCTGACCTTCTCGACCACTCCGACGCCCGACATCATCCCGATCAGCGCGACTGCCACGAATGACGGGATCCTGACGGTTCCGGTTAATGGGGCTGGTGCCTTTGCGGTTGCCGCGATTGATATCGGGGCGGCCGGCTCGCTGACGGCTCTTGTCGATACGCAGGGCGTGCCGTTGCCGCTCACGCTGACGATCTGTCAGTCCAACGCCAGCAATAACGGCGCGTGCAGCAGCACCCTCAACTCGACGGCGCCGGCGACGTTCGCGACTAACGGCACACTGACCTACTCGGTCTTTGTGACTCCGACCGGCGCCATTCCGTTTTCGCCGGGAACATCGCGCATCTTCGTCCGGTTCGTCGATGCCAACAACGTTGCATACGGGGCGACGAGCGTCGCTGTCCGGACGAATTAAGGGGAATGCCAATGACCCGTAAACCGAATGGATCTGGCGCTCAGGACGAGAAGCGTCCGTTCTTTCTGATGCGCAATATTGCTCTCGCGATTTCGGCCGTGGCTCTTCTCTCAGGCGCCCCGCCCGCGCTCGCCGCCGATCACCGGGATTCGCCGTCCGTTGATGAGGACATCACGACTGACATCAATGATGTCTTCATGTTCCGCGATCCAGCAGACGCCACGAAGCTGGTGCTCGTCATGACGACCCACCCCCTGTCGGACCCAAAATTCGCATCGTCATATCATTACAACTCGAACGCGCTGTATCGCTTCAATCTGCATACGAACACCACCGCGGTTCCTACCAGTTCGATCGACTTTACGTTTTCGCCGACGACGACGGATGCCAGCGGCAAGCAGCAGCAGACCTTCACGGCCTATCTGCCGCACGGCGTTACCGTGACTGGCCCAGTGACGATGGGTAGCACGACTTCGCCGACGCCGCCGACGCCGATCGTAACCAGTTCCCCCGGCGGCATTCAGATATATGCCGGCCCCCGCGAGGACCCGTTCGTTTTCGATCTCGTTGGGTTTAATCGCTTCGCGGCCGGTCTCACCCCTAACTTTACCGGAAACAACGCGTTTGCTGGCTTTAACGTAAATGCCATCGTCATCGAACTTCCGACCGCAATGGTCGTTGGTTCGGCACAGAAATTCGGGATGTGGGGTACGACATTTACAGCCGGCAGTTCGCGCGCCCAGCTGACCCAGATTGATCGTATGGGAAACCCGGCCATCAATACGGCGCTGATCCCCACCGGATTGAAGGATGCCTTCAACGCAGGGATACCGCAAAATGACGCGCGTGATTTCGCCCCGACCATCCTGAAAACACTGAGTGCGTTCAACACGCCACCAGCGAATGTCGCAATCCTTGCCTCCGTCGGCGTGCCGGACACTCTGAAAATCGATTTGAGCAAACCGGATGGTTTTCCCAACGGCCGCCGTCTGCAAGATCGGGTGCTCGATATCGAAATTCAGCTGATCTCAGGTAACAGCTCGTTCACCGATGGGACGGGTCCGCAGCAGGCGGCCAAAGTTTATCTGACGACGTTCCCTTATCTGGGACCGCCTTGCCAGGCTACGCCGACCGCAGGCACCGCGGCGCCCGGCGATTGTGCTGCCACTGCGATGGTCAGCTCACCTTAGGAACTGCACATCCCCCGTATCGCCAAGCGAACAGGAATACGGGGGATAGCGATCGTTGCCATCGCGACATGCTGCGACGAAGACATCACCCGTTAGTAGGCCGCTATCATTAGCGGCCGGTTTGCATTCGGGCGTCCCGGTGACTCGCATGACGGCGACGCCGGACCCACCGGCAATGTGCCGCCACGCGATGACAAACCGACAATCGGAACCGTCTAAACGAGCATATGGCTCCGCATCACCGACATATTGGTGGCGCGGGCTTTTTCTCCGGCAAGTCAAGTAAGAAAATGGCGCGAGAACTGGGCAACCTTGTTCTCTATGACCACTGACGGGCGGTCCACCCAGCTTCACTGTCGTTACTGCCGCTCACTGCTCCCGGCCCGTCGACCGGGAGTTGATAAAGACAGCCGGTGTCCGACTGCCATTTACCGCGACGTGCGGTTTATCGCCGTGGAGCGTCAGCGCGCTCGCAGCGGATCACCGGATTCCGATATCCCGATGCATGCGAGTTGATCTTGCCGCCACCCGCGGCCGCTTCCTTGGAAGCCTCACAATCCATTCGGGTTGGACCGTCCGTTAACCGGACGCCGTTGCAACTCGCTCGGGGTGATGGCCGCGTCGAACAAGTGACTCCGCAGGTCTTCGGTCAGGTTTCGGGCATCGCGCTGATCCTGAACGACATGCGGGGTGATCAGGATCAGCAACTCGGTCCGCGCGCGGGAGTCTGATTGGCTCGACAGCAAGGTGCTGACCAGCGGCACGTCCTTGAGGAAGGGGATGCCGTTATTGTCGTCCTGCGCATTGTCCCGGATCAGCCCGGCCAGGGCGACGGTCGAGCCGTTCTGCACCGCCACCCGCGTGCGCAGGATACGGTCGTTGAAGGTCGGCGATCCCGTCGCCGTATTTGCAGCAGGCGGCGCCACGTCACTGACCTCCTGCGCCACGTCCAGGGTCACCATGCCGCTGGCGTTGATATGCGGTGTCACCTGCATGATCACGCCGGTCGCGTGATAGTCGATGCTGTTAACCACCGGCGCTCCGGCGGTGAGGGTGCTTGTCGCCGTTCCGGTCAAAATCGGCACCTGCTGGCCCACCTGGAGCCGGGCGGGCTCGTTATCCATGACAAAGACCTGTGGCGCGGACAGAACCCGAACCTTGGTGACGTCCGATAAAGCCTGCAGGATAAAATGCGGCGACTTGCTGATCGCGAAGCCGACGAGGCCAGTCGGAGCGAGCGCACTGGGAGGAAACGCCGGGATGGCCCCTAGTGTTTCGGCGGCATGATCCAGCTTGAAGAAGAACTGCGTGCCGTACTGCAGCTCGCCGTTCAGATCGACTTCCGCGATGGTGGCGTCGATGAGCACCTGTAGGGGCGTGATATCGACCTTGCTCAGCATGTCTTCCACCATGGCGTACTCGCCGGGTGTCGCGTAGATCAGCAGAGAATTGTTGCGCTGGTTCGCGAGAATACGAATGCGCTCTTCGTTGCCGCCGGATGTGCCGCCCGACAACGCTTCCACGGCCGGTTGCTGTGACCCCGACGCCGGTGTTGCCCCGGCTGTGGTGGGTTTGTTCTGAAAACTGCCGACGGTGCTGGATGCCGTTCCAGAAAGCCCGGGCAACCCGGAGTTCTGGGAACCGCCGGCGCTATTCGGCCCGCCTGTATTGGACAGGCTGCCGCTGCTGGCGAGGGTCGCCGTGTCCGCGCCGGGCGGCGTACTGCCGGTTTGTGGGCTGGCGCTGACGTTTCCGGGCGTAAAGGCACGTTGCAACAGATTGGCGAGATCGGAGCTCTGGCCATTTTGCACGGAGTAAACGTGCCAGCTCCGGGCACTTGCATCCTCGGCGCGCGCCTGCAGGCTGAAAAAGCGCCGGGCGGCGGCGAGGTAGCGCGGCTGTGCCGAGGCCACGAGTACCGCGTTGGCGCGGGGCAACGGGACGATATGCACCAGATCGGCGAGCGGCGCGTCGCTGCCCGCCTGCAATGCCTTTTCCAAGGCGGCCGCGGTTCGGGCGATATCGCCCTCGCTGGCGGGGAACAGCGCGAAGGATTGACCAGCCAGGGTGTCGACATCAAAGGAGCGCACGAGGCCGGCGATCGCCTGGCGGGCGCTCTGGCTGCCATTGATGATCAGCGCATTGCGGCCGGGATCCGCTGTCAATTTGCTGCCATCGGCAAGATAGGGTTGCAGGGTCTTGGCCAGATCGCGGGCCGAGGCATATCGCAATACGATGACCTCGGCGCCGGCACCCGACGTGCCGGAGGTGACCGCGTTGCTGACCCCAGCCGCGGCGACGGGAACCACTGAATACAGACCGTCCTTGCGGATCAGCGTCGCGCCGTTCTGATTGAGCAATGTCTCAAGCGTCGGCAATAGCGCGGTGCGGGGAAGAGGCCTCCCGGTATCCAGGGTCGCGGTTCCGTGGACACTTGGATCAATCGTGTAATTCAGCTTCAGCGTGGTCCCGAGAATGACGCGGGTGACCTCGCGGATATCGGTATCGGCGAAATTCAGCGTCACATCGGCGGGTCCCGCTTCCGCGACGAGGGGGCTGGAGCCGGCTGACCGGCCAGGTGCGGCGCCGGCGCCGGCGTCACTCCCGGTGGACTGATACACCGTCCGGTTCGGGCGCGCGGTTACCACCTTGCTCGTGCTGCGCCCCGCCGGTTGCAGCGAAGTGCCTTGTCCAAGCGACGGGAGGTCCAGCCGCGGCGCATTCTGGCAACCCACCAGAAGCCCGAGTGCCCCGTACCCGCAAACCGTAAACCTGCGCCAACAACTCATCGACATAAGCTAATCCCGATTGCGACGGGCCGTCTGCTCGGCCGTAGCGCCCAGTGTCGCGCTGCTCGGTGGTTGCGGCGGCGCGGCCTGCGGCGGTCGCGTATTGCTGGCTGATTGCGATAGGGGGCGCGAATTGGCATCGGGTTTCGGCTGCAGCGTCCGAACGCCGTCGGGGCCGCTCAGCGAGACCTCCAACGGTGTTATCGCCTCGACCCGCCAGCCATTGATTTCCTCACCCTCGCCAACCATAAGCGACTTGGAGCCATTCACCGCAAAGATTGCGACGCGACGATCCTCGTTGACCATAATTCCCGCCAGGCGTTTGTCAGTGAGGTCGGATTGACGCGCCGACTGGCCGGCATCGGGCGGGCGCCGGCCAGGACTGAAAAGGGGCCGGTTCAACGCCGTCGATATCAGGGTGTCGGCATCGGCGGACATCAGTTTTCCACGCACGGGCGCGGGTTGAACCCGCGGTGCGGCCGAAATAGCAGGGCCGTTGGGCGGGGTGCTGCCCTGCATCTCGAGCAAAACCACGCCCGCGAACAGGGCACACGCGCCAGCCAGGCAGAGGGTCCGCACATCGATCATCGCTTGGCGGCGAGGTCGGTCGTCGTGTCACCCCGCAAGCCGTAGATCTCGATCGACGCTTCGGTGATCTCGGCATTAGCCGGGCTGGCCTGCCGGGTGACGGTATGAATCTGTATATTGTCGACGATGAGGGGTGGCCGTACCCCTTCGATACCGGCCAGCAGCTTGATCAACCCCGAGTAGGGAGCGCTTAACGCGAGCCGCACGCCAATGCGGCGGAATGGCCCCTGGGGTTGCGAGGGCAGGCTCTCGGTGCTGCCGATCGTGATGCCGCCGGCGGAGGCCAACTCCTCGATTTTGCCCTGCAGAGCGGCCGCCGCGATTGCATCGTTGTCGCCGTCCAGCAAGGTCTTGTCGTCCTTTGCCGCGTTGCGCAATTCGGCCGCGCGCGTCTTCAGTTCCGGGAGCTGTGCGGCAAGCGCCGTCTGCTTCTCGACCAACATATGTTGCCGGTCGATCAAGGCCTCGCGGTCGGCGTAAAGTTCGAGCAGCGGCACGATCACCGCGGCATAAAGCACGGCCAATACAACGAGCAGCAGCCCGATCGCCAACCCTCGACCGCGCCAGCCCGTCGGAAGCGGCGGCGTCATGACGGCGGTCTCCCCAGTTCAGTCACGATCGTGAAGACTTCAACCCTCTGCGCCGCAAGGCGGGTAACCGGCGCCGCAAAAGTTGGATTGCGGAAACGGGCGTCGGCTGCGATCAATCCGATCAGCTTGGCGGCGCTGGCCGACCTGCCGCTGAGGGTCACTTTGCGCTGGCGTATCTCGATATCCGTCAGATAGGTGTCATCGGGCAGCAGTCGCGTCAGCATCGCGAGGACATCGAGAGGCCGCGCTGTCGCTTGCGCCATATCGTCCATGGCACCGGCATTGCGGGTATAACCATCGATCTCGTGCCGCAAAGGTTCTGCTGTCGACATGGCCGCCTTGCTCGTTTCCAGCTCCCGCGAGACTTGGCCGAGCTGTACGGACTGCTTGATCAGCGGCGTGACGCAGGCGGCGAAGGCAAGACAGGCACACGCAATTGCTAGCGGTTTGATTAACCTCCCACTGTTACCGAGTCTCGGGCGTTCGTTCCCGAGCGGCAGCAGGATGACATTTGCCCCAACGCCCTCGAGTTCCGCCCAGCGAGGCACGATCCCGACGCCCGCAAGCTGATCAAGTAGTGGCGCCAGATGGCTTTTGGGTACCAACCAGAGGGCGACATGCATGAGCCCGCGTTGCCGGTCGGTCGAAGCGATGTGGTAGGTCCAGTACACTTCCTCCGCGGTGAACGGAGTTTCCCGATCCATTTCAAAGGCCAGAACCTGGCTGAGATCAGCCTGCGCCGCCAGCGGCAGCGACAGCTCCTTCGTCAGAATTTCGGTCGGCGCCAGACGCAGTATGGCGCCGAATTCACGGGTTTCCGGAAAGGCCTTCAGCGCGGGATCGTCCGCGCGGCATTCGACCAGCTCGCGTTCCTCGCCCTGTCGGCGCAGGGAAAAACGCAGCGTGCCCGTATCGCCGCCGCCGGCGGGACGGACCAGGATCGCGTCGGCTCTCCTTTGGCTGGATGCGCGCAAACCCGCCGGCAAAAGCTCGGCGAGCTGGCTCATCCACCATGTTAAGAAAGCCGCGATCATCTTGTTTTAGTCTCGACGCGCCCTGGCATCATGTTGCCGATCAAGCGCTTAACCTCACACGCCGCGCCAATACGTGCAAGATCGGCAAGATTCGTGACCGTGCGGCGACATCTGCGACCTGATCAGCAGCATTTATTTATCGAAAGCCACCCGGCGATGGCTACCGGATGTCGGCGACGCTGACACGTCCAGTCAACCACTCGACGCCGACGGCGACGCGCCGCACGCCATTGTCGAGGATGATGCGGCCGCCCGTCGAACTGCCATCCGGGTTGAACCCGATACCGCCGGTCTCAGCGCTCTGGCGCTCTCCGGCGATCGTCGTCAGTTGCAGCCCTAATGCCGGCGGCAGCGGCCGGGCGGGCCCGAGACCGGCCTGATAGCGATGTGTCGCGAGATCGAGAACAAAATTGGTTCGACGGTTGTCGACGATTGCGCCTGACCTCGCGAGGCGAAGCTGCGCCGCCAGCTCTGCCGCTGTCGCATCGATGTTCGGCCGGCTGAGGGGCATGCGTGTGCCGACAATGAGTGCGAGCGAAAATCCCATGATCGCCAATACGACGAGGAGTTCGAGCAATGTGAAGCCGGTATCGCTCTGCCGCGGTTCACGGATGCCCGCGATCATGCCCGGTTTAGCGGCTGCAGGCCGGCCCGACGCACACCGATCGAAGGGCAGCGGATAGTGACGACACATTCGACAATGCCATTCGGGTCGCATTGCCCATCGCGGTGTCACCCGCTGTTGCAGCCGCGGCTGTCGCCGCCGCCGATGGGTAGGAAGAGGCGGCGACGGCGCTACCTGTCGAGGAGGCTGATGGGGTCGAGCCCAGCGCCACCTGGGCGCGCAAGAGGCGGCTTACCTTGCCAGAGGTTGCCGCCAAGGCCGCCGCCATCGGTGTCGGGCCGGCGCTCGTCGCAGCGGCTGGCGGCAGCGACGCAGCCGGCATTGCGCTGGACGTCGGCGTGCCTGCTGGCGCCGCCGCGTCGCCTCCCATCGCCGTCATCGTGCGCGGTTCGGGATCGATGAAAACCAATCGTTCGAGATGGGTGCCTTCGCCGATCAGCAGGAAGTTCAGACGACCCAGCGCGTCACTCCGCAGCACGTCGCCAAGCTCGCCGTGCAGGTTTGTCGTCACCGTCTGATTGTTGTCGATCGGCAGATGCTCGATCTCGAACCCGAGTTGGTTACTCAACTGCGTGAGCACATCGCTGACCCGCGCGTGGTTTGCCGACAGCGAGATGATCGGCAATTGGCTCTCGTCGATCGTGATCGTGGCAGCGTCGGGCGACGGCGTCTGGGCGGCATCACACCGCGCCGGCCGTGGCAGAAAAAACGCCAGGAGGGCGCAGAACAGCAGCAGAAGTGATGCTCGACAAACGGTCATACCGCGCGACCTGTGCATCATGAACCCTAAAATCCCCCGCCGCACGCCGCCCGGGTGAACTCCAAGCAGAAGAGACAGCGCGACTCGCGATCACGCGATCAAAAGGCGACAGCGCTATTTTACTCTGATCTGCTGGTCTGAGCCACCATGCTGCTCAGGCTGGTCGCGTCATGCCGCGCGGCTTGTGCGTTGGCAATCGGGTCGCTGGCGATGCTAGTTTCCGCCCCGCAGCCATGGGTCAGGGTCAGGTGTCACAGACAAGCGTTTCCAGCCTTATCAACCGCGCCAAGCCTAGGGCGCGCGATGTATCCGTCAGCGAAGGACCAGATTTCGTCGCGCTGCGAACACGTCAAAACCCGGTATTGGCGCTCGACTCCCGCGACGATCGATCCGCCCCGAGATGACGGCATTCAAGCAGGCGATCGCCGACCGCTCGCTCACTCTGTGGCGGAATTTGACCCAGACGCTTGGCAAGGTCCGCGTGCCGTCCCATCCGACGAGCGCGGCCAGCGCCGGCAACCAGATCGAGTGGCTGGGTGGCGAGGTTTGGCAATCGGTCTGCCCACTATGCTTCTGCGCTGAAAACCAGACCGCCTTTGTCGAGATTGTGCTGGGTGAGACCGCACGCCGGCTGCTCGGCGAGGCCAAGATTACCCTGGTGCGCTGCCCGGCTTGTCAGGTGCGGTACGCCTCGCCGGGCTGCTCGGTCTCCTACACCGAGGCCGACCGCAGCGCCTTGAAATTCTATCTCGAACAGGGTGCCGGCATTCGGTCGATGCTTGAACCGCTGCAGCTCGCCGATGCTCGTCCCGTTGCGCGCTATCTCGAAATCGGCTGCAGTTATGGGTTCTCCATGGACTACGCGCGTCGAGTGCTGGGCTGGGACGTGCGCGGCTTTGATCCGGGTGGGCTTGCCCTCGCGGGAAAGGACCAGTTGGGGCTCCCGATCGAGAACGGGTATCTGGACGCGAGCGCGGCGACAGGCGATTTCGACCTCGTATTCTGTTCCGAGGTGATCGAGCATATCCCCGACCCTCAGCAATACATGGGCTTGATGCGGCGGTCTCTCAGCAGCGGCGGTCTGGCGTTGCTGACGACCCCCGACGGCGACTGCTTGCGCCCGGATATGCCGGCGGAAGCATTGCTGCCGATCATCAGCCCCGGCCATCACGTGATTTTATACAACGCCCGTTCGCTCGAATTTCTCCTTCGCCAGTCCGGCTTCACGCATACCCGTCTTGAACAGAACGGCAACCAGTTGCGGGCCGCCGCCTCGGATGTGCCGTTTTCCGGCTCGGCCGTCTACTTTACGGCGGCGCGTTATCGGGATTACCTGACGCAGGCGGTCGCGCAGCGCCCCGCAGACGACATTCTCTATGGCGGTCTGGTTTATCGCTTGCTGAAGGAAGAAACCAACGGCGGCCGGTTCGGTGAAGCGCAGCGGTGGTACGACGTGCTGCGCGACCTTTACCGCGATCGCTATCGCATCGATATCGACAACCCTGCCGCGCTGGTTTTTCAGTTTCCCGGCGCAGCGTCGTTTGACGAGTTCGGGCGGCGCTGGCCGTACAACCTCGCCGGCATCTGGTATTGCCGCGGCATTATTCAACTTATCGAGGAACGGCGGCCAAGGGACGCCGCCCCAACGCTGATGGCTGCGATCTCGTTCGGCGAGGCGCTGCGCAACCAGTTGCGTTCGATCGGGACCGATGACCTGGAGACTGCCCAGCTCTGCCGGGAAGCCGAGATCGCGCGCATTTCGGCACTCGCCCAGTTTGATGCCGAGCGGGCGCTTGACGCCGTATTTGCGCTGCGGCCCGGGCTGGACGGTCCCAATTCCACGCGCTTTCGCGCCCACGCGCAACGCGCCCGCGCGCGGCTGTTCGCGGATTTAATCAACTGCGGGCATCATGCGCTGGCCGAACGGCTGCTCGAGACCGGTCCCGCACCGATCGACGAGGCCATGCGCGCGGATGATCTCGCCGCGATCTGCGCGTGGGGCATTTATCTGCTGACCGAAAAGGGTCGGCATGTCGAGGCCGGCAGGGTGTTCCGTCGCCTCTGGCAGGCCGCGCGCGAAAGCGGCCGCCATAACGATCTGTTGTGGACGGCGCGGTTTCATCAAGGTCTCGCGGCGCTTTACATCGGTGAAACCGACAAGGCACATGAAGTCGCTTACGAGATTGCCCATCCGCCGCCGGATTGGGGATCGGTCCCCGGCCATATTGCCTGCCGGATCGACGAACTCTCGAAAGCGGGGACTTAGACCCTCTTGCCGAGGCGAGTCCGGTCCGAAACCGGGCTTCCCGCCTCAATCATCAGTGTCTCATTCGCCACTGAGTTGTAATCTTTATGAAAATATCGCCGGCGAGTATGTTGTCCGGGAAATGGCAGCGACGCGATATCTTTCCCCGTTAGTAGCAGTCGCCGAGGCGTCGCGGCAGCGCTATGCGGCTTACGTAATTCGCCGCGCCGATGCACGGCGCGACCGGGGTGATTTTGCCCGCGCGGCCGGACTTTATCTTCGTGCCGTCGCGCTCGATCCGCGCCGGCCGGAAATCCGGGTCCAGCTTGGCCATATGCTGAAGGAACTGTCGCGGTTTCAGGAGGCAGAAGCGGCCTATCGTCAGGCTTTGGCCATGGCGTCCGACGATGCGGACAGTCATCTGCAGCTTGGCCATCTGATGAAACTTCTGGGCCGGCTCGACGAGGCAATAGCGGCTTATCGAAGCGCGCAATTGCTGGATCCTGAGGATGGCGCCGCCGCCGCGGAGCTGGCGGTGCTGGGAGTTTGCCCATCGGACGAACCGGAGCAAGCTGAGCGCTTCAAATTGCAAGCCCGCATCCGCAACGCGGATCGGCTGCGCGATGCCCACAAACCGGAGGAAGCGGCCGAAGCCTACAAAGTGGTGCTCGAAACGTCGCCCGATTTGATCGACATTCGCATTCAATATGGCAACATGCTGAAGGATGCCGGCCGCGTCGCCGAAGCCGAGACCGCGTACCGCACGGCGCTGGCCCAACGCCCCGATCTTGCCGAGATCAATCTGCAGCTCGGCCACGCGCTGAAGTTGCAGGGCAAACGAGACGATGCGCTCGCGGCTTACCGGCGTGCCGCGGCATTGCAACCATCGCTCGAGGCGGCCTGGACGGAACTGCTCGGGTTCAACAGCGTGCAGCAACGCGATGCGCTTGAGTCGCGGCTGGCACGGGGCGGCGTCGAGGCGCTTCTCGGGGTTGCTGACGAGGTCGACAGGCTGGTGCGCGGCGTCGCCCGCCTCAACGAGGTCCTACCAAGCCTCTGCGCCCAGATCGGCTTTCCTCTATCAGCCTATGACCGGTTTCGCCGAATTTACGATGTGCCACCGCCTCCTGAAACCAGTCCAACACCCCGGATCGCGATCCTGCTGTCGGCGACCGGGTGCGAATTGGAAGCGCTTCAGCTGATCATCGCCTCCGTTGTCGCCCAGAACTATCAGGCCTGGCAGCTTTATGTGATCGGCAGCGATGTCCGTCACCGCGCGATTGTGGAACGAGCCGGCGCCGGCGACGGTCGTCTTACCTGGGTGTCGAAAACGCACGATCACCCGGTCCCGGTCGCGGAGTGCCGATCCGCGCTGAAGCTGTCGGCGGACTGGTTTTTGTTTTTGGCGCCCGATTATGGGCTGCACCCTCATGCGCTGGGATGGTTCGCCGCAGTCGCCGGTCAGGTTCAGGCGCACGCCTTTGTCATGGACGAGGAAACACTCACCTATTCAGCGACGAGTACACCGACACGCTGCGAACCGCACCTGCGGCAGGCGGTCGATTTCGACACATTGCTCGAGCACAACCCCTATGGCGACACGGTCCTGGTCGAGGCTGGCGCCTATCGCAAAGTCGCCGCGGATCTGTCACTCGACGCGCTCATCACGGCCCGGCATTCGTTGCTGTTGCAGCTCGCCGCTACCGGTACAGTGGGACATTTGCCGCTCCCGTTGGTCGCTCGACTTGTGGCGACCGGAGACAGCAATGGCGACACTTCGGCCAGACGCGGCGATTGGCGCAAGCAGGTCATCCATCCCGTTCTCGACGTTACACGGCCGAGTGGCAACGGGCAGCAACGTGGTCTTGAAGTGATCTCCCAGGAAGATCGGCATGCAACGATCACCGTTATCGTGCCGACCCGCGACAACGCCGGCGATGTTATGGATCTTGTCGAGAGCCTGCGGCGCTCGGCGGACCGCGTCGATAGCCATAACGTCATCATCCTTGATAATGGCAGCCGGCGGCCCGAGACCCTCGCGATCCTCGAGAGTTTGGGGAACGCTCCGGATATCGAAGTCGTCCGTATGGATGAACCCTTCAACTGGTCGCGGTTGAACAACCGGGCAGCAGCCATGAGCCGCGCGGACCTCCTGGTCTTTGCCAACGATGACACGCTGATGTTGAGCAAAGGCTGGGACCGGCAATTGCGCCTATTGCTGGGGCGGGGTGAGGTGGGCGCGGTTGGCGCGCGGCTGCTGTACCCTGACGGGTCCCTGCAGCATGGCGGGATCATTCTGGGATCGATCGATATCGATGCGCATGACGGCCGTCACGAACCCGGTGCCAGCGCCGGCCCTTGCCATCGTTGGCAGGTGACGCGGGCAGTCAGCGCGGTGACGGGTGCCTTTCTCGCGGTCCGCCGCGAGTTGTTCGAGACCGCCGGCGGCTTTGACGAGATCAACCTGACCGTCGCCTATAGCGATATCGACTTTGCCCTGAAGCTGCGCGCGCTCGGCCATAAGATTTTGTGGACGCCGCACATCACCCTGCGACACTTCGAGTCCAAGAGTCGAGGGCTCGACCATCTTGACCGGGAGAAAAGCGCGCGCCTTCAGGCCGAGCGAATGTTCATGCGGCAGCGCTGGGGAAATGCCCTGGACACCGACCCGACGGTCAATCCGACCTGGCATTCCGCGGAGACACCATTCAAGTTGATCTCCGCCCCCTCGGACGCCCGGCTGTGGCGACATATACAGCTCTGCGCTGCCGCCAATCCCTGGTTGCCTGCTCCCGCCATTGACTTTACGGATACCCGCGTCCGCGCCGCCGAATAAGCCGTCCCAAGGCTGAGCCGCGCAAAAACGTTGAGGCTTATCAAGATGCGAGTTCTGGCTGGCCTCCGGCCGCCGGCGACCCTGCGCGATGTCCTGAGGCGAGGCGACGCGGCAAATCGACGACAGGCGTGGAGCGAAGCGGAAGCGGCCTATCGGGAAGCGCTGGCGCGCGACCCAACTCTGGCTGCGATCTGGGTTCAATACGGGCATGCTCTTAAGGAGCAGGGCAAGTTACACGAGGCAGAGGAGGCATACCGCCGGTCGCTGGCGTTGCGGGCGGATGTGGCCGATACGCACCTGCAACTCGGTCATGTCCTGAAATTGCGGCAGCGCCCGGACGAGGCGGCCGACGCTTATCTTTCGTCCTATCGCCTCGACGGCGCCTTGCCCTATCCGGCCCTCGAACTATCAACGCTCGACGTCGCCCTTCCGGCGACGCCGCCGCGCTCCAGTGATCAGGCCGGCGCGGCTCCGGCTGCCCAAAACGCCGCCTCCCATTCCGCCGAAGAGGCCACCAGCTGTCCGGTTTGTACAAAGTTGGCAGCCGAATATGGACTAAACCCGGATGTCCTGAGGTTATTCGACGCTCGTTACTACTTCTATGCGCATGCCGCGGTCAGGCAGGCTGTCGGCACACCGAATGTGCATGCGTGCTTGGCTCATTTCTGCCAAGTGGGCATTCGTTCCCTTTATACATTCGCGCCCGACTTGCAGTTCGACGCCTCCTTTTACAGCGAAACCTATATCGGGTATCAGATTACGGCCGAAAATGCCTATTGGCATTGGCTTGGTGTCGGTATTGGGAGATCGGCGTTACCAAACCCGGAGAGTTGGGTCCGTGATCTCCTTGATGATCCGAGGATCTCACTGCGTGGCATTGACTTCGATTTGTATAGGGGATTCTTCTATCCCACTGAAGTCAAAGTTCGATGGGTTGATCTGTTTACGCGGTTCGTTGATGAGGACATTTTACGGCCTGGTCCACATCTTCCGATAACTGCCGAGACAGTCGAGTTCTTCATTGCCGTAGCGGGCCGCTTCGAGTTCAAAGAAGAATACGACTCCGCTGCCCGCCTCTATGGTCGAGTTCTATTGGATGTACCGCAGCACCGGCGAGGTCTCGACAGATATGCCAAATTCCTGATTGGTCGCCAACAGTTCCTGGAGGCCCTTCAACTATATAACAAGGCGGCCAAGAATCATCCGAAGACACCGCCACGGTTGCTCGGGCAGGCGCAATGCTATGAGGCGCTCGGAGATTATCAGAATGCGTTGCGCATTTTACGGGATGGCCAGGTCCATTTCCCGGCAGTACCCGATTTTCTTGACCGCCTCCGGGCCCTCAGCGACAAGTTCCTGCACCAGCGGTGGAATGAAGGAATTGCGCTTGGCGTGCAAGGCGAAGACGACCGCACCCAGCAACTGTTACACGATGCCTGTGCATTTCTGGTAGGCCTTATTCCAATATCGGACTGTCTGCCCATCGGTGAAATCAAGTCAGTTGCCATTGTGGGTGTGCACAGCGTGCCGCAATGTTACTTCTATCGTATTGAACAAAAGACAGAGCAGCTTGAGGCAGCCGGGTATCAGGTGGAAGTATTCGACGTCGATCACGACTTGCTCAAATTTTTTGAACGCCTTCAAGTATTTGATGCTGTTATTTTCTACCGTGTGCCGGCTTGGGGCAAGGTTATTGAAGCCGTCACACGGGCGCGCGAGCTCGGTTGTGCCACATTCTACGATATGGATGATCTGATCTTCACGGACGAAGATTTCCCCGACCGATTTGAGAGCTTCGGGGGATTGATAAGCCGTGAAGACCATGTCGGTCTGAAATTGGGTGTGCCGCTTTACCGCACGGCAATGTCGCTGTGCGACTACGGGATCGCCTCAACACCGTTGCTTGCCAGGCAAATGGCGGGGGTAGTGCGAACGGGGAGGGTGTATGTACATCGTAACGGATTCGGTAGAACTCACGAACGCTATGCCGCCGATGCAACGGCGCGGCCAGACAACGACCGCGTGATCATCTTCTACGGCTCGGGTACGAAGTCACATAAGGAGGATTTCCAGGAACTTGTACAGCCCGCGCTGATTGAAGCCGTCAGGCGACACGGTGATCGGATCAAGATCGTCTTGGCGGGCTATAATGTCCTTACAGAGGAACTACGCTCTATCGAAGACAATCTCTGCCTGATCGATCCGCTATGGGATTACCACGAATATTGGGCTGTCCTTCGCAATGTCGATATCAATCTGGCGGTCCTCAAGCCAAATTTGATGACGGATTGCAAAAGCGAAATCAAGTGGCTCGAGGCGGCGTTGTTCGGGGTGCCATCGATTGTAAGCGGCTCCGCGGTTTACCGCGATATCGTCGACCCCGGCAGCAGCGGGCTCATCTGTGACACGGTGGACGACTGGATCGCGGCGTTGGAGCTGTTGATCAACGATCCTGAACGCCGGCGCGAGATCGGCGACACTGCCAGGCGGCGCGTCATAGCCGATTATGGATTGGACCGCATGAGCTACAATCTCAGGCGGATCATGGACGACGTTGCCAGACCTCCTGCGCGCGTCCGACCGGTAATCCTGATTGTAAATGTGTTTTATCCGCCGCTGCGGATTGGTGGTGTGACACGTCTGGTCGAGGATCATGTCGCCCGGTTTCGTGACAAATACGCCAGTGAGTTCGATGTGGAGATATTCACCACGCACATCGAGGCGGGAGAGGAATACAAGCTCAAAGCCTATGTTCAGGATGGCGTGAGAGTGGTCAGCATGGGGCTGCGTTCTGCCCCCGATGCCGATGCTCCGATTGATGATGTGTCGGCGTCGAGTATCTTCGACAAATTTCTGGAAACCAAGGAATTTTCCCTGGTTCACTTCCACTGCATTCAAGGGTTGACTGCGTCTATTGTTGAGGCGACACGCGAAAGAGCCATACCTTATATTATATCGCTCCACGATGGCTGGTGGATATCAGAGTATCAGTTCATCGTGGACCGTAGTGGAGCATCCGTCCTGTACAAATACGATGATCCGATCGCCGTCTTAGAGTCGCAGGGAGTCAGCGCGTATACGCGCCTGATGAAGCTGCGGCGGCCGCTGTTCGGCGCATCAGCTTTGTTTGCCGTTTCAGCAAAACTTGCGCAACTTTACACGGACTGTGGCGTACCGAACGTTTCGGCGATTGAGAACGGCATTAGCGATTTGCCGCGTGTGGAGCGCAGGCGGTCATCCGACGCTCGCGTCCGACTCGGGTTTGTCGGCGGCCTGGTCAACGCAAAAGGATTTGACTTGATCCGATACGCGCTGTTGGCGGGGAACTATCGACATCTTCGTCTATGCGTCGTCGAGACGGCGCGCGACCCGGGTGATGTAAGGAGCGAAACCTGGAACACCACACCGGTCGATTTCATTCCCAAGGTGACAGAGGCGGAGATCGGGCAGCTCTACGGTAATATCGATGTATTGCTGGCTCCGTCCGTCTGCATTGAGAGCTATGGTCTGGCAACCCGCGAAGCGTTGCATTTTGGGTGTTGGGTTATTGCTTCCGATCGCGGCAGCATCGGGGATTGCGTTACGGAAGGGCAGAACGGCTTTGTCATCGACGTGTCGGATCCGGCGGCGTTGATCAACATCCTTCGCCTGATCGATGACAGCCCCGAGCGCTTTCTGGAGCCGCCAGAACTGAACGTCGTTTTCCGTAAATCCTATGAACAGGCGGATGATCTCGCCGGTTTCTACAAGGGCATCATCGACAAGGCATCATCGGCCAGGGCATCGGCCGCATGACGGCCAAGGCCGATCCCGGCTGAAGACCGGCTAACGATTGGGCGATTGGGCGAGACTCGTTGCGTGTCCTGGGTCGCGCGGCGCTATCATGGTACGAACCAAGGGTGGCGGATCAGCCGAGGACCGGGGCGGGGAGGGAAACCATGCCGATTGTCGAGGAGTACGGCGCGATTGCCAAACGGCTGCGTGAGCTCCAGACCGCATCTGCGAAGAGCGTCGACGTCATCTCAGACCTGGAGCACTGGCGCGACGCAGCGCGTGAAACCGCTCGTGTCTATGTCGAAACCCGGCGGCGCGGTCTAGTTACCGGTGCCCGGCGACACAGATTTCCACAACCGACCGACTGAACCAGAGGCGCCATGCCGCGGCGAAATGCGCTTGGCATAATCGCCCCACACTGAACCGGCTTGGGCGAAGGTGGCGCAAACAGCGGGAAATTCCCTGAAACGGTTATTCCGCCGCTGCGAGCATCTTGAGCTCTTCGGTCGCCGACAGGATCGGCACCCCCTCGATCGATTTTGACGGCTGGCCATCCACACCAACCAACGGTTTTCCGACCAAGGTCACGCGGTAGAGCTGGCGGTCAAAATCGGATTCGAAGATGTCGGTTGGCGCCAGATGCACAGTCGAGCGGTTGTCCCAGAACGCGATATCGCCAGCGTTCCACTTGAAGCGCACGGTGTATTCCGGCCGCGTCACGTGCTCCCACAGGATTTCGAGGATTTTCTGGCTCTCGCGCGGAGTCAGGCCGACGATCGATTTGAGGAATGACGGGCTGACATAGAGGATGCGCTCGCCGGTTTCGGCGTGGACCGTCACGATCGGATGCTCGCTTTCGAGCGCGCGCCGCTTGACCCGGTTTTTGTACTCGTCGCTGCGATTGGTGTCGGCGGCGCGCGAGCCGAACTGGTGGATGCCGCGCAGCCCGTCGACAAACGCGCGCATCACCGGCGACAGCGCCATATAGGCGGCGTTGAGGTTGGTCCAGAACGTGTCGCCGCCATAGGGCGGGATCGTCACGCCGCGCAGGATCGAGGCCATCGGCGGATTGACCGCGGCGGTGATGTCGGCATGCCAGCCGGTCCACGGTGTCACCATCTGAGCCTTACGGTTTTCGTTGGCGAGCCGGTTCTTCGCGACCGAATAGATTTCCGGATGGTCATCGAGGTGACCGAGCACGGCGTGGCCGATCGTCGGCTCGCCAAATTGCCGCGCCATTGCGACATGCTGGGCGTGATCGAGGTGCTGGTTGCGGAAGAACACGACCTTCCATTTCAGAAAGGCGTCGCGAACCTCCTTCACCTGCTGCGCCGGCAGGGGCTTCGTCAGATCGACGCCGCGGATTTCCGCGCCGATATGCAGCGTGAGCGGGACAAGCTCGATGCTCTGGGGCTGCGTCTGTTGCAAAAGCGACATCTGTGGTCTCCTCCATTCGCGGCGGTGACCGCACCGCGTTTTCGACAGATTGCGGCAATCGCCTGACTCGGCACAATAGGCCGCACCTCACAGCAGCCAAGCTATGTACGGGCGTCCGCCTTCAACGGAACCGGCTTGCTGCGGCGCACAATACTGTTGCGGCCACGAAATCAATCTCTAACCTGCTGGGAAACCGGGGTAGAGGCGGCGAGCAATATGGCGGTGCGATACACGGCCTCGCATTGGGGCATCTACGAGGTCGAGACAAACCCAGGCTTGCCGCCGAAACTGCGCCCGTTTCACCGAGATCCCGACCCATCGCCGATTGGACTGTATCAGCTCGACCCGGCGGTGCAGCGAATGCGCGTCGCGCGTCCGGCGGTGCGCCGCGGCTATCTCGAACACGGCCCCGATGCCGATCGCAGCGGGCGCGGCCGTGAGCCCTTTGTCGAGGTCGACTGGCCGGTCGCGCTTGATCTGGTGGCTGGCGAACTGACCCGGGTCAAGCAGGCCTACGGCAACGCGGCGATCTTCGGTGGCTCCTATGGCTGGGCCAGTGCCGGCCGCTTCCACCATGCGCAAAGCCAGGTGCATCGGTTTCTGAACGCGTTCGGCGGGTATGTGCGCCACGTCGACAGCTATAGCCTGGGCGCGGCGCGGGTCTTGATGCCGCACATCGTCGCCTCGATGGACGAACTCTGCGCGACCCATACGAGCTGGGACGTTCTCGCCGAGCACACGCAGCTTTTCGTCGCGTTTGGCGGCCTGCCCTTGAAGAACACGCAGATTTCATCCGGTGGCGCCGGCGACCATCGCGTGCGCGACGGGTTGCGCGGCATGGCAAGAGCGGGGGTTCGCTTTGTCAATGTCAGCCCGGTCGCCGACAATATCGATGTAGGGTCGCCACAATCGGTCGAGTGGCTGGCGGTGCGGCCGAACACCGACACCGCGCTGATGCTGGGGCTGGCCTATGTGCTGGAGCGCGACGGGCTGGCCGATGCCGCGTTTCTTGCCCGGTACTGCGCCGGCTACCCGGTGTTCCAGCGCTACCTGCTCGGCGAGACCGACGGGCAGCCAAAAACTCCACGCTGGGCCGAGGCGATCTGCGGCGTGGCGGCGGCGCGGATCGAGGCATTGGCGCAGGAAATGGCCAGCCGCCGTACGATGATCAACATCGCTTATGCGTTGCAACGCGCCTCGCACGGCGAGCAGCCGTTCTGGATGCTGGTCACCCTGGCGGCGATGCTGGGCCAGATCGGCTTGCCGGGCGGCGGGTTTGGCGTCGGCTATGGCGCGATGAACATGATGGGTAGCCCGCACCCGCGCTTTGCCGGCCCGACCCTGCCGCAGGGGCCGAACGGGGTGAAGGATTTCATCCCGGTGGCGCGCATCGCCGACATGCTGCTGAACCCCGGCGCGGCATTCACCTATAACGGCGAGACGCATAAATACGCCGACATCAAGCTGGTCTATTGGGCGGGCGGCAACCCCTACCACCACCACCAGGACCTCAACCGGCTGCGCCAGGCTTGGGAGCGGCCGGAGACGATCGTCGTCCACGAGCAATACTGGACAGCGACCGCCAAGCACGCCGACATCGTCCTGCCGGCGACAACCGCGCTCGAACGCAACGACATAAACGCCGCGACCCGCGAAGGCTTCCTGATCGCGATGCAGCAGGCGGTCGAGCCGCATGGCGAAGCGCGCAACGATTACCGCATCTTCGCCGATCTGTCGGCGCGGCTCGGCACACGCGAAATCTTCACCGAGGGTCTGAGCGAGGCCGCCTGGCTCAGGCGGCTTTATGACGAAGGCGCCGAACGCGCGTTGACCGTCGGTGTCGAGATGCCGCCCTTCGATGCGTTTTGGGAAGCCGGCTTCGTCGAGTTCTCCGGCCAGGATGAGTCCGTTGTGATGCTCGAAAACTTCAGGCGCGATCCCGATTATTTCAGGCTGCGCACACCCTCCGGCAAGATCGAGATCTTCTCGGAACGTATCGCCGGATTTGGCCTCGCCGACTGCCCTGGCTACCCCGTCTGGTTGCCGCCTGCCGAGTGGCGGGGTGCCGACAAGGCGGCACGGTATCCGCTCCACCTGTTGTCGGATCAGCCGGCGCGGCAGTTGCACAGCCAGCTCGATCACAGCCCGCACAGCACCGCGTTGCGCATCGAAGGCCGGGCGCCGGTCTATCTCAACCCGCGCGATGCGGCGGCGCGCGGCATCGCTGCTGGTGACATCGTCGAGGTGTTTAACGACCGTGGCGCCTGCCTGGCGGGCGCGGTGGTGAGCGATGACATCGCCCCGGGTGTTGCACGGCTGTCGACCGGCGCCTGGTTCGACCCGGGCGGCGGCAACTCACCTGAGCGGCACGGCAACCCGAACGTGTTGACGCTCGACCGCGGCGCCTCCTCGTTCTCGCAGGGCTGCGCGGCGCAGACCTGCCTGGTCGAGGTGCGGTCGTTTGGCGGCACACTGCCGGCATTGGAAGCGCATCGACCGCCGCAATTGTTGCACGCGGCTGAGTAGGCTCGGCGCGAGATGCGTCAATGCGCGTCGGCGGGGGCCGGTTTCGGCGCGACTTTGCGCAACAGCGGCACCGCCAATGTGGCGATGACAAAGGCCAGCATGATGGCGCGGAACGCGTCGGCATAGGCCAGCGTCGCGGCCTCCCGATAGGCGAGCTGCCACAGCTGTTTCAGGGCCGCGACGTGGCCGGCATCGGTGCCGCCCAGCGCCGCGGCGTAGCGCGCGCTAAGCCCCTGCACCATGTGCTGCATCGGGATGTTGGCCGGTGTTAGATGCGATGCGATATCATGGAAGTGTGAGTTCGTGCGGATGTTGAGGATGGCGCCGCCCAGCGCGATGCCGACCGCGCCGCCCATGTTGCGCATCATGTTGAAGAGGCCGCTGGCATATTGCAGCCGTGCCATCGGCAAACTGCCGAGGCCAAGCGTCACCGCCGGCGCTACCGCGAAGACCTGCGGGAAGCCGCGCAGAATCTGTGGCACCAGCAATTCGGCACCGCCCCAATCGTGGGTGATATAGCTGAAGGACCACATCGACACGCCGAACATCGCCAGGCCAAACATCATCAGCCAGCGCAGATCGACCCGTTTGCCCAGGGCGACATAGATCGGTACGCCGACCAGCGACGCGACGCCGGTCGAAAAGATCGCGACACCGGTCTGCCAGGCGCTGAAGCCGCGCACATAGCCGAGAAACAGCGGCGTCAGGTAGATCGTCGAGAAGATGCCGATCCCGGTCACGAAAGACAGGAAACAGCCCAGCGCGAAGTTACGGTCCTGCAACGCACGCAGCTCGACGACAGGCCGCTCGACCGACAGGCTGCGCCAGATGAACAGCGCGAGGGATATGCCGGCGATCCAGGCGCAGTCGCGGATTGTGCTGTCGTCAAACCAGTTCCACCGCGCGCCCTCTTCCAGCACGTATTCGAGCGTGCCCAGCGCCGCTGCCATCAGGGCGATTGCGGGATAATCCGCACCCTTAAGCAGGGTCAGGTCTGGCTTGTCGATTTTCACCAGCAACGGCACCGCGATTGCCACCGCCGCGCCCGGCAGCAGGTTGATATAGAACAGCCAGTGCCAATCGAGCGTGTCGGTGATCCAGCCGCCGATCACCGGTCCGAGAGTCGGCGCGACCGAGGCGATCGTGCCTACCACCGCGGCCGCGTAAACCCGTCGCTGCCCATCGAAATAATGGAAGGACGAGGTGAAGACGGTCGGGATCATCGATGCGCCAAGCAGGCCTTGCAGTGCCCGGAACACGATCATGCTCTCGATATTCCAGGCCATGCCGCACAGCAGACTGGCGATGGTGAACCCGGCGGCCGAGGCAGCGAACAGCCAGCGTGTCGAAAACACCCGGGTCAGCCAGCCGGATAACGGGATGACAATGATCTCGGCGATCAGATAGGCGGTCTGTACCCAGCTGATATCGTCCTGTGCCGCCGACAGACCGCCACCAATCTGCTGCAATGACGCGGCGACGATCTGGATGTCGAGCAGCGCCACAAACATGCCGACGCACATCACCGCAAACGGCACGATGCTGCGCAGGAAGGATTGGTTCTCGGCACTCATTGGCCTGTGTCCTTCACAATCGGATCGGTGGCTAAAGGTCCCTCACATTGCCCCTCTCCCCGCTCGCGGGGCGCGGGAACGCTGTTGACCTAGCTTCACAAAACTTCAGCGCTCGGTGTGGGGACTGTCATTGCAACTGCGCTAGAGGGACGGGGTGAGGGGCCGCCACTGCACGTCGCCGGCCTAGCGGCCATCGCGGGTATCGACTGACGCGACGACCGATAGGCCGGCGCGCAGCAGGCCGAGCGTGCCGCCCTCGTCACCGAGAGCGACGCGGACGGGGACGCGCTGCACGATCTTGGTAAAGTTGCCGGTGGCGTTTTCCGCCGGGATCACCGCGAAAACCGAGCCGGTAGCCGGCGCCAGGCTCTGCACGCGACCGTGGAACACCCGGCCCGGAAATACATCGGCGATAATGTTTACGTCCTGCCCTGGCCGCATATGGGCGAGCTGATCTTCCTTGAAATTGGCGTCGACCCACAGCCCCTGCGACGGCACCACCGACAGCAGCGTCGTGCCGGTCGTCACATAGGCGCCGACCTGCGCCCCGCGCGCCCCGACATAGCCGTCGATCGGCGCGTTGATGTGCGTATAGCCGAGATCGAGCACGGCGGTTTCGCGATCGGCCTTGGCCTGGGCGAGGCTCGCCTCGGTTTCGGCGATCTGCGTGTCGATCACCGTCAGCTTCTGGCGCGACGCGGCCAGTGTCGCCTCGGCGGCCTGCACGCCGGCTTGTGCCTGACGATCGGCGGTGAAGGCCTTCTGGTCGTTCTGCGCCGAGCCATAGCTGGTCAACGCCAGATTGTGGTAGCGGTCGGCGTCGATGCGGGCATAGCCGGCAGTGGCTTTCGCCGAAGCAAGGCTCGCCGCCATCTGGTCGATCGTCGATTGCTGCATCGTGTATTCGGCGTGCAAATTGGCGAGCGCCGCGGTTTCGTGCTGCACCGCCGCCTCGGCATGCGCGAGCTTCGCCCTATAGTCGCGATCGTCGAGCTCGATCATCGGATCGCCGGCATGCACGAACTGATTATCGGTGACGAGGATCTTCGACACGAAACCGGCGACATGCGGCGACAAGGCCGTGACATTGCCACCGACGTAGGCGTCGTCGGTGCTTTCTAAGAAGCGGCCGACGGTCCACCACTGCCAGCCATAGGCGAGCGCCGCGGGCACCAGGATGATCGCGAGCAAGGCCGCGATCATCTGCTTGCGGGTGAGGCGGACCAGCGAGCGGCCGGGCGCGGCGAGGGTGCCGCGTTCGACAACGGTGCTACTCATGGGGGGCTCCCTCATTCGCAGGGGAAATGTTGGAGTCGCGCGCGGCGCGCTCGCGCTGCTGCGCCGCGAATTCGAGCTTGCGGCGCACGCCTTCGCCCGCGGCGGGCCCGGGGATGTAGACAAAGTCGGGCGGCTGGATCGGTCGGCCGCTGCGGCGATCGACAACCACGGGATCGGCTTGCTCGCCGGTTTCGGCGTCGACCAGGGCGACGCTCAGCCCCTCGGGCGCGAAATGCCTGTTGCCCCAGGCGAGCAGGGTCAACAACACCGGACGGAAATCGCGGCCGCGCTCGGTGAGCAGATATTCGTAGCGCGGCGGCCGTTCATTGTACTGGCGCCGTTCGAGAAGCCCGCCTTCAACCAGCGCGTTGAGCCGCCGCGTCAGGATGTTTGGCGCGATCTCGAGGCTTTTCTGGAACTCGTCAAACCGGCTGAGCCCATGAAACGCGTCGCGCAGGATCAGAATGCTCCACCACTCGCCGACATGTTCGAGGCCCCGCGCGACCGGGCACTGCATGTTGCCGAAGCTCTTCCGTTCCACCGCGTAACCCTTACTTGCATGACGCAAGTCAGTAACTTGCATGACGCAAGTAGGATGGCTCGGGGCAGGCGTCAATAGGGCGGTTGCGATTTATCTGGATTGTGCCGGTTCGCTGAGCCGAGCCTGGTGGCACGCCGTTTGCCCGGCTCGCGCATGAACAAGCGGCGGATGCACCTCGCTTTCGACCTCTCCTACATTCATATGGAGGGGCGCTGGCGCATGCCGGGAGCAGCGCTGGGCCGCTACCCCGATGTGGCGGCGTTCGAGGAAATCGCCCGCATCGCGGAGCGCGGTCTTCTCGACATGCTTTTTTCCGGCGACGGAACCGGGGTGCCGAGCACCTGGCAGGGCAGTCGCGACGCGGCAGTGCGCTGGGGCGTCAGCTGGCCGCGCCAGGATCTGGCACCGCTGGCGGTGGCGATGTCACGGGTGACGCAGCATCTCGGCTTCGGCATCACCTATTCGACCACCTTCATGCACCCCTATTACCTGGCGCGGCTGTTCAACTCGCTCGACCATGTCACCGGCGGGCGCATCGCGTTTAACGTGATCACCTCAACGCGGCGCTCGGACTACGCCAATTATGGCTATGACCACATCGTCGATCATGGCCAGCGTTATGACCGCATGGAGGAGTTTATCGATGTCTGCCGGGCCTTGTGGAACTCGGTCGAGCCCGACGCCATGGTCTGGGACGCGGCGACCGGACAGGTCGGCGACCCGACAAAGGTTCACGATGTCGAACACCGCGGCCGCTTCTTCAATGTCAGCGGCCCGCTAAACACGCCGCCGTCGCCGCAGGGCCGTCCCATCCTGTTGCAGGCTGGAAACTCACCGCGCGGGGTCCGGGCGTCGGCCTATGTCGCCGATATGGCGTTTGGCGCCGACATGCCGCTGGAACTGCAGATCGCACAGCGCAAGGCGCTTGACGAGGCGGTGACGGCGCTGGGGCGCGATCCACAGGGCATGAGCATCGTGTGGCAACAGCCCTGTGTCGTACGCGAGACCGAGCAGGAGGCGGTGGCGCATCGCGAGCGCCTGCTGAGCGCCATTCCGCCAGAGGGGGTCGGCGTCTACCTGTCGCACAATGCCGGCTACGATTTCTCGACATTGCCGGAGCGCTTCACGCTCGGCGAGCTGCATCGCGAGATTATCGCCAGCCAGGCGTCTCCGGGCGGCTTCGTGCGCGAGATGGTGACGCGTTTCGGCGCCGATACCGAGATGACGCGAGCGGAATTCTTCGATTATGGCCGGCTGTTCGCCACCAGCTACACACGAACCCTGGCCGGCAACCCCGCGCAGGTCGCCGACATCCTCGAGGAGAAATTCGAGGCTACTGGCAGTCGCGGCGGCTTCATGCTGGGGCATGTCGTGTCGATGCCGACCGATCTCGCCGCGATTGCCGATCTGTTGGTGCCGGAATTGCAGCGGCGCGGTCGCTATCGCCGCGCATATAAGGGGTTTACGCTGCGCGAAAATCTGTTCGACGACGATTGATGCCACCGCCGAGGTGACCCGCAAATGCTCGCGACCCATAACGCCGCCACTGAGACCCCGCCGCCGATGACGTCGCGCCGGCCCGTCGAGGGACCCTCCGCCTGGTTTGCCGCCGATATGCGGGCGCGCCAGGACGAGTGGACCTACTGTCTGTCGCCAACCGAGGTGGCGGAGATCGAAACGGCGGTGCGCGAGGTGCGTGCCCGCGGGCTGGAGCTCGCCGATACCCGCGCCGAGGATTTTCCGCTGCCCACCCTGGCGCCGGTTTTGCGGCAGTTGCGCGATGAGGTGTTGCACGGCCGCGGCTTTGTCCTGTTGCGCGGCATGCCGGTCGAAAACCGGCCAATCGCCGAAAGTGCCACAGCCTATTGGGGCGTCGGCGCGCATTTTGGCAAGGCACGCTCGCAGAATGCCAAGGGGCATCTGCTGGGGCATGTCTACGATCTCGGCGACAGCAGCGAAACCAATCCCAATGTGCGCAGCTATGCCACCGCCGAGCGGCAGAATTTCCATATCGATCGCTGCGACGTGGTGGCGTTGCTGTGCCTGCGGCGCGCCAAATCGGGCGGCCTCTCGGCGCTCGTGAGCTCGATGACGATGCACAATGTCATGTTGGAACGGCGCCCCGACCTATTGGAGCGGCTGTACCAGCCATTCGCCGTCGATCGCCGCGGCGAGGTTCCGGAAGGGAAGGGGCCATATTACGAGGCGCCGATTTACAATGAACATGACGGCACGGTGTCGGTGATCTACTCGCGCCAGTACATCAACTCGGCGCAGCGCTTTCTTGAAGCGCGGCGGCTGACGCCAGAAGACCACGAGGCTTTGGTGATGTTCAATCAACTGGCGGCCGACCCGGAACTGTGCCTCGACATGAGTTTCATGCCCGGCGATGTGCAATTTCTGCACAACCACACGATCCTGCACGCCCGCACCGGTTATGAGGACTGGCCCGATATCGAACGCAAACGGCACCTGCTGCGGTTGTGGCTGTCGCCCGACGGCGCCCGCCCGCTGCCGCCCGTCTTCACTGAAGTCTATGGCGCGCTGACGATCGGCGATCGCGGCGGCATCATCTGCAAGGAAACTCGCCTGCACGCCCCGCTCGAACCGGCCTGAGCACCTCTCCGGTGGCACTGAACATCGCTGATCGCTCCCTCCCTTGCTTGCGGGGGAGGGCTGGGGTGAGGGTAATCCGCCGGTGCATCCGCACCCAAGGCAGGTAAAGTGAGCTAGGGTAGGACGGATGCATTTGCTTCCATGGTGTTCCTCACCAATACCATTGGCGTGCCTGCTGCCGGACGCGACCCCTGCTTCCTAAAAATCGAGTTTGGAGTAAACAGGGTGGACGTTAGGCGCTCGAACGTATCGTATCCGCCCTATCGGGGAGGCGTTTCTCCGCATTGTAGCTCAGCTTGCCGCGGCGTAGCGGCTGGCGGGGCGTTCGAGGCCGAGATTGTCGCGTAACGTCGGCCCCTCGTAATCCTCGCGGAACAGGGCGCGGTTCTGCAATTCGGGGACGACCAGCTCGACAAAATCGCTGAGCCCGCCGGGCAAGGTCGCGGGGTGTACGAGAAACCCATCAACGCCGTAATCGCGGAACCACTCTTCCATGTCGTCGGCGATCTCAACCGCGGAGCCGATCAGGGTGCGCTGTCCGCGCGCGCCGGCAAAGCGTTGATATAACTGACGGATCGTCAGTTTTTCCTCGTGTGCCCAGCGCAGCACGTTGTTCATTGAGGTCTTGCCGGCGAGTGTACCGTAATGGTCAGGAATATCCGGCAGAGGCCCATCGAGGTCGTATTCCGACAAGTCGAACCCGCCGACGGCGTTGGTCAATAATTCGATCCCGACATCAGGATGAATGCTCTGCTGCAGCCGCTCGTACTTTTCCAGCGCCTCTTGCTTGGTGCGTCCGACGATCGCGTTGAGCCCGGGCATAATTTTCAGCGCTTCCGGCGGTCTACCATAGCGCGCCATGCGGCCCTTCAGGTCGCGGTAGAATTCCTGCGCACCGGCCAGTGAATGCTGCGGCGTAAACACCCCTTCGGCAAAACGCGCAGCTACCTCGCGGCCCGTCTCCGAGGAGCCGGCCTGGAACAGTACGGGATGGCCTTGCGGTGACCGGGCCACGTTGAGCGGGCCGCGCACCGAAAAATGCTCACCCTTGTGGTTGAGATGATGCAGTTTCGCCGGGTCGAAATAACGCCCGCTGGCGCGGTCCCGGACAAACGCGTCATCGTCCCAGCTGTCCCACAGCCCCTGCACGATTTCGACGAACTCGACGGCCCGGTCGTAGCGCTCCTCGTGCTCGTAATGCTGTTCGCGGCCGAAATTGAATGCCTCGGATATGTTTGACGAGGTAACGACGTTCCAGCCGGCACGGCCGTTACTGATGTGGTCGAGCGAGGCGAATTTGCGGGCGATATGATAGGGCTCGTTGTAGCTGGTGGTTGCGGTGGCCACGACGCCGATATGGCTGGTGACCGCCGCTATCGCGGGCAACAGCGTCAGCGGGTCGAAATAGGCCATGTATTGCGGCCAGCGGCTCAGCGCCGACAATTTGCCGTCGCGGGTCGCGACCGCGTCGGCGACAAACATCAGGTCGAACTTGCCGTGCTCGGCGATCTGCGCGATTTCGGCATAGTGCCGGAAATTGGTGCCGGCATCGATCTGGGCCTCAGGCTGCAGCCAGGCCGCGACATGGTTGCCAGTCGGATGAAAGAAGGCGCCGAGCTTCAGCTTTTCGCCACGGCGTTGGTCCCGCATCGCACCCTCCAACGCAAATGCCTCCCGGCCGGTGCAAAACCAAGGCCAGAGTTTGGGCCTAGTCGAGTATCTCATAATGCGCGGCGGTGGGGTGGAGCGCGGTGCCGTTGATCGGAATGATGTCCTGCGGGCAGGCCGAGAAGGCGACGATGCAATCCATCTCTGCGCGCAACACCACAAAGCTGCCGGGCGTGCTGACCGGCGGCAGAAACTCGATGCGCTGCCCGTCGAGCACGGGGATGTTCATGAACAGATTGAGCGGCGATGGCGTCTCGGGCGGGGTCATCCCAAGCTCCGCCAGCCCCGCGGCCAGATTGTCGGTACAGTTGTCGTGATACTCGGCGCAGCCGAGCAGTTCATAGCGCCACCGGTCGCAGGCCGCGATCAGGGTGTCGTGAATGCCGCCGGACGTGTCCTCCATGACCCGCAGGATCGGCCGGCGCCGATTGGTGACCAGCACATCACCGGGCTTGGGGATGATGTGTCCCATCGCGACGCGGCTGTGCTCCATCGACATGAATTCCGCAATGTCGGCGGCGTTAAAGCCCCACGTATCGACGACTTGCTGACCGTGCGTGTTGATCACCTTCACGCGTTGCCCTGGGCGAACTCGCGCTGCCCTGCCGCGCCGCGCCGGTATCTCGATCATGGCTGCTGCTCCTCGACGCGGTCGGACAGGCCAGCCGCGCGTTTGACGAAGTCAAGCGGGCCGCTGAAGTCGAAGGCGTTGTAGACTGCGTTCAGGTGATTGAAGTGCGGCGCCTGGGCAAATTGCACAAAGGTCAGGCGGTGACCGGCGTAGTCCGAGTTGAGCAGGTCGCGCGCAAAGGCCAGCAGTTTGCGGCGATCATCGGCGGCCCAGTTGTCGTTGAGCGTATAGAATTTTTCGAGCCACTCGCGCGGCCCGTCTTCGGTGAACGAGGCGGCGTTCGGTGTGACGCAGATCTGGCCGCCGCACAGTTCGCGGGCGATGTGCATCATTTGCGGCAGGTTGGCACAGGCATGCACCCGCCCGGCATAAAGCAGCGACTGGTGCGGCATCAGAAGGCCGCCGGGGCTGCGTTGCGCTTGCGCGATCGCCGCGATCAGATGCGCGTTGATGCCCTCGCGATAGCACACCAGGTCGGCCAGCTTTTCGCGCACCGCCTGCAGTTTGTCGAGGCCGGTCTGGCGCGCATTCCATAGCGCCGCACCGATCAGCATGTCGGCGCTGTAGAGGATGCGCAGCGTGTAAGGAAAGGCCGAATAACGGTGCAATGTGCCGCGGATATACGCGGCCGCCCGGGTATGCCGATAGAAGAAAACGTCCTCCCAAGGGACCAGCACATTGTCGAATACGACCAGCGTATCGACTTCGTCGAAGCGGCTGGCGAGCGGGTAATCGGCGGCACTGCCGCGCCCGGCAAAGCTCGACCGGCAGAGATGTTTCACCCCTGGCGCGCCCATCCTGACGATGCAGCCGACCGCGTAATTCGAGAGTTGCTCGTCGCTCCAGGCACCGATCGTGGGTTTCAGAAACGCCTGATCGGCATAGGAGGCGGCCGTTTCGTATTTGGCGCCGCGCAGGATGATGCCGGCGTCAGTCTCCTTCGCGACATGCACCATCATGTCGGGGTCCTGGTCCTGCGGCCGTTTCGAGCGGTCGCCCTTCGGATCGGTATTGGCCGAGACATGGAAGATGTCGTCCTCCAATACACGGCTGATATGACGCTCGATATTGTCGCCAAACCGCGGGTCGATCTGGTTGAGCACGCCGCGCCCGTCGAATAGCGACCACATCTCGCCGACCGTCTCGTCGCCGACCCGGGTGACGACGCCGCCGATATCGTTGAGATAGTGGTCGAGCGCCCGCCACTTCTCGTGCCAGTGCTCCTGCTCGGTCGGCGGGCGCAGCAGTGTCGAACAGGTTTCACCGGCCTTCTCGAAGGTCATCACCGGCTTCGAGGCCGCCTCGTGCGCCATGTCATACATGCGCGCCTTGGCATCGACGATCGGCCTGAAGGCCGTATGCGACGTCACGTCCCTGACCCGCTCGCCGTCGATCCAGATCTCGCGGCCGTCGCGTAATCCGGCGCGGTACTGCTCCCCGGTTCTGATCACGTCGCTCTCCGCTCGCGCTTCACTGCAACAGTGCTGTGCAAAGCATGCGCCTGTTGCGGATTTCCTGAGCAGCCGCAGCACGGAAGCGCGCCGGTGCGAGTGGCATGCCGCTTGCCAGCTAGCGCCCGAGCAGGGGCGGTAAGCCCGGTGGCGGCTGCGGCGAACAACAACGGAAGTCATCGACGGAGTGGATGGATGGTAGTGCGCGCGCTGTCGCTGGTTCTTGGTCTGGTGGTCTTCACGATGGGAGCGACGCTCAGCCGGGCGCAAAGCGTTGAGACGGTCGACAAGGGCAAGCTCACCTGGGGCAGCGCGGCGACGTTTCCGCCTTTTGAGTCGATGGATAACGGCAAGGCCGTCGGCTTTGACATCGATGTGATGGATGCGATCGCCACAAAAATGAAGGTGACGTCCGCGATCAATCTGATGGAGTTCAAGGGGCTGATCCCCGCCGTACTCGGCAACCGGATCGATGCGATCGCCAGCGGGATGTACATCAACCCGGAACGCTCGCAGGTGGTGGATTTCGTCCCCTACCTGAAGGTCGGCAATCAGATGCTTGTGGCTAAAGGCAATCCGCTGCATCTGAGCACGCCGCAGGATTTGTGCGGCCATAAACTCGCCGCGCCGGTCGGTACGATATACGAGAAGAACGCGCAGGCATTGGCTGCGGAGTGTCAGTCGGGCAGCAAGCCGGTGCTGACCGTGCTGAGCCTGCCCTCGACCGCGGCCGGTGCCTTCGCCCTCAAGGAGGGGCGGGCGGAAGCCATCATCGCCTCAACGCCCACGGTCGTTGCGCTGATCAAGGACTCGCCGGACGCGTTCGAAACGGCGGGCGATGTCTTCGACAACAATACCTTGCTCGGTATTGGTCTGCCAAAAGGTAAACCGGGGCTTAAAGACGCGGTCGACACTGCCTTCAAGGCGATGGTTGCAGACGGCACCTACGCCAGTCTGCTCAAGAAATACAATTTTCCGGCTAGCAGTTCGCTGTTTTGAGTGCTTGCGGACAGACCTCGCCACCAACCGAAGCCACCAACCGAAGAAGATGGGAATGCTTGCTCGCCGCTTGAGTGTCATGAGTGCCGTCCTGTTCGTCGGCGCAATCTCCGCCATGCCCGCACGGGCGCAAACCTCCCTCGGCCTGATCGACCCGGCGAAACTCACCTGGGGCAACACCGGGGCGTTTCCGCCCTTTGAAGCGCTCGATAACGGAAAGCCGATCGGGTTCGATATCGATCTTGTCGATGCGCTGCGGGCCAGGCTGAATTTGCAATCGGCGCCCGTCATGATCGACTTCAAGGGGCTGATCCCGGCGCTCCTGGGCGGTAGGCTCGATGCGATCGTCAGCGGTGTTTACATCAATCCGGAACGCAGCCAGGTCATCGATCTGATCCCGTATCTTCGGATTGGCGACTACATCACGGTGCCCAAGGGGAACCCCCTGCATCTCGCGAAACTCCTCGATCTTTGCGGCCACAAGATCGCCGCGGCGGTCGGCACGATTTTCGAAAAGCAGGCCCAGAAACTCGCGGCGGATTGCAAGACCGCCGGCCAGCCAGACCTGACGATCATCAGCCCGCCCGCCACCCCGGCCAGCGTCCTGATGCTCAAGGAAGGGCGTGCCGACGCAATCATCGTCCCCGTGCCGACGGCACTGGAGTTGATGAAGGGAACGCCCGGAGTCTTCGAGACGGCGGGTGAAGCGATCGACAACAACACGCTGCTTGGCATTGGCGTCGCCAAAGGCAGGCCGGCGTTGAAGGAGGCGCTGGAGACCGCGCTCAAGGCCGTCGTCGCCGATGGCACATACGGAAAGATCATCGAGAAATACGGGCTGCCTAAATCGAGCTCATTGTTCTGAGACTGAGAGACGACACGGAGTCTGCACATGTCGATTTTCTCGCCGCATATGCTGTTGGACTACCTGTTCAGCTTCAATTTCGCGCACGCCGCGCTGGTGACACTCTGGATCAGCCTGGCGTCGTTGCTGTGCGGCATGCTGATTGGGCTAACGCTCGCGGCGGGGCAGGAGGTGCCGTCACGTGCCGTCCGTGGCGTCATCATGTTCTATCTCTGGTTGTACCGCGGCACCCCGGTACTGTTGCAATTGGTATTTGCCTTCAACGTATTGCCGCTGTTCGGAATCGTGTTGCCGGCTTACGCATGCGCCGTCCTTGCTCTTGGGCTCAACGAGGGCGCCTACATGACCGAGATCATGCGCTCCGGCATTCGCGCCGTCGGCCCCGGCCAGCGGGTCGCGGCGCGCGCCCTTGGCATGGAGGAGCGGCAGATCATGCTGTGGGTGGTGTTGCCGCAAGCGCTGCGTATCGTCATTCCGCCAATCGGCAACCAGTTCAACGGCATGCTGAAACTGTCGGCCCTGGTGTCGGTGATCGGGGTGCAGGAACTGCTTCTGATCGCTGACCAGACCGCCTCGATGAACTTCCGCTTCCTCGAGACCCTGACCGTCGCCGGCCTCTACTACCTGGCGATGACGACGGTTCTGATGATCATCCAGGGCTTTATCGAACAGCTCTGTCAGCGCCGGCGCGGCCGCACGCCGGTGCGGTCGGCCTTCAGGCTGCTTTCGCCCGCCAATCTCGGGATTGTCCGGTGACGGTGCTGCTCGAAGGCACGGCCATTTGGAAAAGCTATGGTGACGATGAGGTTTTGAGGGGCGTTGACCTCAAGGTTCGCGAGGGCGAGTGCCTGGTGTTGATCGGACCGTCCGGGTCGGGCAAATCGACCTTGTTGCGGTGCCTTAATCTGCTGGAGCCGATCTCCTCCGGCAGCATCCTGTTTCGCGGTCAGGAGATCGCTGGTCTGCGCCGCGCCGCGGCGGCCGAGGTACGGCAGCATATCGGCATGGTGTTCCAGAGCTTTGAGCTGTTTCAGCACCTCTCAGCGGCCGACAATATCGCCTTGGCGCCGATCAAGGTGCGCAATGCGCCGCCCACCGAGGCACGCGATCTGGCGCGGCACCTGCTGCGCAAGGTGCATTTGCCCGACAAGGCCGAGATGTTCCCTGACGAATTGTCGGGCGGACAGCAGCAACGGGTAGCGATCGCCCGCGCGCTGGCAATGCAGCCCGCCCTGATGCTGTACGACGAGCCGACCAGTGCGCTCGACCCCGAGACGGTGGGTGAGGTGCTGGACGTGATGCAGGAACTTGCGGAAGACGGCATGACGAGTATCGTCGTTACGCACGAAATGAGCTTTGCGCGGCGCGCCGCCGACAACGTCATCTTTCTCGATGGCGGCAAGATCGCGCATCGCGGGACGACCGAAGAATTCTTTGGGGACAACGTCCCCGAGCGAGTGGCGCGTTTTCTCGGCCGAATTTCCCGCGAAGCCGTGGCGTAGGGAGGGCAGGGTGCTGGATACGGCATTGCAGCTTATCGAAGGCCCTGCCGCCTGGCATGGTTCCGACCTTGCCGCCGACCCCTCCTGGCGCCGCACGCTGACCGCGGACGAGATCGGGGGGCTGGAACGGGCCGTCGCAGCCGCGGAGGCGCGAGGTATCGGCCCAACCGGCTTCGCCGCCGACGAATTCCCCGTACCGGAATTGCGGCCGGCCTTGCAGTGGCTCGCCGACCGGCTGGAACGTGGCCCGGGGGTGGCGAGGCTCAGCGGCATCCCGGTGGACCGCCTGCCGCGCGAGCGGCTGCAGCGTTTGTTCTGGGGGTTGTGCGTCAATCTCGGGACGCCGATGTATCAGACTGCGGCTGGCGAAATCCTCGGCGAGGTCAAAGACGAGACCGGCACCGGCGCGGCATTGACCTATGACGGTCCCGGCCCGCTCAAATCGGCCCGCACCATCGCGCGCTCGACCGGCCCGCTGCGTTTCCACACCGATAAGACCGATATCATCTGCCTGCTCTGCGCCAGCAATGGCATCGCCGGCGGGCTCTCCAAGGTCGTCTCGAGCGTCACGATCCACAATGAGATTGCGCGCCGCCGCCCCGATCTGCTGCGCGTGCTCTACGAGCCCTACTGGCGCATGCGGCCCTATGACGAGGAGGGCGATAGCGAGCGCGACGACCGCACCTTCCCGATGCCGGTTTTCGCGCGGGGGCCCGACGGCAGCTTCACCAGCCAGTATTCCCGCACCTATATCAGTCAGGCGCAGGAAATCGCGAGCGTGCCGCGCCTCACCCCGGCACAGACCGAGGCGATGGATCTATTGCATGCGATTGGTGAGGAAGTGTGCCTGCAGATGCCGTTCGAGCCGGGCGACATCCAGTTCATGAACCAGCACGTCACCTATCATGGCCGCACCAGCTTCACCGACGATCCGGCCGCGGGCGCGCATCGCGTCTTGATGCGCATCTGGCTGTCGGCCCCGTTCACACGGCCGTTGCCGGAAGGCCATACCGTGCAATGGGGCAATATCGCCGCCGGTGCTCTGCGCGGCGGAGCCGTCGCCGGCAAAAGTGCAGTAACCCGTTGAATACGTGCCGATAAAAAAGAAGGCCGCCATCGGGCGGCCTTCGGCGTTAAGCGCGTCGGAAATCAGCTCACGGACGGGCCACACCAACCAGCTTATTGCCGTCGGGATCACGCAGATAGGCGAGGAAAGCGCCATTGGCGCGCACGCCCGGCGGATCCTCGATCGAGGTGCCACCATTCGCGACGCCAGCCTTGTGCCACGCCTCTGCCTGAGCCGCGTCCTTCATCGAAAACCCGATCGTGCCGCCATTGGCGTTACAGGCCGGCTTCCCGTCGATCGGCTTCGATACCATGAAGCGGCCGCCGTTATGCGAGTAGGCGAGGCGGCCCCTTGCGTCCTCGGTGGCCGGTTGAGCGCCCATCGCGGTAAACAGCGCATCGTAGAATTTCTTTGATCGAGCGATGTCGTTACTGCCGATCATAATGTGGCTGAACATTCTGTTCTCTCCTCTTCAGAAAAAGGCATAGGCCCGGAAAAAGGCGTAGGCTCAGAAAAAAACATAGGATCGTACGACGACGTTCTTGCGGCAGGGAGCGTCGAGCGACACGGTCGGGTCGATGCATGCCGTATGGAACGACCAGCGCGACACCGAGCCGTCCGTCACCGAGTCGTAGCATTTGAGCATCGAGACCTCGGTCGGCTGCTGCCGCGGAATCCAATACCACTCGTGGTTCGGCCGATAGGTGAAGCGAGTGGTCTCGCCGACACGGTCGTCATAGATGCGGTAGTTGTTGATGTAGGGTTGGTCGGCAAAGGACGGCCACGCGCAGAGCACGAACGGGAATTGCTGGATCGTCTCGATCGGCTTGGCGAGGTTGATCGACATGAACCGCCGCGACATCTTTTTGTCGGCTTCGGCCTCGGTGTAGTTCTGCTGCCGGCCGAAATTGCGCAGGTTCCGGGTCAGCAATTCGCGGCAGCGCACGCGGCCGCTATTGTCGTTCAGGTCGTTGTGCACAAGATTGGCGTAGCGCGCGTTCACCCCAGGGTTCTTGCTGTCCTGGTCTTCGGTGCGATCGCCCTGATAGTCCTTGTCAAAGACATCGTGATTGTAGACCAGCGCATCGGTCGCATCGGGGAAGAAATCGAGCAGCAATTTCTCGATCTCCGGATAGAACACCCGCCGCACTTCCTCTGAATCATAGATGTTTTCGCATTTGGACTCGAGGTGCGCCAATGACAGGCCCAGCTTGTCCATGCATTCCGGGCTATTGGGCGAGAGGCCCGGGTAGTATTCGCCGATGCGCCTGGCATCGCGCATGACCTGCGGAAAATAGAGATCGCGCCGCCGGTTACCCTCCTCGGCCGTGCGCAGGATCGCCGCCATTTCTGTGCGCTCCGGGTCATGCCAGACCGAGTTGGACGGCACCACGGAATAGCTCGGCCGCTCATGCACGGTGTAGGGCAGCGGCAATGCCAAGCCGCCTTCCGGCGCCTTGATGCTGTTCGACTGACGGATGTACTTGACGCAGTCATCATACTCGCGGAACGCCACGCCCCACTTCGTCTGGATCGGGCCGGACGGTGCCTTGGCGATCATCTCGATGACGCGTTCGCTTTCGCCTGTGGCGATCTCGGCGAGCGCGTCCTTCAGCGCTTCGTTGGTTCCGGCATCACCGTCGACCTCGAACGCCATGTAGGACAGGCCGCCATGTGCCGCGATCGGCTCCGGCTGCCCCGCCGTGCGCTGGAGCGGCGGTACGTAAACCGACGCTTTCTCTCCCTCTGCCCCTGCCTGATTGTCGGCGACATCGAGTGGGCTCATTGCACACCTCCGATTTATTCCGCCTCAACGTGGCATACCGAGCCGTCGATTTCCAGACCATGCTCCGAGGGCCTGCCAACCGAGCATGGCCACGCGGCCGCGCTTGTGCGGTAACCGCGGCGCTGTATCGTGACCCGTATGGTGCAAGAGGTACCGTATCAAGGGGGAAACGATGGGGATCACGAGGCGACGCTTTGCACAAGGCGCGGCGGGGGCATTGGGCATCGCGCTGGCGCCGCGGCTGGTGACGCCCGCGATCGCTGAGACGGACCCGATCCGCATCGGCTGGCTCGGCTCCGTCACGGGACCGCTAGCAGCGCCGGGCGTCGGGTTTCAGCGCGGCATGCGATGGGCCGTCGAGCAGCACAATGCCGACGCCAAGGCGCGCAAGATCGAGGTCATCGAGCGCGATACCCAGGGCGACCCCACCAAGGCGGTCAACGCCACGCAGGAGCTGATTTCGCGCCAGAACGTGAATGCGATCTGGGGCCCGGGCAATTCCGGCGAGTCGCTGGCGACGACGCCGATCATGGCGCGGCAGACGATGCCGAACCTGCATCCCTGCGTCGTCAACTCGCTGATCGACACGGACAAATACCCCAACGCGTTCCGCCTCGCCCCGTCGAACATCCAGTGGGACGATGCGGTGCGCAATTACACCCTGAAGATCCTGAAGCTCACGGATGTCGCCATTCTCGGCGACGCCACCGGCTATGGCACCAGCGCCGTCAAGGACAGCGTCGCGAGCTTCAAGAAGGATGGTGCCAATGTGGTGTATCAGGAGGTCATCGACACCAATCAATCGGGGGTGACGCCAAACCTCTTGCACGCGCGCGAGGCCGGGGCCAAGGCGCTGGTCATCTGGAGCGTGACGACCGGGCTTAATGCACGTCTGATGAGCGCGCGATCCGCAATCGGCTGGAAGGTGCCGATCATCGGGCACCCGGCGCTCGGCACCGGGGAAGTCGGCAAGCTGGTGGCCGCACCGGGGGATTGGGAGGATGTGTTCTGTGTCGGCTATCGCAGCTGCAGCTACGACCCCAACGGCAAATTGCCGCCGCGCATGCAGGAATTCATGGATCGCATCCAGGGCAAGATCGAGCTGTCGGACTCGGTGCTGTGGTGGGTCGCCGACGCCGTCGACGCCGTCGACCTGATCGCCACGGCGGTGACGGAAACCGGCTCGACCGAGCACAAGGCGATCATTGATTGGCTGAACAAACAGCATGCCTATCCCGGCCTGTTCGGCGACTACACCTTCACCCCGCAGGAACATAACGGCTATCCGACCGAGGAAGTGGTGATGTCGGTCGCCAATACCCAACGCAATGGCGCCTACCGGCTGGCGCCGGGCTACACGTGACGCTCGCGCTCGCGGGATTGCGCGCCGTGGGCGCACTGGCGCTCGCGGGAGCGCTCCTCGCGGGCTGCGTTGACGCCGGCCCCCCGTTGACACTGGCGCCGTCGGTCGATCTGCAGCGCTACTCGGGCCGCTGGTACATCATCGCTAACATCCCGTATTTTGCGGAGCGCGGCAAAGTCGGCAGTTTTTTCGATGTCAGCTTTCAGAATGGCGCGGTACGCGATGTCTACTGGGGACGTGACACCTTCACGACCCCTTATGGTGCGTTCACGATGAACGGCTATGTGGTGCCGGACCAGCGTGGCGCGTTGTGGCGCGAGTCGCCGTTCTGGCCGGTCTTCCTGTCGTATCCGATCCTCTACGTCGATCCCGACTACCGTTTCGCGCTGGTGGGGTATCCTGGGCGCGAGTACGGCTGGGTGCTCTCCCGTTCACCGGAGATTGATGATCCGACATACCGGGCGTTGCTGGCGCGGTTCGCGGCACAGAATTACGATGTCAGCCGGTTCCGGCGGGTCCCGCAATCGCCCGGCCAGATCGGGCAGCCGGGATTTCAGTGAGGTGGCGAAAGCGTTACCTACGGGTTACGTGCCGCGATCCAGGCGGTGACCTGATCGTAGTAATTGGCGATGTAATATTCGGCGATGTCGTCGGCGGTGGTGTTCCACACGCCTTCGTGGCCGAGTATATAGCGAAGCGCTTCGTCGAGGTGCTTTGCGGCGTTGGGGCGGCCGATATTGTGCGGGTGCAGTGACAGGCACATCACGCGGCCATTTTCTTCACCTTCGCGGTACAGGGTGTCGAACTGGTCCTTGATCATCTGAGCGAAGTAATCGGCCTCGCGGTTCCACGCCAGCATGCCGGCATCGTTGGTCTGGCCGGTATAGGGCACATAGATGAATTTCTGACCGCCGCGCACTTTGATCGGCCAGGGCTGGTCGTCGATGATCCATGAGGTGTGGTAGAGGCAGCCGGCTTCCGCCATCAGGTCGTCGGTATGCACGGTATAGCCGGCGCCGCCGCCGAGCCGTCCCTTCACCCGCTTGCCGGTCATCTCCTGCACGTGCTGGATGAAATCGGCCCAATAG
>JAFAYW010000041.1 GCA_019240125.1 Alphaproteobacteria bacterium
TCAGGCAGCGCCAGAAAATCTACCGAACGCCCCGACCTCTCATCGACGCGGACGGCATGATTCGTTATCGCGCCAGCAAGCTTGACTGCGAGGGCTGTTCACTGAAACCGCAGTGCTGTCCAAATGCACCCGCCCGCAAGATCCCGCAAAGCGACAGCACCCGATTTCGGTGCCGTCGCTGAGGCGATCGGCGCCTTTGTTATTTCTAGGGAACCCCCTCAAGCGAGCCGGATTCTTGTTGACCGTCCGATAATCACCGGGGTCAATTTCCGGTCAATCGAGTTGACTCGACGTTGCGGAGGGAGGTGCGGGATCGTGCCTACAAACGGTGATCCGGGCAAAAACTTACACGCTGCGCTCGCCCGGCGCAACGTAACGCAGCAAAAGCTGGCGGAAAAGTTACACGTCGGGCCGGAGAACGTCAGCAGGTGGATTTCTAAGAATCACGTGCCGAGGGCAAGAGTTTCGGAAATCGAGCGCATCCTCACCGTCAAAGGCCTTACGGCTCCACATGAAGAATTTCTGCGCACCAACTTCACAGATGAGTACCTCTACGTCACAAAGCTTCTTCTGGACGAAGCGCATGACGCCGAGTTCCGGCAACACATGAATCGTCTATTAGGGGGGGTTAACAAGTTTGTCTATTATACCCGGTTATGCGATTTCGCCCGCTTTGACACGGATACGCACTCAGCACCATACGACCTCGAAAACGAGGGATTTCGGACCCGTGTCAGGCAAGGAAGGGTGCAATTTCACCACGTTGAAATCTTCTATCATCCGAATCGACTTGAAGCAGCGTTGCGCAATACAAAAGCGTTAGCCAGTTCCGGCTCCTACTCCTGCCGATATTACCTTCGCCCGCCCCAGGCAGTGCCCGTCTTTGCCTTTCGCTCTTGGGACCACCGGCACTTCCTTCTCGGTGGCTACCACCTTCGGCGCAGCCCCATACCGGGTGAAGAGTTCGCACTTATATTTGAGGCCCATGAACCACTCACAAGCTTCTTTGTCGAATACTGGCGCGAGATTTGGAGCAATGCAACGCCGCTGTGGGACCGCGACCTTCACAACGCTGAGCAAGTCGCGTTAACGCTTATGTCGCCTGAAGAGTGGAAAAAGATGAAAAACCGGCTTTGATCCTTTACGCAGCGCTCTGCCATCTTGCTAATTTCCGCTCTACCTCCGTCCGCCGTCGCATCCATCGCCTCCGGCTCTGCTCGATCACCTTCGCCCGATTGTTATATCTCCACCCCACCTCCCCGATGGTCCTCCCGAGAAATGGCGCCAAGGTGGCTCCACTGCGCACCGTTCGCACGCATACTTCGCCCCGATATAGGTCGGTCAAGCTGGCGGGGCTGTAGGGTGCGAACTCGCCGGCCAACTCGTCGGCGTCATCGTGCCCGAGTTGGAAGCTGATGAGCGTGCCAACATTCCCAAAAACAGCATCGCGCACCGCGGGCGTGATCTGGCTCACGTACTGATGGCCAGCGACAACAGCAAGGCGGTATTTGCGAGCCTCGGCGAGCATCGCGGCGAAGGCGTCGGTGGTGAAGTTGTGGAACTCGTCGAGATAGGCCACGAAATCGACCCGTTCCTCCTCTGGGACAGCGGTGCGCCGCATGGCGGCGAGCTGCAAGGCCGTTACCAACAGCGAGCCGAGTAGGTTGCAGGCGGCCTCACCAAGCCGGCCTTTAGCGAGGTTGGCGATGATGATGCGCCGATCGTCCATCGCCTCCGCGATTTTGAGCCCGCTGGTTGCCTGGCCGAGCATGTTGCGCATTGCTGGCGCCGCTAGGATCGCTCCCACCTTGTTTTGGATCGGCGACACCACCTCGGCCGCGGTCTGTGACGAATAGCCGGTAAACTCTTCCGTCCAAAATGACCGCACGCGAGCGTCCCGCACTTCCTTCACGATGCGCTCGCGATAGACAGGATCAGTGAACATTCGGGGCACGCCGAGCCGCGATACCCCCCGCCGCGCGAGGGTGGGTAGTCGAGCAAAGCGGCAACAGTGTTGTAGAGCACGTACTCAAGCCGTGGCCCCCAGCTCTCCCGCCACAGATGCTTGAAAGTCGAAACTACGCTTGCCGCCACAAGCGGTCGGTCATCGGACGGCACGCGTTCTAGCAAGTTAAAGCCAATCGGGTGCGATAGGTCGGCCGGATCGACATAAATCACATCCGCGATGCGATGAGGTGGGATGTAATCGAGTAATTCCTCGGCTAGGTCGCCGTGCGGATCAAGGAGCATGAAGCCGCCGCCGGCAGCGCTATCCTGCGCGCAAAGATTTCTGATAAGCGTACTCTTTCCCGATCCGCTCTTTCCTATCACGTACATGTGGCGTCGCCGGTCGGCGACGCTGATACCAAACGGAATTTTTACTGAGGTGAGACCGTGTACTTCGTCGTACGCCGCCCCATTGCGCATGCCGATCACCACGTCCATGCGCCGGGTCCAGCTCCCTCCGCAGCCCCCGAGCAAACGGCATTGTCGTAGGGGTGCCTCGCCGGTCTGCCGTGACCAGCATGAGGCGCGGCACTACACCCGTGGGTTAGGTTTGAGTGCCGTGGGGACGGAGCTGGGCGCGGAGAACGACGGTTACGAGCAGCCATAACCAAAGTGTACCGCGAGCATACTCCCTCGATGTGCAAATTTTGGCAAGTTGTTGTATAACGAACCGCGGCCTTCATTCCTGCCTTGGAGGAAGTCATGTCGCAACCGTTCATTGATTTCGCGTTCGTGAAAGAGAACGCGTCTTTCGAGCGCGTTCTCGATCACTACAAGATCGTGGCGCGCGGCACCGGGCCGCAACGCTCGCTGTCGTGCCCGTTCCACCCTGATAAGCGGCCCTCATGCCGCGTCGAACTAGACCGCAAAATCTTCAACTGCTTCGCCTGCGGCATCTCGGGCAACATCCTTGAATTTGTCGCGCGCATGGAGGGCGATGCAGAAGACCTACGGTCGGCGGCAATCAAGCTTGCCGCGATCTGCGGCATCGCCACCGCCGCGGCCCGCGGGAAGCCTGCCGGTAAAGCCGGCCAGGCGCCCCCGCATAGCCCCAAGGTGGCGAGGGCGCCCAAACCCCAGGCCGAGCCTAAATCGGCCCCCGATGCCCCGCCAGAGGCCGCAGACGGGCCGACAAACCCGCCCCTGACGTTTCGCGCTCAAGCTCGACCCATCGCACCCGTATCTCGCCGAGCGCGGCGTCTCGGCAGAGACGATCGCCGCCTTCGGCCTAGGGTACTGCTCACGCGGGGTGATGGCCGGCCGGGTCTGTATTCCGATCCACAACGCCGCAGGCGAACTCGTCGCCTACGCCGGGCGCTGGCCCGAAGACGTACCTGAGGATCAAGAGCGGTATAAGCTGCCGGCCAAGTTCCAGAAGAGCGCCGTCCTCTTCAATTTGCATCGCCTTGGCGATGCTGAGCACGTCGTGCTCGTCGAAGGGTATTGGTCGACATTCCGGCTCCACGCCCTGGGCGTGCCCGTTGCCGCTCTGATGGGCTCCTTCGTATCGGAGGAGCAGCTCGCGCTGTTGCGCGAGCGAGGCGTTAAGCGCCTCACCATTCTATGGGACGGGGACGATGCGGGCCGGAAGGCACGCGAGCGGGCATTCCCCGCGCTGGCGGACGCGTTCTTCGTCCGCGCCCCGCTCCTGCCTGACGGCGAAAAGCCGGACACGCTCGGCGAAGCCGAACTGCGGCGACTCATTGCACTTCCCTAGCGCGCAAGCGCACGGCCGCCCCAAGGGGCGGCCCACTTGTTTATAGCTGCGCCGCCAAGCGGCGAATCCGAGGCGAGCCCCACCCACCGGGGCTCGCCCGCGCGCCGGATAGGCGCGCACCCGGCCAAAGGCCGACGCGTTCCCCCCAACGATCGTCGGCGCGCCGTGCCGCCGCCCAAGAGCGCCGTCTTCGGCGCGATTGGCTAGCGGCACGGAGGCGAGCGCAGCGGCCGACCTCGTCCCCTTTTGGGGCGAGGCCGAGCGACCTTAGGGAGCCGGCCGAAGACCCCGCGAAGCTTTACGGAGCGCCCGCAGCATACGGCCGATCGTTACGGACGGATGCAGCGGGAAAAGGGGGCGAGGTCGGGCGCTAGCCCGACGATCGTTGGGGGAACAATTTAGCAAGGCGCTGTGCGCCTTTCCGCCCATTTGGGCGCTCTCGTTACCCGTACAAACCTTGTTTGTACGGGCTTTTGTACCCGTGCATTTCGATGCCGCCGTCGTACCCACCTCGCCGGCGGCATCATAAAAGCCGGTATTGCCGGGCCTCAGTACGTGGTCGAAGTGCGCCGGGTGATGTCGGCGATTAGCACGACGCGCTCCTCGGGTTTGAGCGCAAAAATAATGCGCCACGATCCTACGCGGCGCCGGAATGCTCCCTGATGGCGTCCCAGGAGCGGACGAGTGTCGCCGCTCCTGGGGTCGTTCTGCATCTCAAGAAGGGCTGCTTCGATGCGGCCCTGGTCGCGAGCGGGCATCTGCTCGAAAGCCCGCCTCGCGCGGTTACTGAGCCTTACGTCCCAATCCATTGAGCACGTCGTCGAGACGGTGCGTCTTCCCTTTGCGGAACTCGGCCTCCGCCTCGTCGAGAGCTTCTAGCTCGCCCGGCAGCAGCTCCTCGGTGGCGGGGGTGAGCACGATCTTGCCGCCCTCGGCGCTCACCTCCATCTCCTCGCCGTCGTACAAGGCGACGGCCTCCCGGACGCGCGCAGGGATGGTCACCGTCAGCTTGTCGCCGCGGACCTGTACCTTGGGCATGGTGTGCTCCTTCGCTCCCATGAGGAGAGTATAGCACACTGGCTCTTTTCCGGCCGGCGGGGCCTAGCCGAGCCGTGCGGTGAGAAAAGCGCTAACGCGGGCCGAGCTATCGAGAACGGCCTTTGGCATGTTCGCCGCGCACGGCGCGTGCCTCCTCCGCGGCTATGTCCATGATGTCCTCTTCCGGCGCGGGCTTTGGGCCGGTGTAGGTGACCCGACTGAGGATCGCGTCGAGCTGACGGTCGGCTTCGGCGCGGGCGAGTTTGCTCTTAGCTCTGGCCATAGGGTTTCTATATTCTACACCGACAATCCCGCCAACAGCGCGCGACCTCGCGAGCGAGCAGGGTCTGCGCCTTTAGGTCAGGTCGGGGTCGTCCCCGTAGTCGATCGTGGGAAGGTCACCTTCCCTGTCGATATAGAACCGCAGGGCCTCGTGCACCGCGTCGGCCTGACTGACGTGCTGAAGCCGGCACACCCGATCAAGTTCGGCCATGTCATCCGGGGGAATGGCGGCGGTGATCCGCATGTGTCAATTATAGCATCGGCGCCGTATTTTGGATTTGGGCTAATCAGGCCTCTTTAAAGGCTGGGCTAACCTATTTTTCTTCTAAGTATTTTTATTTGAGTATTATTAATAATGTATCAATTCGACCTGTCGAATTCTGGCCTTCGGTCTGCCGGATTCTAGATTCGATATATCGAAGTCAGGATTTTCGTGCCTTTCGGACCCACCCTTCTTTTACAACATAATTGACCTTGTACAGGTTGGTTTTGCCCTGCCCACGCCGAGTGATCTCGATCAGGCCCGCTGCCTCCAATTCTTTGACGTACTCGTTCGCCCGCGAGGTGCTCATTCCCATATCTTCGGCGAGCCGATTTTGGCCGGGAAATATCGCATTGTTATTCCAAAAGAAACTCAAGAACAACGAATAAGTGACCTTCGCCCCTAGGCTCAAGCTGGCGTCGCGCAGGATGAAATTAGGAATTTGCGTGAAGCCGCCGCGCGTGGCTGGATCGAGTGTGGCAAGTTCGATGTTGTGCTCTTTCATAAGCTCGCCGATACTGCGGCCGTTGGCGAATTCCATACGCCCATTGTAGGGCGCAAAACGGGCCTGAGAGGGGTTATCCCCTAGTCAGCCGCCTCCTCGTTCACATCGGCCGTGCCTAGGCCTCCTGCGCGAAGCTGGAGCATGTATTTGGCGAGCGTCTCACTCGACGCGATGGCGTTCGCCTGGTGCAATTCGATGAGACGCCTGTTTGCGTCGAGCATCACCTCTTCTGTCCGCCGGACCTGCTTGTCGAGCTTGTCACTCAGGCGATCGACCTCTGACTCAAGACGCTTTACGTATGGATGATCGAAAATATCTGCCGCGACAGGTCGCGACAACCCTTCCGATTGAGACGCGACAGGCAGCGACACGGGTTCGGCTGTTGCCGCTTGTCGCTGCTCGTCGCCGCTTGTCGCGGCTACCTCGGTGTCGATTTGATCGCTTATTTCCGGTGCGACACTTATCGCGGCATGCCGCGACAGGTCGCACCTCTTTCACATACGCGATATGGCGATCAACCGACGCTGGCGTTATCAAAAATTTTCGCCAAACGGCGTCTCAATGCGGTGAGCATCTAAGTGGCCTTTCGCGCAATAGCGCTGGATGCTGCGCATCGTCCGGGGAAGGCCGGCCGCCTCATAGCGGGCGAGGGCGTCTTCGATCGAGAGGGAAAACTCGCTGTCGTCGCCTGTCGCGGCATGCCGCGACAGGTCGGGGGTTGTCGCCCCCTCCTGTCGCTGGTTGTCGTCGCTCATGGTGCTGATGATAGCGCGCTAGGGGAACGAGAGGGTGCTTATCCCCATGGGAGAATGGCGACTTAGCGCTGGCCTCGGGTCATTTCGGGACGCGATGACAACGGCGCAGATGCGCTGATTCTGTTGAAAAACTCGCCGATGGCCGGTTCAGCCCGGCGATCGGTAGGGAGGCCGATCATTAAAGCGGGCCGCCGCCCGCATTGCCGTCGCGATACGACGCCGCATCGGGGGTACAATTTGGGTGCAATTTGTTTCGGGGAGGAGCCCCAGAGGGGTATAACCAGTTGAAAAATTGGAGCGGGTGAAGGGAATCGAACCCTCGTCGTAAGCTTGGGAAGCTTCTGCTCTGCCATTGAGCTACACCCGCAAACCCTCGGAAATCAGCCCCTTAAGTTTTCCTCCGCTTTCGCTCGCACCGATCTCGCACCGAATTTTTGGTCCCGAGAATGTAGCGGCTCCTGCTCTGTCTCGCAATCGCCGGGTCACCGGCGTCGGCTCTTGCGCTGGCCAGGCTGCTCGGGACGTATGGTTTGCGCTCCGGCACCGGCTCGGCAATCGGCCTCGGAAATAGCCGCTCGATAGCCCTCGCGCACAGGGCGCAGCTCGGCCGAGTACGGCCAGCGCTCCTCTCCGAACTTACGGCGGGCGTAGGCGATCTGGCAGGCGGTATCGTCGGGGGAAGGTTCGATCTGCCTGGGATTGTTTAAGCGCATGCGCGGCTGTTGACGAATCAGCGTGGAACGTTCACGTTCTGTGCTCATGACCCCTCTACGCTGCCCGGCTCGAAGACCTCGGGCCGGGCGATCTCGTCATCGTCGAGCGCGCGCGTGCGGCCACGTCGCCGGTCAGGCGCGGCTCGAACTGGCATCCGTCGGCGATGATCTCCATTCGGTGGTGGTCTCTGCGTCGTTTCGCCATCCATCGGGGTTTTGATCTCGATCAAAAGATAGCCCCGCGAACGGCAGGGCTATATTCTTCGAAAATGTACCGCGGTGCTTGAGGCTTGGTCGCCGTGGACGACTGAATTTGATCGTAACTAGCGCTGTGGGCGGCGCGCGTCGCGCCCGCGGCGCGCACCTTCCTGGCGCCCGCGTTCGGATTGGGCCGGTTCTTCATCCGCGATTTCGCGGCAGACAATCTTGCCGTCTAGGGGGAAGGCTTGTAGGACCAGATTGAAGCCGCTGCCGTCCTTATGCGGAAACACAAGGCCGATATTGAGCCAGTAATCGTCCTGGCCCTCGCGCCTGATTACACTGTAGGCACGGTGCGTCGGTGCCGCTGGCTGTTTCTCCGCCATGTGAAATCTCCATGTGGAAGTTGCAAAGTCCTGCGCGAGCAGGCCTCAGGGGCGCACTGTTCCTGACGCCCGCTAACGCGGTCGCAATTCCACTTACAATTCCACCAACGACAGCTTCTAAAACCAGCGTACGCTCTGCTCTGAACTGGTCAAGCTACGCGAAGGGAAACCAACAGCGATCGGCTTAGCAGATGCCGCGCTATGTCTGATAATGTCCTTTATCTAACAAATGCCACTTCGCCAATAGAAGTGGCTGCCGAGCGGACGAAACGATCGAAGGCACTCTTTATCAAAAGCCGTAGAAGTTTGATCATTCTCAGTGTAGACGATCGCGTCATCTGACCACATCATTTGAGGTATCGAAAAGCTGGCCGTTATCGGCGGCCCTAAATTTATCGACACATCTTTGGTAAGGACATCTTTTCCTGTTATTCTAGCAGCATCGATGGCGCGCTGATAGCCGACGATTTTGTATTCCAACAACAACCACTCAAAACCTCGATTTAACACCGCAACCATTGCTAACCCGGCAAGAGGGACAGCAACAAAGGCTGCCGCCGCTTTGCGATTTCCATGGCATAGACGCCTTACCGCGATGGCAAGCAGGAAAATTGGAATGACAACAAAAATAATCACTAGAACCGGAATCGTAATCTCAAACATTAACCCCAACATAAATCCAATAGTCTCATCACAGACTCTTATATAGGCGGTCGCAAACGCAGAGAAGGCGATCAATGATAGCCAAATTATTGACCCAACCCCGGGATAACCGCTGCTGGTCTTTCCGATTTCCGGTGCAGAATTTATACTCATGAGGTTCGACGCTTGAAGGGTCATCCCGCCTAGCGGGCTTTAATATGTGGCGAAGAAGCTCGCCGCCTTTTCCGGATTATACTCGCGCCTATCGTACAGCTTCGTCGTGCTCGGGTCACGATGCCCGGCGGCCTTCTGCACGTCTTCGAGCTGCGCGCCGTTCTCCAGCGCCGTGGTGATGAAGGTGGCCCGCATCGAATGCGCCGAGTAGCCGCGATCGAGTCCGAGCGCGCCGGCATATTTCCGCACCACGCGATCGATCGCCGTCCGGGTCCATCGGTCGCCGCACTTCGTCGCGCTTGCCGTTGTGCCGCAATGGCCGGAACAGCGGCCCGTCGATGTCGCCGGCGTGCCCGGAGGCTTCCAGATAAGCCCGCAGCCGCGCCGCGGTCTGCGGGTGATCGAGGCGATCACCGCCCTGTGGTCGGCGTGGCGCAATTCGTCGATCGACGCGATGTCGAGCCTCACCATGAAGTGCCGCACGTCCAGGCGATAGGCGCGTCGCGTGCGCGCGCTCTTCTGCTTCTGAAGCCAGATTTCTTCTTCGGGGATGTCGGCCAGGCGGGCGACGGTCGAAACACGGGCGGGGGCAATGCCGGTATCCGTCTCGATCGGCACCGGCAACATGCGGCTGTCGTCGATCATCCGGTCACCTCTGGCTGCGCTGTTGTTTCGCCGGCGAGCAGCTTCGCTACGGTGCTCGGCCTGCGTGATCGGGGTGAGCGATGATTGGCGAGATACTTGGCGCGGTGCACCGTCTGGATGACTGGCTGCGAGGGACGCTGGGGCGGCCTTACCACGCTGCGCTCGGCATCGGCCTGGTGCTGGAGATAATCGGCCACATCCGCGAGCTGCATGAAGCGATGACCAGTGCCGGCGTCGTGCGGCTGGCGCTGGTGATGCTGCTCTACCTCCTGCTGCTCGTGCATCAAATCGGCGAATTGTCGGACCATGCCGAGCGGCGTCGCCGGCGTGCAGTGCGCGACCTCTGAACCGGTCAAGGCTCTGCTGTCGTCCATCATACGGTCGTATTCCCCACCCCAGTTTCTGTTCTCTGTTCGTACTCTACCACACCCGTCCCCCCTTCTAAACCCTCTACGTGATAAACCGGATTATCACGTAGAGTGGTTGATCGAAGAGCGGCAGACTGTCGGGCGGGGAGCGGACCTTGCCGCGGGTCTCCCTTAACTGGCGCTTAAGCGCCGAAACCGGTCATCCACTGCACTCCGGCGGACTGCTACCCAAACTCGAAACTTATGCTTTCTGTGCGGTGACAGGAGTGTTCGGCAACGAGCGTGAGGAAGGGGCGGCATCAAGTGCACCGCACGACGCATATCTCAGCATTGCCGGATGGCGGTGGACTTCAACCGTGAGGCCGCTAGCGAATGGGGCTAGGAATCGGGATGGCAGGTGGCCCATGCCGTCCGTCCAGCGCCGTGCCCCCTCCTCGTCGTCGTGGAAGCCTTCT
>JAFAYW010000013.1 GCA_019240125.1 Alphaproteobacteria bacterium
ACCAGATCGCACCAGGCCTCCACCCAGACGTCGGACGAGGCCTGCCCCCGCCACAGGTCGAGCAGATACATCCGGTTCTCCGGATCGACCCCGACCACCACGTGCACCGTGAAGTCGCCGCCGCGCGAGGTCACGGCGTAATCCGACGCCCCATAGACGTTCAGCGTCTCGCGGGGCGGTACTGACATCGAGGTCCGGAACCAGTCGGCGTTGAAATAGGTCCCGGTTTCGGGCGCCGGTCGTTGCTGGTAAAGGGCCGACCAGTTGCGCGGCAGCTGCGTCGCCTTCTCGTGGCGCAGGAACGAGGCATAGCCATAGTCGTCATCCCACAGCCATTCACCAGGCTTGCGGCCAAGAGGATCGTCGCCCTCCGCCTCTGCCGCCAACGACACGATCTCCCAAGCTTCCCCGCCGCGCTGTGCCTCGGCGAGAATCCGCCCGGCGAGATCGTCCTCGTGCCAGCGGGTCTGGATCAGGATCACCCAGCCGCCCGGCCGCAAGCGGGTCAGCAGGTCGGACTTGTACCAGTCCCAGGTCCGGTCGCGGACCCGTTCGGATTCGGCGTCCTCGCGGGAGCGGACCGGGTCATCGATAACGATACCATCGGCCCGGAAGCCGGCGATGCCGGTGCCGACGCCAGCCGCATAGTATTCGCTGCCGTCGACGAGTTCCCAGCGGCCGGCGGCGTGATTGTCAGGAGCGAGGCGCAGGCCGAGGGTGGCGCCATGTTGAGCGATCAGGTTGCGCACCCGACGACCCCATTTCTCGGCGAGCTCTGTGGTGTGGGAGGTGGCGAGCAGCGCGCGCCGCGGCTGCCGCGCCAGAACGTAAGGCGGGAACAGCACCGACCCATAGGTGGATTTGGCCGAGCCCGGCGGCATGAACACCGCCAGCCGTTTGATCTCGCCGCGATCGACCCGTTCAAGCCGGTCGATCAGCAGGCGATGATGGGCGGCCGGCTCGTAACCGCAATGACGGCACCACTCGATGAGGCTTCTGCGAATACGCCGCCGCCGGAGCAGAATTTCCGCAGCGACGGCCGGCGAGATTTCTGGAGAACTCAGCACGGGGGAAGGCCGCCCCTCGCGGGTGATAGCCAGGTCGTGGAATGCAGATCGGTCATCTTGCGCTCTCCTTGAGAACAGCCATCAACTCTTCATCGGTCATCTCATCGCAGCTCTTGACCCCTTTCCGACTCGAAACACCTGCGCATCCGCGTTCGCACGCTTCGGCACCAGGAGCTTGAAGAAGCCACTGGATCACGGCCCGCTGGGCCGCGACATTGCCTTTTACGGCCGACGCGATCTGACTGCGAAGCATCGCTTGCACAGCAGGCATCCTGGTGACCTTGTCGCCCTCGCGCAGGGTGAGCAGGCGATAGGCCTCCTGGAAAAAAATCTTTTGGGCACGCTCAACAGAGCTATGCTGCCGTTTCCCGGTCGGATTTCCCGACTGGCCTTTGCGGAACCGGCTGTGAACCGGAGGGCTGCCATACCCAACTCGGGAGGAATCGGGAACCGGCTTTTTCTTCCCGCTCATCGGTCCGGCTCCTTCGCGATCTTGGCTGATGCAGTCCGTTCTCGTGTGACCTCCTCGAAACTCTTTCGGCTCGCGGCGTGGATCGCCTCCCTCCCGGTGACGTGCTCAAACCGGCGCAGGATAGTGTCGCAATAAAGGGGATCACATTCGATCAGCCGGGCGAGCCGCCCGGTCTTCTGCGCCGCCATCAGGGTGGTGCCGGAGCCGCCAAATGGGTCGAGCACGATCTCGCCCCGCTTGGAGCAGTCCTTGATCGCCTCGGCAACGAGCGCCACCGGTTTAACGGTCGGATGCATCGCCAGGTCTTCCCGCCGGCTGGTGTTGACGCCAGGATAGTCCCACACATTGGTCCGGTATCGCCCGCCATCACCAAGCCCGAAAGTGTTGGTGTGGCCCGCATTGCCGACCTTGAACACGAACACCAGCTCATGCTTGCTGCGGTAGAAGGTCCCCATTCCGCCGTTGGTTTTGTTCCAGACGCACAGGTTCTTGAGCTCGGAAAACGCCGCCTGACCGGCCTTGAGCAGTTCGCCCATATGGCGCCAGTCCATGCACACGAAGGCGATGCAGCCGCTACGGGCGAGCGCCGCGGCATTGCCGAGGGTCTGCTGCAGGAAGCCCGTGAAGGCCGCAACCGACATCTCTCCAACCCCCATGGCGAATTCGCGATGGCGTATCCGCCCAAGCCCGGTCGCATGCCCGTCGATCCGGACGTTGTAGGGAGGGTCGGTGAAGATGAGGTCGGCTCGCTCGTCCTCCATCACCAGGTCGAACATCGCCCGATCCCGGGCATCGCCACAGATCAGGCGATGGCGTCCCAGCCACCACATGTCTCCGGTTCGCGTCACCGCGGAATCCGGGTTATCCACCGGAACGGGCACCTGGTCCTCGGACTCGGCCGAAGCTTCCGGGGAGCTTTCGCGAGCCTCGTCAAGGACCAGGTCGATCTCGGTCGGGGAAAACCCGGTGACCTCGATATCAAAATCGACCGCTATCAAGCCCTGCAGTTCGATCGCCAGCAGCTCCTGGTCCCACCCCGCGTTGAGGGCGAGCTTGTTATCGGCCAGTACATAGGCTCGCCTCTGTGCCGCATCGAGATGGGCGAGACGCAGCGTCGGGACGCTCTCAAGTCCAAGAAGCTTTGCGGCTTCGACCTGGCCGTGGCCCGCGATGATCTCCCCATCCTCCCCGATCAGTACCGGGTTGGTGAACCCGAACCTGCGGATGCTGTCGGCAATCTGCTGGACCTGCTTCTTCGAGTGCGTCCGCGGATTGCCCGCATAGGGTCGCAGGCTCTTCACTGGCATCGCTTCGATGGAAAAGGCCCAGATCTTGTTCTGTGTCTCGGCCCTCGCGGTAATTGGCTGCCGAGGTCTTGCTTTCGAAGCGACCGAGTTAATGGAAACTGCTGCCGGCCTGGTGCCGGATGTTCTTCGTCGTTTGTTCATATGGTTTCCGTCGCATCTTGCCGGCCGTGCCGGCGCTGACGGATACCTACGTCCGATCATTGGGCATTAAGAACGGTACTTAACTCACTATATGCGCGCACCTCTTTAAGTTGACTGGTTGCGAATGCCGTGAGCTCTTTCTTGGTTAGACCTTGGATCTTTGCCAGCCCTTCCCGCAGAAGTTCCTGGGCCTGGAAGTTCTTAGCCCGCCCCGTTGAAAGTTGCTTGCGCCAACCCAACACGGTTGTTTTGAGCGGGGACGTCCTTGCCTTGGGGCCAGCCAATTTGCCGATGCTTGGCGCCTTGACCACAAGCCGTGTCGCCGCGTAGCTCGGGCTCAAACCCGAACGAATTAAAGCTTCGAGTGCTAATGCAACGCGGGCGCGCGCTCGCCAACGCTGAGAGGGTTCGGCCGGTCGGTTCGGCGAACGCACCGGGCGTAATAGAGGATGTATCGTTCCCTCGTTCAACTCAGCGACCGCGGAGGAAAGTTCGAAAAATCGGTCGCCTAACCGCCGAGAACCCTGATCCGAAAAAAATTGCGCAACCTTAATCAGCGCCGCAGCATATCGCTCACGTTCATCGCCAGCCGTGCGGGCACAGTCCGGCTCTTGTTCAAAAGCCTGCGATACGCTTGCGTAAAGGTTGGCGGCGGCGACAAGCAGCTTAAATTTAGCTTCGTCATCAGAAGGCATCTTTGACCATCCTGAATTGCGTGCTGATTCTCGTCCATTATTGTAAGCTGAGTCGCCGGGACGCGTAATCCTTCGGGCAGTAATCTTGCCAAGACCTGCAATTCCCTGCTTGCTCGAAAAAATTCCCTGCTCCGGCTAAAAAATTCCCTGCTCGATTAAGCAGGGAATTTACTGGTAACCAATTGATTTTGCAAATGTTTTTCCGACAAAAATCCCGTACGGCAGCCAGGTTTTCGGAAAATTCCCTGCTAAATTCCCTGCTAGCAGGGAATTTAGGGCCTGAGACCGGTTCGATAATGGCTGAATCGTCAGCCATGCAGTCGGGTCGAACCGATGTGTCGAGACGGTGCTCCCGGGAGACGCGCCAGGCTACGGAAGTGATCCCTCACGGATTGGGTTGACCATCATGTTGCCACGTGGAAAGGCGCAGCTCCAACAGGAAACTATCGAGCCGTTGACAGCGCGGCATTCGCAACGGCGCATCGAGCGCCGCCATCAACGCAGCCCATTGCTCGGAGGTCAGGCCGATCCGGGTGCGCTCGGTCAAAATTTCCTGCGCGGCGCTCATCGCACTATCAATCACAAACTGGCTGATCGTCGTATGGCGCTCGAGCGCGGCTTCTTGCAGCATCCGTTTTGCTCGG
>JAFAYW010000101.1 GCA_019240125.1 Alphaproteobacteria bacterium
GCGCGCCAGATCGCCGTACCGCCCATATAGGTGGCACGCGAACTGCCATGACCGCCGCCAATCGGGATCAGGTCGGTGTCACCCTGCACAAGACGGATCAGGTGGTTGGGGACGCCCAGCCGGTCGGCGAGAATTTGCGGAAAGGTGGTCTCGTGCCCCTGGCCGATGTGCTGCGTGCCGGTGATCAGCGACAGTGTGCCGTCAACCTCGAACCTGATATCGACATTCTCCGATGGCGAGCCGCCGGTGCCCTTGATGTGACAGGCGTAGCCAAAGCCGCGCAGACGGCCGCGTGCGTCGCTCTCGGTACGGCGCGCGGCGAAACCGGCCGCGTCGGCCACTGCCAGAGCGCGTTCGAACGCCTCTGGGAAGGCGCCGCTGTCGATCGTGTTGCCAAAGCTGTTGGTGACCGGCATCGCCGCCGACGGCTGAAGATTGCGGCGGCGCAATTCGGCGCGATCCAGACCGCAGCGTGACGCCGCCTCGTCCACCAGCCGTTCGACGATATTGACCATCTCGCCGTAACCGGGACCGCGCAAGACGCCGATCGGCACCGTGTTGGTGAACACCGCCTTGACACTCATCGCGATCGCCGGGACGCGGTATACGGTCCCCGGCAGAAAGGCATACTGGAAGGTCTGGACGCCGCCGGCGCTGCCCGCGAGGTAGGCGCCGAGATCGGCGGTGCTGTCGATACGCAACGCCAGGAACCGGCCTTCGGCGTCGAGCGCCAATGCCGCATCGGCGACATGGCCGCGGCCTTGCTGGTCGGCGAGAAAGACTTCGCTGCGGCTGGCGATCCATTTGACCGGCCGCCCAACTCGCTTTGCCGCCCATGGCAGCAGTACATGTTCCGGGTAGATGAAGTTCTTGGCGCCGAATCCGCCACCGACATCCGGGGCGACAAACCGCACCTGCTTTGGCTCGACCCCGAGCGCCCGCGCCGCGTTGTCGCGCGTCGCGTGAATGCTCTGCCCGGAGACGTGCAGGGTATAACGGCAGGTGTCGCTGTCATATTCGCCAACCCCGCCGCGCGGCTCCATCGGATTGGTGACGACGCGATGATTTTCGACATGCAGCTCCACGACATGCGCCGCCGCCGCAAAGGCGGCTGCCGCGGCAACGGCATCGCCGGTATGCCATTCGAGGCACAGATTACCAGGCGCTTCCTCCGCGATGAGCGCGGCGCCCGGCGCGCTGGCCGCCGCGATCGTGGCCAGTGCCGGCAGCGGGGCATAGTCGATCTCGACCAGTTCGGCGGCGTCGAGTGCCGCAACTCGGGTGTCGGCCACGACCAGCGCCACCGGTTCGCCGACATAACGCACCTTGCCGGCGGCAAGCAGCGGCTGGGGGGCGAAGCGGAACGCTTCGCCGGTGACGGTATTGGCGTCGACATAGGGCAGCAATGGGCCGAGCCCATCCGCTCGCACATCAGGGCCTGTCAGCACCGTGAGCACACCGGGTAGGGAGGCGGCGGCGTTTGTGTCGAGGCGCGTGATGGCGGCCTGCGCGTGCGGCGAACGCAGCACCACCGCATGTGCCACATTCTCGAATGTGAGATCGTCGAGATAGCGCCCCTGGCCGGTCAGAAACCGCACATCCTCGCGCCGCTTCGGCGCCGCGCCGATGCCCTGGTATCCGCCATCCGCCATATCCGTCTCTCCACCTGCGCGCCGTGGCATACTATCCCAGTCACTCAAACGGAAAGACACTTCATGGAACGGGAGGGAGGCTGCGCCTGCGGCGCGACACGCTACAAACTGACGGCGGATCCGATGATCGTGCATTGCTGTCACTGCCGCGATTGCCAGCGGCTGACGGGCAGCGCCTTTGTCGTCAACCTCTGGATCGAGCGACACCTCGTCGAGGCTGACCCGGCCGGCCTCACCTCGGCAGCCGTACCCGGCGGCAGCGGCAAGCCGCATGAGATCTTCCGCTGTGCAGCATGCGGCACCGCGATGTGGAGCAAATATCATCGCGCCCCGGGCGACACCGTGATGTTGCGGGCCGGCACGCTCGACCAGCCGGATTCGGTACAGCCCGACGTGCACATCTTCACGCGCAGCAAGCTGTCATGGGTCACCCTGCCCGCCGGCGCCCGGATGTTCGACGCATACTACCGCATGGCCGAGGTTTGGCGCCCCGAACGGCTCGATCGGTGGCGCCGCAACCTTGCCGGCGAGCGGTAACGCTCTATGCCGCCTAAGAGGGCAGCTGTGCCTTGAGGCGATAAAGCCATTCCAGGGCAGCCCGGGGAGTGAGTTCGTCCGGGTTGATGGCGCGCAGCATTTCCTCAGCCGCAGAATGGGTGACCGGTTCCGCGGGTGAGGGGCGGCGGGCGGCGCGGAACAGCGGCAAATCATCGGCGAGGCGGCTGAGGGCGCCGCTTTGCTCACCGTTTTCGAGAATTTCCAGCACCTCTTCGGCGCGCGCGGTAACGGCTGCCGGCAATCCGGCGAGCTTGGCGACATGGATGCCGTAGGAGCGGTCAGCGGTGCCGGCGGCAACCTCGTGCAGAAACACGACATCCCCCTGCCACTCCTTGACCCGCATCGTGTGGCAGGCGAGCGCTGGCAGTTTCGCGGCGAGCGCGGTCAGTTCGTGGTAATGCGTCGCAAACAGCGCACGGCAGCGATTGACCTCGTGCAGATGTTCCAGTGCGGACCAAGCGATCGAGAGGCCGTCAAAGGTCGCGGTGCCGCGGCCGATCTCGTCGAGAATCACAAAGCTGCGCGGGCCGGCCTGGTTGAGGATCGCGGCGGTTTCCACCATCTCGACCATGAAGGTCGAACGGCCGCGCGCCAGATCGTCGGCGGCGCCGACGCGGCTGAACAGGCGGTCGATGACACCGATCCGAGCGGTACGCGCCGGCACATAGGAACCGATCTGCGCGAGAATGGCGATCAACGCGTTCTGGCGCAGAAAGGTGCTCTTCCCAGCCATGTTCGGACCGGTGACGAGCCAGATGCGATCGTCACCCAGCGCGCAATCATTGGCGATAAAATTGCCCTGCCCCGTCAATGCAGCTTCGACGGTGGGGTGCCGCCCGCCTTCAATGTCGAAGGCGGTACCCGGCTCCACATCGGGGCGCGCCCAATTGCTTTCGGCCGCGCGCTCGGCATGCGCGGCGGCGAGGTCGAGCTGCGCCAGGGCGGCGGCGGCGGCGGCGATCTCGCCGCGCCTCGCCATGACCTCGCCGGTAAGGTCTTCAAACAGCCGCAACTCCAGCGAGAGGGCCCGTTCGGCGGCGCTGGAGATCCTGCTTTCGAGCTGGCCCAGTTCAACGGTCGTGTAGCGCTGCGCGCCGGCCATTGTCTGGCGATGAATGAAATCGCCACCGAGCTTGCCGGCATTTGCCGCCGAAACCTCGACGTAATAGCCGATCACATTGTTGTGCCGGATGCGCAACGACGCGACACCGGATTGCTCGGCATAGCGCGCCTGCAAGGCGGCGATGGTCTGCCGGCTGGCATCGCGCAGTTCGCGCAACTCGTCGAGCTCCGTGGCATAGCCGGGCGCGATAAACCCGCCATCGCGCGCCAGCAGCGGCAGATCGACCGCTAGTGCGCGGGTCAGGCGATGAACCACGGCACCGTGCTCGCCAAGGCTCGTCTCGGCGTGCTCCAGCAGACGCGGCAACGGCACCAGGTCAGGCGCGGTCAGGATGGCACGCAGAACGGCGGTCTCGCCCAGCGCGTCGCGCAATGCGGCGAGGTCACGCGGCCCGCCGCGACCGAGGCTGAGGCGGCTCAATGCCCGCTCGATATCGGGACAGCGACGCAAGCGCTCGCGCATCTCGGCACGCGTCGCATCGCGATCGAGAAAGAACCGCACCGTGTCGAGCCGCGCCGCGATGCGCTCCGGATCGGTCAGGGGCGCTGCCAGATGATCGGCCAATAGCCGGGCCCCAGGCCCGGTCAAGGTGCGATCGATGGTGGCAAGCAGGCTGCCGCGCCGCTCGCCCGACAACGTCGTCACCAATTCCAGATTACGGCGCGTCGCGGCATCGATCTGCATTACCGAGTCGGGGGCCACCCGATGCGGCGGTTCGAGATAGGGCACACCGCCCTGCTGCGTCAGGGCGACGTAATCGACCAAGGCGCCGGCCGCGGCGATCTCGGCCCGTCCAAACCCGCCAAACCCGTCAAGCGCCTTGACACCGTAAAAGCTTTCGAGCCGCCGTCGCGCCGCGTCGCTGTCAAAGCGCGGATTGGCGAGCGGGGTCAGCGCCTCCTTCCAGTCGCCGAACACCTCAAACAGCGTCGGCCGCTGCAGCAGCCGCTCGGGCAGAAGGATTTCGCCGGGCATGATGCGGGCGAGGTCGGCGCCGAGCAGCAGTTCGGCGGTTGGGGCGAGCGAAAACGCGCCGGTCGACAGGTCGAGCCAGGCGAGGCCCAGTTCACCACCGGCCTCGGCGATGCCGGCGAGGTAGTTGTGCCGCCGCGCGTCGAGCAATCCGTCCTCGGTCAATGTGCCGGCGGTGACGAGGCGCACCACGGCGCGTTTCACCGGGCCGCGATTGCCGCGCCTGCGCGCCTCCGCCGGGTCTTCGATCTGCTCGCAGATCGCGACCTTGAACCCGGCGCGGATCAGTCGCGCCAGATAGGCGTCGGCGGTATGCACCGGCACGCCGCACATCGGAATGTCGGCGCCCTCATGCTTGCCCCGCTTGGTCAGCGCGATGTCGAGCGCGGGCGCGGCCGCGATCGCGTCGTCAAAGAAGAGCTCGTAGAAATCGCCCATCCGGAAGAACAGCAGGCAACCCGGGTTGGCTGCCTTGATCTCGTGGAACTGCGCCATGACCGGCGACATTGCGGGGCCCTGTACAGGGGACGGCGTCGCCGGATCCTTGATCGGCTGTACGTTCATCGGGCGGAAAAAGCTCTAAAGGCGAGGTGGGGTGCGCGATCGGCGCTTTTGACGTTAGCATGGCTGAGCCGCCAACGGAGCAAGCGATGAATTCAGCCGCGCCGTCCTTTCCGGTGATCCGCGAAGCGGTCGCCTCCTTTCCCGACCGCGAGCATTTCCGCCAGGCTGTGCGCGCATTGATGGCGGCCGGGTTCGACAGATCCGACCTTTCGGTTCTGGCCTCGCGCGAATCCGTCAGCACTGTCGAGGACGAGCCCGGTGAACTCATCACCGCGGGCTTGAGCGAGGAAATCAAGTATCTGGCGCCGATGACGATCGCCGGCATCATCGTGCTGTCGGCGGGTCCGGTTGCCGCGCTGATCGCCGCCGCGGTCGGGGCCGGTATCGGTGGCGTCGCCTTGAAGGAGCTGATCGACGACTACACCGCCGCCCCGCACCGCGACGAGTTCGCGGCCGCATTGCAGGCGGGCTCAGCGCTACTGTGGGTACGCTGTTCCGATCCCGAGGTGGAATTGCGCGCGACGCGCGTCCTTGAGGAAGCGGGAGGCCGACACGTCCATATTCACGGTCATACCGGCGGGAGTAGCGAGGCGCCGCCCGCCATCGTCTAAGGTCAGCCGAGCACTTGGGGTCAGGCTGGCGTCCTGCAGCCGGCCGTGTCGGCCGCCGGCACCACGCCCCCGGTGAGCGAGTCGGTGCTGCTGCTTCCGGTCAAGGGCAAAGCCGGCAATTCCGGCACTCGCTTGCCGTTTGGTTTGATTATCGGTTTGGCACCGTGAGGGGCCAGGCCAAGCGCGGCCATCGCGGCCTCGTCATTGCTGCCGAGGCGGCGGGTGAGGCGGTCATCCGACACGCCCAATTTCGAATTGGCGCTGGGGGCAAGCGGCACCAGCCCGTTAGCCGGCCGCGGACACGGCGCCGGCACGGCCACCGGCGTAACCACATAGCCGGTATATTGCGGCCGCACCCCAAGGCGGCCGTTACGCATCTGTTCGTTGAGCAGACGCTCGGCGAGTTCCACCGCCGTCGGTGTATTCGTCAGCTCGGCCAGCACGCTGCTGGTCCGCACCCAGCCGATCGCCATCTCGACGCTGTCGGGCATGCTGTCATAGCAATTCTCCCGATCAGCCTTGATGGCGCGCACAAAGGTCGGCTTTGCCTGATGGCAAACGCCAAGCACATCGCGCTTCAAGCCGTTGACGGGATACATCTCATTATAGAGCTCCCGGAAATCGACCGATGTCAGCGTCGCACCCACGACCATGATTGCGGTCGCGAGGATGCTGGCTTTGACAAGCATGCTCACTCACTCTCTCCCCGGCGGTACGGTACCATAGCACAGTCCAGCACCCATCCGGCAGACCGGGTCACTAATAAACAGATTTCGATTTAGGGTGCGCGATGAAAGATCAGTGCGCCCCGCGCCAAGAGGTGGGATGCGCGGGGGTATTTCCAAGATCATGCCGGCTTGGCCTATGCTGCCAGGTCAGCGACGGAGGAAATGCGATGGCGCTCAAGCGAATGGTGCTGCAAATCGGCATGGGGACGGATATCCGTGGCCAGGACTATACAAAAGCGGCCGTAAGGGCCTTGCGCGACGCGCTGTGGCATAACTCGCTGAGCGTCGCCAACGCGCTCGGCCTCGATACCGACTCGATGCAGGTGGAGGTCACGATTGGCGTGCCGCATCCCGAAAAGGTCGACAGGGCCGCCGTCCTCGCCGTCCTGCCGCACGGCACCGGCACCGTTCAGGTCGTCGAAGGCGGGCTGGAGATCGCCAGCGAGACCAACACCACGGTTGTCGCTAACGCCGCCGCCGTCGTGCGCCTCGACATACCGGGAGATCGGGCATGAGCTTGAAGCGTGTCATCACCGAATACGGTACCGGCAACGACCTGCATGGCGGCGACTACACCAAGGCAGCGGTACGGGCCGTGCAGGATGCCATCCACCATAGCTCGCTGAGCTTGATCCGCACCCTCGGCATCGACAGCCGCACGATGCAGGTCGAAGTCACGATCGGCGTGCAGCGCCCGGACATGGTCGCCAGCGAAGCCGTCAAGGCGGCGCTGCCACACGGGCAGGTAGTCGTTCGTGTGGTCAAAGGCGGCCTCGATGTGCCAGACGAGAGTTCGGCCGATGTCGCCATCGTCGCGAGCGCCGCTATAACCGTGCGCCTCGACCTTTAGAGCCTGCTGCATCTGAGCGGAAGCGCACACAAATGTTGACGTCCCGGCGAAAGGCAGGGACCCCCTTCAGCTTAGCCTTCTGCACTGTCAACGGCCTCGCGGAACGGGACCGCGCGGAGGCCGTTTCCTCAGGAGTAGCCTGTCGCGGAGGTTCCGTGCGCGTACCCAATGTCGTCCTTGTCGCCATCTCCTATGGGGTTATCGCGACGGTTGGTCTGCCGGCTTTCGCGGCTGATACGGCCAGCCCGTCTCCTGGTGCCGCCGCCAAGTCGGACACTGACAGACCCGCTGCCGCGGAGGGGGGCGCGCCGGCCCCGGGGGGCGGCTCAGGCGGCTCGCTGAGCAGGGAACTCACCCACTCGAACGGGGTGATCAAGCCACCGACCGAGGTCGATCCGGCATTGACGCGCTCGCCGCCCTCGACCGGCCCGCAGAGTACGCCAGTAGTGCCTCCGATGGGCGGGCCCGGCGGTCCTCCGAACGTCATCGCGAAGTAAGGCGGCTGCTAACTAAGGTCTGCTTTGCAACCGCAGCGTTAATAGCTATTCTGCTACCGGAAATGTGAGTGGGAAAGCGTCAGCCGCTGCCGTGGCTAACGGCATGTCGCAGCGGTCCGCTCAACTCACGTTTATTAGCGCATGGCTGGGCAGGACAGGTCCGACAATGTTGAGAGTGCTCGGCATTTGCCTCGGCATCGTAGTGCTTGCCATTGTTGCTTACCCCTTCGTGCAAGACGCCTATTTCCGCTACCAGGTCGGCCGGCGCCTTGACACTGTGATGGATTCGCGCGAACGCGCGGAATTCCGGCAATGGCCCGGCGACGCGATGTCATTTGCCAGGACGCTTTATGAGCGCTGCGAACGGTCGCAGGGCGACAAGGCCGTGCAGTGCGAGCGCTATCGCTATGCGTTCGAGTAGCGCGCCGCCATCCCGTCGAGAGCCACCGAAACCAGCAGGGCATCGCGCAATGCGGCAGGATCGTGTGTGCGGATGTAGTCCGCTCCGGCTCGTGCCGCGTAGAGTTCCGCGGCGAGCGTAGCAGGTCCCCGCGCGAGCGGATCGCCGCGCCCGATTACCGCACCAAGAAATGATTTGCGCGAGACCGAGATCAGGACGGGCAGGCGGTGCTCCCGCTTGAGCTCCGCAATCCCCGTCAGCACGCGCAATGACGCTTCCGCGCGGCTGCTGAGGAAGAAACCCATGCCAGGATCGAGGATCAGTCGATCCCGGCTGACCCCCGCTGCCTCCAATGCCGCGATGCGGGCGGCAAAGAACGCGTTGATCCGCTCCCAGACCTCCTCGGCCGCGAGATCGCGGCGCTGGGCGCGGCTTTCTTCCTGAATCGCGTGCATCACGATCAGCCTGGCACTCGACGCCGCCAGCTCAGGGTAGATGGCCGCGTCGGGAAAACCGGTTATGTCATTCAGATACGCGACGCCGCGCCCGACCGCGAAGCGCTGTACCTCGCTCTGGCAGGTATCGACTGCCAGCAGTTTGCCCAGATCCCGCAGTCCCGCGATAACCGGTTCGAGCCGTTCTATCTCCTGCCGCGGCGAAACCGCGCCGGCCGCGACATTGCTGGCCGCTGCGCCGAGTTCGACGATGTCGGCGCCGCCGGCCGCCAGCGCACGTGCATGCACCATTGCCGCGCCCGGATCGAGATAGCGACCACCATCCGAGAACGAATCGGCGGTGATGTTGACGATACCAATGAGCAGCGGGCGCGGCATGCTATTCGGGGCGGCTTCGCTCGAGTATCGCGCCGACGGCTTCGGCCTCCTCGAAGACATCGAGCTTGTCGACCTCAACGCGTACTTGACCGACACGCGGGTCCGCGAAGCAGGCATCGGCAATACGCTGGGCGAAACCCTCGCACAAATCGATGTGGCCGGACTCGGCGATCTGGCGAATCGCCGTGACGACCTTCTCGTAATTGATCACGCGGCGTCGATCCTCACCGGGAAACGACGCCTCGTCAGTGGCGGTCATCTCGACCGATATGCGTACCCGCTGCCGACGCCCCCGCTCGGAGGCGCGGATGCCGATACTGCACATCAACTCCAGTCCACGCACCACGACGAAATAGCGACCCGCCGCGCCGCTAGGTGCAGCCATCCATCCTCACTCCGACCGGTGGCGCAGCGCCGATTGCGCCACAGCCGCTTACCGGTCTCCGAATCCCGCTACAGAAGGGGATCAGATACAATAGGTGCGCAAGGGCGGAAAGCCATTGAACCCGACCGAGGCATAGCTCGCCGTATAAGCCCCAGTCGACAGGATCTCGACCTTGTCGCCGACCTGGAGATCGCCCGGCAGACGGTACTCGGTCTTTTCATAGAGGATGTCGGCACTGTCGCAGGTCGGGCCGGCGATGATCACCGGGCGCGGCGCGCCCTGCCGGGCCGGCGCCTCGATGCGATAGCGGATGCTCTCATCCATCGTTTCTGCGAGGCCGTTGAACTTGCCGACATCGAGATAGACCCAGCGCTTGTCAGCGCCATCGCCCTTGTCGGAGATCAGAATGACCTCGCTCTGGATCACCCCGGAATCGCCGACCAGCGAACGGCCCGGCTCGACGATCACATCGGGAAGCTGATTGCCGAAATGCTTGGTCAACGCATCGGTCACCGCCTGGGCATATTGGGCGACATTGCTGATCTTGCCGCGATACTGCGCCGGGAAGCCGCCACCGATATTGACCATCCGCAGGTTGATATCGGTCTCGGCGAGCAGTGTGAACATGCGCGCGACAACGCCAATCGCCTTGTCCCACTGGCCGAGATCGGTCTGCTGCGATCCGACGTGGAACGACACCCCATAAGGGTCCAGCCCGAGATCGCGCGCCTTGGCCAGCAGGTCCACCGCCATCGCCGGGTCGCAGCCGAATTTGCGCGACAGCGGCCACTCCGCCCCCTCGCACGACACCAGGATGCGGCAGAAGACACGAGCACCCGGCGCCACCCGCGCCAGCTTCTGCAGTTCCGGCTCGCTGTCGAAGGCAAAGAGGCGCACCCCAGCCGCATAGGCGTAGGCGATATCGCGCTCTTTCTTGATCGTGTTGCCAAACGAGATGCGATCCGGGGTCGCCCCATTGCCCAGGCACAGCTCGATTTCCCCAAGGCTTGCGACATCAAAATTCGAGCCGCGCTGCGCCAGCATCGTGACAATCTCGGGCGCCGGATTTGCCTTCACGGCGTAGTAGACATTCGCCACCGAGAGGTAGCGGGTCAGCACATCGTACGCCTGCCCGACCACATCCAGATCGACAACGAGGCAGGGCGTGGCGGGAGCATTGTCGGCGAGAAAGCGCGCGATCTTGTTGTTCATTATGGGAAACCTTCCAGACAGGGCTGAGCTCAACGCTAGACGGATACGGACGGCAAACGCCGGCCGCGCCCGCCTCACGGGTGGCGGCCCTCGGCGCGACAAAGCGCGCGACGAGGACAGACCTAAGCGCCTGATGCGCGGGCTTAGAAGCCGCGCGCGGCGCGTCTCAGCTTAAACTGCTTGGATCGACGGTCCGGCCGCCGCGGCCACGAAGCCGGGTGCCGGGAAGGACAGCCTCGGGGCAGGGCATGACAGCCCTGATCAGGATTGCAACCATATCGACCTCCCTCTCGGGACCGGCTGTGACACCGGACTGCCAAAAAGGACGCGTGACGTCGTTGCATAACCACCAAGGGCCATAGGCACGTGCGAGTGCGTCAACGGCGCGATACATACGCTGCATCAGCGCGATTGCAAGTAAAAATATCAGCTTGAATCTGTAGGTTTTTGTCAGCGACGAACCACCAGACACGCGTCTCTCTCCGGTCCGCGCGGGCAGCGCCTCGCATGCCGGCGACCGGCTCCTCTCTGTTGCGGCACCGCGCCGCGCAGACCCTAAGTTGCAGGGATAAAAAACGCGCCGGGGCCGTATACCGAACACACTCCTACTTGGTTCGGAGAAGACAAATGTCACTAACCGTCGCGACTCATCGGCTTCGTCAGACCCTCGGCGGCGTGGCCTTGGGTGTCGCGGTTCTGGTCGGCGCCGCAACGACCTCCTCAACGGCTCAGGCGCAGTACTATCCCTACCCGTATTACGCCGCACCCTACTGCAATCCATACTACTACCCTTATGGCTGCGGCGCGTGGGCGGGCTACGGCTTCCCCTACTATGGCTATGGCTATGGCTGGCGCGGTTACGGCTGGGGCGGCTATGGCTGGGGCGGTTACGGCTGGCACGGCGGCTGGGGTGGGTGGCACGGCGGGTTCCGCGGCGGCGGCTTCCATGGCGGCGGGTTCCATGGCGGCGGCGGACGCCACCGCTGAGATCGTCCGGTTCTCAGGGCTGCAATCTAGGTGCTTCGGGATCGTGCCGCCGATAATTGGCGACCGCACGATCCCGGTCCCGCACCGCATAGCAGTACACACAGCCATGCGGACAGCTGTCATAACAGCCGATATCGCGTGAGAGCGCGCAGCGGCAGCCTGGCCGGTTGCCCAGCTGTTTCACCGCAAGCGGCTGCTGCGCGATGTCTGAGAGCCTCTCGGCATCGATGCAGCGCGCTTCCGAGAGCCCCGGCATGAGCAGCTCGGGCTGGCTGCACAGCCTCGGCGAGAGCCCGTGCTCTTGCGCCAGTACGCCAAGATCGTTCAGTAGCGCTCGCTTCTCATCATCCGGCGGATCGCGCCAGGCGAAACCACCTTCTCCTGCGGCACGATCCAGATTGCGTCGCGACTTGCGGTAGGGATGCACTACCGACAGCACTACCTCATCGACGAGCCCGGCGAGATCACGTGCCAAGCCGGCAAACCGCGCGACATGGGCGGCTGTATCCAGCGCGTCGGTAAAAACGATCGGATCGTAGCGCCAGATCACGGCGCGGGCGCCGAAGCGGCGCCGTAATTCGGCGACCTGCGCCAGCGCCTCGCCCGGCGCGATCACGGAGCCCTCCAGCACCCGCGGATAGCCGGTGATCGTGAACTGCACGACAAACGGCGCCACCGCCCGCACGGCATCCAGGACGCCAAGCAGCGGCCGCATGTTGCGAGTCCAGAAGACAAAGCCGCCAACGTCGTTCGGCATCAACGACACGCTGTAGTCGGGTCCGCCATAAGGGTTAGCGACATGGCAGTACCCGGCAGCCAGCCGGTGCATGAACCAGGCGGCGTAAAACGCCGGAATGTCCGTGCGATAGCTCGCCGAAACGATCACGGAACCGGCCATTCCCCAATCCCGAAAACTGGCTCCAAAGCTTGTCTCCTAACGGTTGTAGCCATCCCGATCTCTTCACATATATAGACCCGCGGCGGCCGTCCGACGGCCGTCATCCCCGGGGGATCGGGGCGGTGCTTTCCCGGGCCGACCGGTCCTGCTTCAAAATAAGAGGTCCCTATGAGCAAGGTTATTGGTATCGATCTTGGGACGACAAACTCCTGCATTGCCGTCATGGAAGGCAGGAGCGCCAAGGTCGTCGAGAACAGCGAGGGCGCGCGCACCACGCCATCGATGGTTGCCTTCACCGAAGGCGGCGAACGCCTGGTCGGTCAGGCGGCAAAGCGTCAGGCCGTCACTAACCCCGAGAACACGTTTTTCGCGATCAAACGCCTGATCGGGCGCCGTATGGAAGACCCGATGGTGCGCAAGGACGTCGATCTCGTTCCCTACAAGATCATCAACGGCGACAATGGTGACGCCTGGGTCGAGAGCCGCGGCAAGAAATACGCGCCCTCGCAGATCAGCGCCTTCATTCTGCAGAAGATGAAGGAGACCGCCGAAGCCTATCTGGGCGAGACGGTCGATCAGGCTGTCATCACAGTGCCCGCCTACTTCAACGATTCACAGCGCCAGGCAACCAAGGATGCCGGCCGTATCGCTGGCCTCGAGGTATTGCGCATCATCAACGAGCCGACCGCGGCGGCGCTCGCCTACGGCATGGAGAAGAAGGGCACCGGTACGATCGCGGTTTACGATCTTGGCGGCGGCACCTTTGACGTGTCTGTGCTGGAGATCGGCGACGGCGTCTTCGAGGTCAAGTCAACCAATGGCGACACATTCCTCGGCGGCGAAGACTTCGACAAGAAGATCATCGACTACCTGGCGGACGAGTTCAAAAAGGAGCAGGGCATCGACCTGCGCTCCGACCGGCTTGCCCTGCAGCGCCTGAAGGAGGCGGCCGAAAAGGCCAAGATCGAGCTGTCGTCATCGGTCCAGACCGAGGTGAACCTGCCGTTCATCACGGCAGACCAGACGGGGCCAAAGCATCTCAACATCAAGTTGAGCCGCTCCAAGCTCGAGCAGCTGGTCGATGACCTGATCCAGCGCACCATCGATCCCTGCCGCGCCGCGCTGCGCGATGCGCAGCTGAAGGCGTCTGAAATCGACGAGGTCATCCTGGTCGGCGGCATGACCCGCATGCCCAAGGTCATCGAGGCGGTTAAGCAGTTCTTCGGCAAGGACCCGAACCGCGGCGTCAACCCGGACGAGGTGGTCGCGATCGGCGCGGCGATCCAGGCCGGCGTATTGCAGGGCGAGGTCAAGGACGTCCTGCTGCTCGACGTAACCCCGCTGTCGCTGGGTATCGAGACGCTGGGCGGCGTGTTCACCCGCCTGATCGATCGCAACACGACGATCCCGACGAAGAAGTCGCAGACCTTCTCGACGGCCGAGGACAATCAGACCGCTGTCACGATCCGCGTCTTCCAGGGCGAGCGCGAGATGGCGGCCGACAACAAACTGCTCGGCCAGTTCGACCTTGTCGGTATTCCGGGCGCGCCGCGCGGCATGCCGCAGATCGAGGTTACCTTCGACATCGACGCTAACGGCATCGTGCAGGTCTCGGCCAAGGACAAGGCCACCAGCAAGGAGCAGCAGATCCGCATCCAAGCGTCGGGCGGTCTGTCCGATGCCGACATCGACAAGATGGTCAAGGATGCCGAGTCGCACGCGGCCGACGACAAGAAACGCCGCGAATTGGTCGAAGCCAAGAACCAGGCCGACGGCTTAATTCACAGCAGCGAGCGCAGCCTCACCGAGGCTGGCGATAAGGTGGCTCAGAGCGATCGCGAGGCCGTACAGAGCGCGATCCAGGCGCTGAAGGATGTGATCGGCGGCGACGATGTCGAGCAGATCAAGTCGAAGACGGAAGCCCTGGCGCAGGTCTCGATGAAGCTCGGCGAGGCCATGTACAAGGCGCAGCAGGAGAGCGGCGGTCCTGGCGCGGGTCCGGGCGCCGGCCCGCAGGGTGGCGCCGGTGCCGGTGGGGCCCACCCGCATGGCGCGGACGACAATGTCGTCGACGCCGATTTCGAAGAAGTCGACGACCAGAAGAAGCGTGGTTCGGCCTAAAAGCTGCAACGCGTCGTGAAGATGCATGCTCCCGGGCCTGTCGCCCGGGAGCATGCCGTTTCCCTCTGAAGTGCCGGGCGCTCCACGAGTATGGCTAAGCAGGATTTCTACGAGACCTTAGGCGTGTCCAAAACCGCCGACGCCGACGAGTTAAAGCGGGCCTATCGCAAGCTTGCGATGCAGTTTCACCCGGATCGGAACGCGGGTGACAAAGCGGCCGAGCAGAAATTCAAGGATGTCAGCGAAGCCTATGAAATTCTGAAAGACGATCAGAAACGGGCGGCCTATGACCGCTTCGGGCATGCCGCGTTCGAAAACAGCAGCCGCGGGCCGGGCGATTTCGGCATGGGCGGTGGATTTACCGGCGGCTTCGCTGACATCTTCGAAGAGATGTTCGGTGCGATGGGCGGCGGCCGCCGGCAGCAGGCTGGACCGGCGCGTGGCAGCGACCTTCGTTACAACATCGAAGTTTCCCTGGAAGATGCCTTCAAAGGCAAACAGACGACAATCCGCGTCGCCACTCTGGTTCACTGCGATACCTGCAAGGGCAGCGGCGCCGAGCCGGGCTCACGGCCGACCTCCTGCCGCACTTGCCAGGGCCATGGCCGGATGCGGACCCAGCAGGGTTTTTTCACCGTGGAACGCACCTGCCCGACCTGTCACGGTTCGGGACAGACCATCGAAAAACCGTGCAAGACCTGCGGCGGTCAGGGCCGGGTACGTCGTGAGAAGACGCTATCCGTCAACATCCCCGCAGGAGTCGAAGACGGTACGCGTATCCGCCTCGCCGGCGAGGGCGAGGCCGGCATGCACGGCGCCTCGCCGGGCGATCTCTATATCTTTGTCAGCTTGTCGGCGCATGCGATCTTTCAGCGCGACGGCGCCAACATCTTCTGCCGTGTGCCGATCCCATTCACCACGGCGGCGCTTGGTGGCACGATGGAAGTGCCGACCGTCGATGGCGGCCGCACCCGTGTCACGGTGCCGGCGGGCACGCAATCTGGACACCAGTTCCGCTTGCGTAACAAGGGGATGACGGTACTGCGTTCGCCCTCACGCGGCGACATGTACATCCAGGCGGTCGTCGAAACCCCGGTCAACCTGACAAAGCGCCAGCAGGAATTGCTGCGCGAGTTCGAAAAGGCCGGGGAGAACGGCAAGACCAACCCGGAAAGCGAGGGCTTTTTCGCGCGGGTTAAGGAATTCTTCGACGACCTGCGGGAATAGCGAGGCCCCCGGCAGCTCGCGCCGGATCATCCGATCAGAGCGGCAGCCAGGGCAACCACCAGCGCCGGCGGCATGATAAGCGCGCCCAGCTTCAGAAACGCCCAGGCGCTGACTTGCTGCCCTTCACGCCGCAAGGCTGTCAGCCAGAGGATCGTCGCGAGCGAGCCCGTGACCGAAAGGTTCGGGCCGAGATCGATGCCGATGAGCACCGCCGAGGTGACCGCTGGCGGTGCCTGCGCCGCCTGAACAGCATTACCGGCGATCAGCCCCGCCGGGAGGTTGTTCATCACGTTGCACAGCGCAGCCAATCCCGCGCCGACGCCCCACGCAGTGCCATCGGGGAAGGCGTTACCCGCCTTGTGCAGGAGCTGGCTGAGCTGCGCCAGCAACCCCGCCTTATCGAGCGCCTCGACCAGGACAAACAGGCCGGCAACCAGAGGCAGAACACCCCACGAGATATTCTTTGCAACCGACAGCACACCGCCGCATTGCGAGCGTGACAGCACCAGGCCGGCAGTGGCGAGCCCGGCCAGGAATGTCGGAAGACCGAGCGCCACATCAAAGGCCGATGCCGTCATCAGCACAACGGCGGTCGCCGCGATGCCGAACGCCGCGATGCGCCCGCACAGCGACAGTGCCGGGACGGACACCTCATGTGAAATCGGCAGGCGCAGCGCCTGCCGCTGTGTCCATCGCAGGACGAGGTAGGTGGCGATGATCGACAGCAGGGACGGCAACGCATAGCGAGGCAGCCACTGCAACAGCGCCGGCATGTGGTTACCATATATGACCAGGTTCGCAGGGTTCGAGATCGGCAGCACAAAGCTCGCTGCGTTGGCGATGAACGCGCAAATCAGAAGAAAGGGCAGCGGCTGCTCGGCGCGCGCGGCGCGGGCCGCCGCGGCGACCGCCGGGGTCAGCACAACGGCGGTAGCATCGTTCGATAGAAAGATTGTCACCAGGGTGCCGACACCATAGATCAGCAGGAACAGGCGCCTTGCTGAACCCGCCGCCAGCCGCGCCGCGCGCGCCGCCAGCCAATCGAACAACCCTTCCTGACGCGCGAGTTCGGCCAGCAGCATCATGCCGATCAGGAACAGATAGACATCGGTACCCTTGGCGATGCCCGTGAAGGCGTCGCGGATCGGCAACAGACCAAGAATGACCAGGAGCGCGGCGCCCAGCATCGCCCAGATCGCCTCCGGCCAGGAAAACGGCCGCAGGATGACCCCGGCGGTCGCCAGCGCCGCGACGGTGTAGACAGCCAGCGGCTGCAGGAATGTGACGGTGCTCATCGGACGACGTCAGGCCGAACTGGGGACGGCGCTCGAGGCGGCCGCCGCGATGTTGCGGCCAGAGCGGCCCGTCGGACCTCTCGAGCTGGGCACATTCGCCGTTTCCGGCATCGCGATCAATAGCGCGCCCAGCGCGATCGTCGCCGCAACCGCCGCTTCCAGGAAAGCGGGAGTGTACCCGAAATGATCAACGATAACACCGGTCACCAGACCACTGGTCGACGCGCCAATGCCTTGCAGTGTCGCGACACCGCCTTGCGCGATATTGTAGCGGCCGGTGCCGCGCATCAGATCCGCGAGCACCAGCGGGGTGATCGCGCCGAAGATGCCCGCCCCTACCCCATCGAGCAATTGCACCGCGATCAGCCATCCGCTTGCGTCGGAAAACGTATAGAGCACCGCGCGGATCGGCAGGATCGCGAAGCCGACCAGCAGGATCGGCTTACGGCCCCAGCGATCGGCGGTGTGGCCGACCCACAGCGCGATCGGCAGCATGATGGCCTGCGCGGCGATAATGCAGGCCGACATCATGGCGGTCGCCAGCTCCTTGTGCGCCAGCGCCAGTTTCTGCCCGACGAGCGGCAACAGCGGCGCATTCGCGAAGTGAAAGAGCATCGCGCAGGCGCCGTAAACCAATAGCGGCCGGCATGTCAGGAGGACGGACAGGCCCGATGGCGCCGCCTTCGCGTGGTCAACCTCATCTTGCTCGTCGGCACCGCGGGCACGTTCATGGTCGATCGCCGCGGCCGGGATCGACAACACCGCGACAGCGGCCAGCGCCGCAAACACCGGAACCAACAGAAACACGGCGCGCTGCGAGAAGGCCCAGCCGACCAGACCGGCCGCCGCGGCGATCGCGACATTGCCGGCATGGTCCCAGGCCGAGTTGCGCCCCATACGCCGCGCCAACTCGGCCCGCCGATAGAGACCCAGGGTGAGCGCCGCGACGGCGGGACCAAAGATGTCGCCGACAATCGCCATCAGATTATTGGCGATCATCACCGGCCAGAAATCCGGCGCGAGGAAGATCGTTATTGCCCCGGCGCCGAGGATTACCAGCGCGAACACGATCAACGCCCGCTTGGCGCGGGTGGTGTCGATCAGCCCGCCCGCCGGCGCCTGAAAGGCGAGTCCGATCCAGCCGCCGATCGCCGTTACCAGGCCGACCGATTCCTGGCTCCAATGCTGCTCGGTGACGAGGAAGACGTTCAGATAGGGCCCGAGCGCGCCGCGTACATCCGCTAACAGGAAATTCAGCGCGTCGAGCGAGGCCGGAGGGAAACCCGATCGCGCGCCAGACTTGCGAGCGGCGACCGTGTTGGCGGGCGTGTTGGCGGCGGACTTGCTGATGGTGTCGCTCATGGCTGTTCCTTGCGCCTCGGGAGCCGCGTGATGGGCACGGGCTCCGCGCGATCGAAGGGCCAGCCAGACGCCCGACCCTTCGCGACGATGCGGCGATCGCCCTCGTGATCAGTGGTGATGGTCGGCCTTCGGGGGCGCCTTGAGCGATTGCAGTTCCGTCCGCGACGGGCCGATCTCGCTCAATTTCACAACTGTCCCCTCGGCCGTCGCCAAGCCTTCGCCGCGCATGATTATGGTGGCACCGGCCTCGATCAACGGCCGCACCAGCGCCGCCGCTTTGGCCGGGAAGCGACCGATCTCGCCGCTTTCCAGTATCAGCCCGCGCAATTCTCCCTTGGGGCCGTGCAGGCCCCGGCTGATGCGCCCCTCCACTTCCATCTTGGAGCCGCGTTTTTCAGCGTCAGCCTTGAGACGCTTTTTCTCGTCGCCCTCCGGCGGCCCACCATCGAGCAGCCGCTGATCGGCGGTCTCGACCGCGACGGCGGCGACCATATCGGCACCACGCGGGCGGACGCCGCGAACAGTCACCGCGTCGCCCGGTCTGCAAAGCTGGCGCAGTTGTCGGTCAAGGTGCGGCGGAACGTGAATTTCCTGGCCATCCTGCAACAGGAAGCCGTCGATAAGACCGTCGGGATTGAGCAGAAAGCGCTGAACCGTTCCCGCAGTCCGCGGCAGGTAGTCTGGGTCAAGCCAGTGCATTGATTTGCCTCGTGAGCTGAATTGTCAGTGGCGCGGGCCCGCATCTGCCGGGCCCGCTATTGCGCCGGTATCGACTTACCGCGGTGGCGGTGGCGGTGGCGGTGGTGCCGCGCCCGGCCCCGCGGGTGGTGGTGCCGCGGGAGCTGCTATCATTGGCACCGGGGGCGGCGGAGGCGGGGGGCGGCGGTCACGGCCCGGGCCGCGCGGCGGGTTGTCGACCTGCGCCAGCCTCGATTGGTCGGGTCCGATCTGCTGTGCGTCAATCGCCTTGCCGAGCGGGCTGTCGGTGCCCTGGCCGGTCACGTAGAGCGGCTGCCCGACAGTCAATTGCGCCGCCATCTGTTCCGCCTGATCGGGCGGCATATGGACGATCGTGCCATCCTGCAGCAAGACGCCGTTCAGATCGCCGCCCGGCCCATGCAGTTGCGCCTTGATCGTGCCGCTCACCTGCATCGCGGTGCCGCCGCCGGGACCCGGCGGGCCATTATCCGTCACCGTCTGGTGCGTCGCGGTATTCGTGATCGAGGCGGCGTCGATCGTCGGAATGCCGCGCGCCTTCAAGCCGCGCACGCTGACCTGATCGCCGGGCCTGACGGAAAACACCAGCTGCGCCCCGAGATGCGGCGGCAGATGAACCTCGGTGCCGTCATCGAGGATCAGCCCATCGACATCGCCGCGCGGGCTGAGGCTGTACTGCGCCACCTTGCCTTGTATTTCCGGCAGCTGGCTCGGATCAAAACCGCCGAGCCCTTGCGCCATCACTGCCGTCGCCGAGATGCCGCCCAGCAGCACCGCGCCCAGCATGAATTGTCGTGCCCTCATATCACCCTCCAATCGGATGGCTACCGCCTCCGTGATGGCTCTAAGGGCAAGCGCGATACCAACGTATAAGATATTGAATTTACGAGATTATTTCGGAACGGGTATGGTGGTTTCGTCCCGATCCAGGACATCACGCGTCCGATTTTCGGACACTCCCAGCCCGTAACGTGCGAGCTTGTCGTAAAGCAATTGGCGGCGAATGCCGAGCAGTTCGGCCGCCTGCGCCCGATTCCCGCCGCTTTGCTGCAACGCGCGTGCGATCATGGCCCGCTCGAGGCGCGCCACGGCATCGGGCAGGGTCCCGTCGAGCCAATCCGCCGCAGCCAAATCCGGCGTATCGGGTTGCAGGAAATCGAAATCGGCCGCGGTCACCACCGCCCGCCGCACCAGGACCGCTACTCGCTCCATGGTGTTGCGCAGTTCCCTGACATTACCCGGCCAGCGATACGTCATGAGGCGGCTCGCCGCATCCGCGGACAGCTGTTTTGGGCGGTCGCCGGCAGCCAGCGCGAGGAAATGCTCTGCCAGCGGCAGAATATCGGCGAGCCGCTCACGCAGGGGCGGAAGCGGCAGCGGCACCACGCCGAGACGATAAAACAAATCCTCGCGAAAGCTTCCGTCGCGAACCGCCGCGGCGATATCCCGATGGGTGGCCGCGATGATCCGGACATCGATCGGCTGTGGCCGTCCGCCAACCGGCGTAACGACGCGTTCCTGCAGGACACGCAGGAGCTTTGCCTGCATACCGGGATCCATGTCGCCGATTTCGTCTAGAAACAGCGTGCCGCCCTGCGCCTCGCGAAACGAGCCCGGCCGATCCACAACGGCGCCGGTGAACGCACCACGGACATGGCCGAATAGCAGACTCTCCAGCAATTCTCCCGGTATCGCGGCACAGTTCACCGCAACAAAGGGGGCCTTTGCCCGCCGGCCATGGCGGTGGATCGCGCGCGCGACAATCTCTTTGCCGGTGCCGGTCTCGCCCGTCAGCAGGACAGTGGCGTCACTATCAGCCAGCATGCCGATCGTCTTCTGCACCTGATGCATGGCCGCGCTGACGCCGACCAGATCGCTAGAATCGCCGGCAGCCGCAGGCGCGGTGACCGCAGCCGGCGGCAGCATGCGCGAGACTAAGGAGGCCAGATCGTCGCGGCCGATCGGCTTTGTCAGGTGATCGGTGGCCCCCAGGCGCATCGCCTCGATGGTGTTGCTGCTGGTAGACACCGCTGTCAGCACGGCGACGGGCGGTGCATGGGGCATCCGACGGATCGAGCGCAGCACATCTAGGCCGTCCATGCCCGGCATTCTGAGGTCGAGCAACACCGCATCGGCATGTTGGCGCGACAACCAGATTAACGCGGCCGGACCATCCTCCGCCTCGGCCGGTTCATGCCCGAGATCCGCCAACGTGACAGCGAGCGCGCTGCGCACCGCGGTGTCGTCGTCGACGATCAGGATGAGCGACATGATACCCCGCAAGGCAGCTCAAGGACGAAGCGGGCGCCCTGCCCCGTTTTCGGTTCGAGGCGCAGTGTTCCTCCGTGTGCATCGGCGAGTTCTCGCGCGATCGCGAGGCCAAGACCGGTGCCGTCGGCACGTCCTGTGACGAAGGGGTCGAACAGCTGATCTTCAAGTTCAGGCGCCACACCGGGACCGTTATCGCTGACACTCAGGACGAGGTTCGCTCCCCGCAGCGCGGCTTCAATCTCGATCTGTCCGCCGGGCGGGGTGTGCCGCAGGGCATTGACCAGCAAGTTGTCGAGAACGCGGCCGACCATATCGGGGTCGAAGGAAGCGCGCTCGGGTTTACAGATCAGATTCAGCATGATGTTTGATGAACGCGCGGCTACGCTATGCGGATCGATGCTGTTTAAAAGAAAGCTGCGAACATCGAGATCGACGAGCCGCGGTTCTCGCCGTTGCGTCATGGCAAGCAACTCGCTGACCAGCCCATCGAGGCGCTGCACCTGGGCCAGCATCGCAGGAATCGCCTCTCGGCGGCGCTCGTCGCCACCCGCGAGGGCGTTCTCCCCTTGCAGTCGCAACGCGGCGATCGGGTTGCGGATCTCGTGCGCCACACCTGCCGCGACGCGGCCAAGCGCCGCCAGCCGCTCGGCAACCGTTACCCTAGCGGTAAGCCCGTCAGCTTCTTCCCGAGCGGCGCGCAACCGCAAGGCAGCCTCGTTCAATGCGTCGATGATGCGATCGAGCTCGCGCTCGCCCGTGCGCCGTAGCGTCGCGATAATCAAAGGGTCAGTCCCCGCAAGCGCCTCCTCGATGCGCCGGACATGGCGCGACCAGACCAGCAGGATGCGCATGATCCACAGCGACATCGCCAGCATCACGGCCAGCAGCAGTCCCACGCCCAGGCGCAGCTGATCAAAGGCCGGCGATAGAAACACCCGCGACATGGTCCACGCCGATAAGGCCGGGAGCGGACCGGGGAGTGGACACGCGGTCAGCAGCAGGGTTTGCGATGAGGCGCCGGATTGCCGTTCGACGGTCTGATCCTCGCGCTCCGCCTGCTCGTTGATCTCCTTGATCTGGCTGAGTTCGGCGGCGGGCACATCGGTTTTCGGGCCGGTGCCCTGATAGGTAGGGAAGGCGTAGGCGAGCGGTCCCGCCTGCCGCTGCCAGATCCCGCCTTCGACGCCGTTCTGCTGCGCCAGCGCCATGCCGACGGCGCCCGTCAGATCGCCTCGCAGGCGGTCGTCAATCGTGCCGGCGTCCGGTCCGGTCCAGCCCCGCACGTAGAACTCGTAGCGATCCTTTATCTGGTCGCAGGCATGCGCGGCCACCGCCTGCGCGCGCCCTACCTGGGCCGCCGTCGATTGCTCGTATAATTGCAGCAGCAGCCAGCCGACGGCCATACTGCCGCCCAGCGAAAGCAGCCACAAGGCCAGCAGCCGGGATCGCAGCGAATGCCCAGGCGCGCCTGATTGAGCCAGCGTCCAGCCCCACCCTGTCTCAGAAAGCGGGATACATCTGGCGCTTGATCCGCTCCAGCTGCGCGATCACATCGGGATCGGTAATCCTGGCGAACCGAGGCACGGACTTTCCCTGCCAGGCGGCGGGTTGATAAAACATCCGCAGCGGCCGCAGGTCGAACAGCCCGCCATGCCGGTAGGCATAGGCCGCCTCATAGAGAGGCCGATAGACCTGCATAAAGGCGTCGTCGGTAGGGCAGCCTTCCTCGGTGTGATGCCCGACGCCGTAGATGTAGTAGGCGTAGTTGTTCACCGGTCCGGTGGGATCATGCTTGAAGTGATAGTAAAAGCCGGGCTCAGGCAAGTCGGTCGGGGGTGGTATGTCGTACGCCATGTGTGTCGCCTCCGTTAACCCTGCGATGCCATCCACGATCCGGCCTTGGTGATTATATTTTCATGTCTCCGCTTCTTCTGCTGCAGGATATCCATCTGACCTTCGGGGCAGTCCCGTTGCTCGCGGGGGCTGGCCTGTCAGTTGCCGGCGGGGACCGCATCTGCCTGGTCGGGCGCAACGGTGCCGGGAAATCGACCCTGCTGCGCATCGCCGCTGGCGTTGTTCCGGTGGATTCAGGAGAGCGCTTCGTCCAGCCCGGCTGCAGCATCCAATACCTCTCGCAGGAGCCTGATCTCTCCGGGTTCGCCACCACGCTCGCCTATGTCGAGGCCGGGTTTGGCGACACTGAAGGGCGTCATCGTGCGCTCTATCTCCTCAAGGAGCTCGGCTTTTCCGGCGGCGAGGATCCCGCCTCCCTGTCGGGCGGCGAGGCACGTCGCGCCGCCTTGGCACGAGCCCTCGCGCCGTCGCCCGACATCCTGCTATTGGACGAGCCGACCAACCATCTCGACCTTCCCGGGATCGAGTGGCTGGAGCAGGAACTCGCCGGCATGCGCTCCGGCATTGTGGTGATCAGCCATGACCGCCGCCTGCTCGAACGCTTTTCCCGCGTCACCGTATGGCTCGACCGCGGTATAACCCGCGTGCTCGACGAGGGTTTCGCCGGCTTCGAGGCCAGGCGTGACGAAATCCTCAAGCAGGAAGAGGCCGAACAGCACAAACTCGGCCGCAAAATCGCGATGGAGGAAGATTGGCTGCGTTACGGCGTCACCGCACGCCGCACCCGCAACCAGCGCCGGCTGGCGGACCTGCACGCGCTGCGCCGCCGGCATCGCGAGCATCGCGGACCCACCGGGACCGCGCGCCTCGAAGCGGCGCAGGCCGAGTTGTCGGGCCGCCTCATCGTCGAGGCCAAGGGCATGTCCAAGTCGTTTGGCGATCGCCAAATTGTGCGGAACTTCTCGACACGGATCATGCGGGGCGACCGCGTCGCGATCATCGGCGCGAACGGCGCCGGCAAGACGACATTGCTGAACCTGCTGACTGGCCGGCTTGAGCCCGATAACGGCGCGATCAGGCTGGGGACAAATCTCGCCAGCGTCCTCCTGGATCAGCGGCGCGAAAGCCTCGATCCCGAACAAACCTTGGCGGCGACGCTCGCGGGCAGCGGCGATGCCGTGCGCGTAGGCGATCAGAGCCGCCATGTCATCGGTTATATGAAGGATTTTCTGTTTCGCCCGGAACAGGCGCGCAGCCCGGTCGGCATGCTGTCTGGCGGCGAGCGTGCCCGACTGACACTGGCCCGCGCCTTCGCGACACCGTCGAACCTGCTGATACTCGATGAGCCGACCAACGATCTCGATCTCGAAACGCTCGACCTGCTGCAGGAAAAGCTCGCCGATTATGCGGGCACCGTGCTGCTGGTCAGTCATGATCGCGATTTCCTCGACCGTGTCGCGACCTCCGTCATCGCGAGCGAAGGCAACGGCCGCTGGGTCGAGTACGCCGGCGGCTATACCGACATGCTGGCGCAGCGCGGTGACGCCGGGCGCGATGTGCCGCCTCCCTCCCCTGCGGGCGTCAAACGACCGCCCGCCGCGAAAAAGCCCGAGAGCGCCGCCGAACGGCCGCGCCGCCTATCCTTCAACGACCAGCGTGCCCTGGACCAGCTGCCGCAGCAGATCGCGACGCTGGAGCAGCGCTTTGCCGAGTTGAACGCAGTGCTCGGTGACCCCGATCTATATCGCAAGGACGCCGCGCGGTTTGCCAAGACAACGGAAGCGCTGGCCACCGCGCGCGCCGAATTGGCGGCGGCGGAAGAGCGCTGGATGGAACTGGAGATATTGCGGGAGGCACTCGCCAAGGGCTGAGCGGCGCCTTCAATTCAGTAGCGGCCGCCGAGCTTGCTGTGGTCCCAGGTGAACATCTTGTGCGGGATAATCTTGAGCACGACGCGCTTGGGAACACTGCGCTCCGAGCCAGTGGGACGCGACGTTGTGCGCCCTTCGACGAGCCAGGAGAAGATCTCGTTCACTCGTTGAGGCTCGTCGACGACCTCGCAATCGCCGCGCACCATTATCCCTTTCAGTTCGGCATAGGAGCCGCCGGTCTCGACCATGATGCCGACCTTCGGGTTGCGCCGGATGTTCAGCACCTTCTGCGCCTTGCCGTATGAGGTCATGTAGTAGGCGCCGTCGCGGTGGTGAAAGGTCATCGCGACGACATGCGGAAACCCGTCCTTGTCGACGGTGGCGAGCGCGCATTTGCGGGTGGTGCGCAGAAATTCGGCCTGCTCCTCAGGCGTCAGGCGGATGTCGGGGCGCTCTGCCATGTGATCTCCCTCTTTCCCGGCCACTCATCGAACACGATGCCGAGTTCCCTAAACCGCTTGTGCACGCGGCGATTGAACTCGCGCTGGACGCTCCAGCGGCCGCTATCCGTACAGGAAATCGTGCCGCTCAGCGTTACCCCCGAAGCCTTCACCGCATCGACCCACAGGCCAAGATCGCCGAGCATCGCCGAGGCATAGGCGTCTTCGGTCTTCATGCCGGCGGCAATGTCACGCAGCACATCGGCGGCGCGATCGGCATCTTCGTCAACCGAAATGGTAACCGACACGGCGGCGTTGCCAAGCCCGCGATTGCTGTTGGTGATGCTGGTCACGGCGCTGAACGGAATGATGTGCACCGCACCATCACCGCCGCGCAGCCAGATGTTGCGTACCGACAGCCGCTCGACATTGCCGGAGAGGCTGGCGACGGTCACGGAATCGCCGATCTGAATCGCATTTTCGAACAGCACGAACATGCCGGTGATCACATCCTGCACCAGCTTTTGCGAACCGAACCCGACCGCCACGCCGACGATACCGGCACCGGCCAGCAGCGGTGCGATATTGACGCCGATCTCACTCAATGCGGTCAACCCGACGATAACAACGATCGTTGTCAGCAACGCCGCGCGCAGGATCGGCAGCAGTGTACGCAGTCGCGCTGAATGACTGGCAGGTCCGGCCGCGCTGAGCCGCGCCAGGCGACGCTCCATCGCACTGTTGGCCAATTCCCAAACGACAATCGCGGCGATGACGGCGATTGTCACGGTCACCGCCGCCGACATCAGGTTCGCCCCGACCCGGCCCTGCTCGAACCAGTAGAGGGTGCGGAAGCCCCAGAATTCGAGCAACCCGAGGAGCGTCCCCAGCACCACCGCGATCGTGACAATAAGATGCGCCAGCGCCTGATAGCGCGCCGCGCGCAGGCTCGCGGCAGCGGGCGACTCGCCGCCTTCGGATAGACGCGCTACCCGGTCAAGCGTCCCCAGCAGCACAATCGCGACGATCCGTGCCGCAACCACAATGAGGACGCTGCCGATTAGCACGCGCAAGCCCCCGAGACCCTCCTGGATGCCGGCTGCCGCCAGTATCCAGCCCGCGGCGATGGCTAACAGGGCGAGGAGATGCCAGCTGCCGGCGAGGCAGTTGCGCCAGCGGACGATGCCGCCCTCGGCATCGGGCGGCGCGCGCAGCCGCTGCGCGACACTCGTACGGCATCGCAGGACCAGCACGGCGAGCAACCCGGCGACAATCAGGGCGACAAGACGGACCAGCGTGTCGTAGGCGTCCTCGAACAAACCAAACAGCAAGGCCAAATTGGCCATCACGCCGCCGGTGACGCCGACGATCACGATCGCGCGCAGCCAGGCGATCAGGTACTCGGCGCCGGCATCGTCGGTTTGCAGAAGCCGCAAGCGGCCAAGCGCCGGCGATACCAGCATCCGCGCGATCGCCATCACGGCGCGCGCCACGGCATAGCCGTTGATGACGACGGCGATGACAGCCCTGGTCAACGGCGCCGGAACCGCTGCCGACATCAGCATCGCCGAACCCCAGAACACGCCCACCGGGATCAGCTCCAGCACCAGCCGCATCAGGGCGAAAGGCAGACGCTTCAAGAGGTGCCAGGCGGTTGCCCGGCGCGAGCGCACGATCGGGGTATCGCCGTCCGTCGTCTCGCCGTTTGGCGCGTGCGTCGCGAGCGCGTTGATCGGCCGGCGCATCGCAAGCCGCAGCAGCCACCCAAGCAGCAACGCGCCCCCAGCCACCAGAACCGATTGCCAGATCGCGTCGACGACGGCGGTGCGCTGTTCCGGGTCGTTCGCGATGCTGCGAATCCAGATCCACAGCAGCGGCGCACTGGTGACGGTGCGGCCGGTGGCGGCGAATTCGTGTGCGATCAGGGCCGGCCAGTGCGAGGCTTGCGCCAAAAGCTGGGCACCCAGGCTATCAGGCGCCAGCGACACCGTTCCCGGTTTTGCTGGCTCCGTTTCAGGTGGCGGCGTTGGTGGCGGCGGCGCTTTGTCCGCTTCGGCCGGTTTTTCGCTTGCCGGCGCGGTTTTGCTCAGCGCATTGAGGGTATCGATCAGCTGCGACCGCTTCTGCGGGTCCTGCAGCGTCTCGGCCAGGCGATGCGCCTCCGATGGAGTCAGAGCGGTATTATCGGCCGGAGCGCTGGTCAATGCTCCGGTTGCGTGCTGTGCCCTGGCTGCCGGCGCGCCGAGCCCCACCACTCCAGGCAGCAGCGCAAGCATCAGCAGCATCCGCAACCATGAAGACGCTTTTCCCCCGCTCATGTCTGTCGGCAACGTTCGAAGGCCCCCGCAGTTGTCCCGCCCGCGACAACCGGCCGCGAGCGGTGTTGTCTGCGGTATGCACGATACAAACCTAGGTAGCGATGCCGCGATTATCGAGACCGATGTCCCGGCACGCCTGGATCGCCTGCCCTGGACCCGGTTTCACACGTTGGTTGTGGTAGGGCTGGGGATCACCTGGATCCTCGATGGGCTCGAGGTCACGATCGCCGGATCGATCGCCGGCGCCCTCGAACAGAGCCCGGTGCTGCATTTCAGCGATGCGGAAGTCGGGATGGTGGCGAGTGCCTACCTGATCGGCGCGGTCATCGGCGCGCTGTCGTTCGGTTACGCGACTGACCGGTTGGGCCGTAAAAAGCTCTTCATCCTCACTCTCGCGCTCTATCTCATCGCCACCGCCGCGACAGCCTTTTCCTGGGATTTCTGGAGCTTTGCCGTGTTCCGCTTTCTGACCGGCGCGGGCATCGGCGGCGAGTACGCGGCGGTCAACTCTGCCATCCAGGAGCTGATCCCCGCCCGGTATCGTGGCCGTACCGATCTCGCGATCAATGGCAGCTTCTGGTTTGGCGCGGCGCTCGGGGCTCTCGGCGCGGTAACCCTGCTAGCGCCGGGGCGGTTGCCTGCCGACCTGGGTTGGCGCTTTGCCTTTGGCATCGGCGCGGTGCTGGGGCTTGGCATCATCGGGTTGCGGCGCTACATCCCGGAAAGCCCGCGCTGGTTGATGCTGCACGCCCGCAATGACGAGGCCGAACAGGTCGTCAGTGAGATCGAGGATCGCGTGCGGCAGGCCGAGCACGGCGCTCCGCTTCCCCAAGTCGATGGAAAAAAGATGCGGCTGACGGCGCACAAGCACACGCCGATCCTGCGCATGGTGCGGGCCATCGCCACCCAATACCCGAGACGCGTGGTACTCGGGCTGGCGCTGATGTCGGCTCAGGCATTTTTCTACAACGCGATCTTCTTCTCCTACGCGCTGGTGCTGACCCACTTCTACCAGGTGCCGTCGTCCTCAATCGGCTGGTACATGCTGCCCTTTGCGCTGGGGAATTTCGCCGGCCCTCTGCTCCTTGGGCGGCTGTTCGACACGCTTGGCCGCAAGCCGATGATCACTTTCACCTATGGCATCTCCGGTATCTTGCTGGCGATCGTCGGCTATCTGTTCGACCAGAACATGGTCAGCGCGACGACGCTTACGGTGTGCTGGAGCGGCATCTTCTTTTTCGCCTCAGCCGCCGCCAGCGCCGCCTACCTGACTGTGAGCGAAAGCTTCCCGTTGGAAACACGCGCCCTGGCGATCGCGGTGTTCTATGCATTCGGCACCTTGCTCGGCGGTGTCGCCTCGCCATGGCTGTTTGGCAAACTCATCGCCAGTGGCCAGCGCGGTGATGTGTTCATCGGCTACCTGCTCGGCGCAGGGCTCATGGTCGGAGCCGCGATCCTCGAACTGGCGATCGGCATCAAGGCCGAGGGGCGGCCACTTGAAGACGTCGCCAAGCCGCTCTCGATGGCCGATTAAGCCGCGCCCATATCAGCATCATGCAGGAACGCGTCGAGGATTGGCTGCGCCTGACGCCGGCCGGGCTGTACTGCGTGCCGGGCGATTTCCATATCGACCCCGTCGCGCCGGTCGGCCGCGCCGTCATCACCCACGGCCATGGCGACCACGCCCGGCCTGGCAGCGGCGCCGTGCTCGCGACACCGGAAACCCTGGCGATTATGCAGCAGCGTTTTGGCGAGATGGCGGGCGGTACCCTGCAACCCACGCGCTACGGCGAGACACTCGCGCTTGGCGAGCTATCGCTCACCCTGGCGCCAGCCGGCCATGTGCTCGGCAGCGCCCAGGCGGTCATCGAATATGGAGGCAGCCGGGTTGTCGTATCGGGCGATTACAAACGCCGGCCCGACCCAACCTGCACTCCGTTCGAGCCGCAGCGCTGCGACGTCTTTATCACCGAGGCGACATTTGGCCTGCCGGTATTCCGGCATCCGCCGGACACACACGAAATCGAGAAATTGCTGCACTCGGTGCGGCTGTTTCCCGAACGCTGCCACCTCGTCGGCGTCAATGCGCTCGGCAAATGCCAGCGGCTGATCGCGCTGTTGCGCTCGGCAGGGTATGACGAACCGATCTTCATGCATGGCGCTTTGATCGCGCTCACCGACCTGTATCGGCGCCTTGGGGTCGAGCTCGGCTCGACCTTGCCCTGTACCGACCTGAAGCCGGACGCCTTCAAGGGGCGCATCGTACTGGCGCCACCCAGCGCACTCGGTGACCGCTGGACCCGCCGTCTGCCGGAACCGGTCGCGGCGCTGGCCTCCGGCTGGATGCGCGTCAAGCAGCGCGCCAAGGCACGCGGCGTCGAACTGCCCCTGGTGATATCCGACCACGCCGATTGGAGTGAGCTCACCGCAACACTCGATGACGTCCAGGCTGGGGAAATCTGGGTCACCCATGGGCGCGAGGAGGCGCTGGTGCACTACGCCACGACGCGCGGGCTGCGCGCTCGCGCCCTGGCCTTGGCCGGATTTGGCGACGAGGAGGAAGAATGACCCCTCGTCGCCGCCTCTCCGCTTTATCGCGCCCGGGCACCCGCCTGGCGGGCCGCGGCGGCGGAACCCGCCGCCATGCGGTCCGTGACCTTGTCGGGGCTGGTGAAGGCGAGATATTCGGCGGCGTAATCGGGCGGCAGGACCTCGATCATCGTCTCGTTCTCGACCCAGACTTCGAGCACGTGGAACGGGCCGCGATTACAGCGATAGCACTCCCAGCCGGCCTCGCGGGCGATGGTCTCGACCGTGCCGATCTCGGTGCCGACGCTAACCGCACAATGCGTCGCGCCAAAGCCGCGCGGCCGTTCATGTTTGACAAAAGCACCGCCCACTTCGCCGTTCGGCTCCAGCTCGGTGCCAGCCGGATACACCTCGATGCCCGAGCCATGATTGTCGAGCTGCAGGGCGAAAAAGCTGCCGGGGTTGGGCGGAAACGGCACGGCGCGGCCGCCGAAGATCGCGGCCAGAGTATCGGCCGCCTTTTTCGGGTCACGCGCTGCAATCGAAAGATGATGGATCATGGCTCACCTGCTGAAGGGGTAGCTGCAGAATATCATGGTGACGGCGCGCCTGCGATACATGGGGTAGGGCTGCCGTGAACCGGTTCGCGGAATTGCTGGACGCGCTGCTGTTTACGCCGTCGCGTAACGGCAAATTGCGGCTGCTGCAGGAATATTTCGCAACGACGCCAGACCCGGAGCGCGGCTGGGCACTGGCGGCGCTGACCGGCGAGTTATCGTTCGCCGAGGCTAAGCCCGGGCAGGTGCGGGCGCTGGCGATGCAGCGGGTCGATCCGGAATTGTTCGCCTGGTCGCTGGATTTCGTCGGCGATCTCGCCGAAACCGTGGCGCTGATCTGGCCCGAGCCAGCGCAAATCCCTCTCCCACCGGCGGCCGATGCCGCCGCCGGTCCCCTCTCTCCCGCATTGCGGGAGAGGGGGGATGAGCCCCTCGCCCGCATTGCGGCAGAGGGTGGCTCCGACCAACGGTCGGAGACGGGTGAGGGCCTTCCGACGCTTACCCACATTGTTGAGACATTGCGCGGCGCCAACCGCGCAGAGGTTGGCGCGCACTTGGCGCCATGGCTCGACGCGCTCGACGCCACTGGGCGCTGGGCGCTGTTGAAGCTGGTGACCGGCGCGTTGCGGATCGGCGTCTCGGCTCGGCTCGCGAAAACCGCACTGGCGGAATGGAGCGGCACCCAGATCGCCCAGATCGAGGAAGTATGGCACGGCATTGCGCCGCCCTACGAGACGCTGTTCAACTGGCTCGAAGGCCATACAGCGGCGCCGCGTGTCGCCGATCTGCCGGTCTTCACACCGCTGATGCTGGCCCAGCCGCTCGAAGAAGGCGACCTCGCGGCGCTCGACCCGCGTGATTTTCGGGCCGAATGGAAGTGGGATGGCATTCGCGTCCAGCTCGTCGCGCGGGGCGGCGAGCGCCGGCTCTACTCGCGCTCCGGCGACGATATCGGCGGCGCCTTTCCGGATATTGTCGCCGATATCCCCGCCGACGTGACGCTCGACGGCGAGTTATTGGTGATTCGCGATGGCGAGGTGGCGCCGTTCAACGATCTGCAGCAGCGCCTCAACCGTAAAGCCCCCGACGCCAAGGCGTTGCGGCAATACCCGACCGCGGTCCGCGTGTACGACATCCTGCGGGCTGGTGCAGACGATTTGCGCGACCTCCCCTTTGTCGAGCGCCGTCGGCGCCTCGAGGACTGGTATGGCGGGACCTCGCGGCCGGCGCTCGACCTGTCGCCGCTGGTACCGTTCGCCGATTGGGACGAACTGAAGACGATCCGCGCCGGCGCGCGCGATCGCGGCATCGAGGGGCTGATGCTGAAACGCGCCGATTCGCTCTATGTCGCCGGGCGGCCCAAAGGGCCCTGGTTCAAGTGGAAGCGCGGCGCGCTCACGATCGACACCGTGCTGATGTATGCCCAGCGTGGGAACGGCAAGCGCTCGTCCTTCTACTCCGATTACACCTTCGGTGCCTGGGCGGACGGCGCGCTGGTACCGGTCGGCAAGGCCTATTCCGGGTTTACCGATGAAGAATTGCGGCGGCTCGACAAATGGGTGCGCGACAATACCGTCAACCGCTACGGACCGGTCCGTGAGGTGGTGCCGGGCCTCGTGCTGGAGATCGCTTTTGATAGCGTGCACAAGTCAACGCGACACCGCTCCGGCGTGGCGATGCGGTTTCCGCGGGTTCACCGCATTCGCTGGGATAAGCCGTTTCAGGAAGCCGACACGCTCACAACCCTGCAGGGATTGATGACCTGATCTCCTCAGCGGATGTTTCCGCTTCCGGTGAGGTCAAGCCCGAGCGCACGCTTGATATCAGTGATCAGGTTAGGCTCCGGCGTGGCTTTCGGCTCCGCTTCTGGGTGTTTCCCGCTCGGGCCGGCATGCGTATAGGCGCGGCTGTAGATCACGGGCAGGTTGGGGCGCAGGCGCTTCGCTTTCTCCGCGAGCTGAAATCCATTCAAATCGCCGCTCAAGACAACGCCGGTATACATGATATCGATCTCCTGCGGCGACGTCAGCAATTCCAGCGCCTCTTCGCTGGTCGCCACTTCGAAGACAGTGAGGCCTTGCTGCTTCAGTGCGTCGCTTACCGCGGCGCGTGCATCAAATTCTGCTTCTATGACAAGGACGCTTTTCCCGGCAGCATTCGGTTCGCCGCTCGGTCTGAGGAGCCCGGCCACCACCGCCAGCAATTCCTGAAGCCGCACCGGCTTGGTGAGCGCCGTGATGGCGCCAAACCGCACGGCGGTACGCAGGTATAATTCGTTCGCGGCTGCGCCGGACATGGCGATTATCGGCAGGTTCGGCGCAGCTTCCTGCATCGCGCGGATCATCGCCACCCCTTCGCCATCGGGCATCACGATGTCGGTGACGACAAGGTCCGGGCAGTTGTTGCGGAACTCGGCAAGCCCTTCAACGCCGCTCGATGCCAGCCGTACCTTGTGACCCTCGCGCCGCAATGCACGGCTCAGTGCATTGCGGGTCAGCAAATCATCGTCGACGACCAGGATCTCGGCCACTACGCCTCCTCACCGGCCTACCACGGTGTTCGGGGCAAGCAAGCGGCAAGCGAGGGGACAAATCAATCGATTTTTCACGGTTGATTAGCCGCCGCGACTTTCGCGCACGGCTGCGCGCGTCAGCGCCGTCCCGCGAGGAGGTGGGGTGCGTGAGGATGCAGCCTACACACCCCAGCCCCGGGTTTGACGCCCTTTAAGCCGCCGCTGCCGCAGACGCGACGTCGCCGATCAGCAGGCCCAGCGGGCTGGCGGTGACCCGGACCGTCGACCCATCGGGAATGCGACCCTGCAATATCTGCTGCGCCAGCGGGTTCTGTAATTCACGCTGGATTACGCGTTTGAGCGGCCGCGCACCATAGACCGGGTCATAGCCCTTATCGGCGAGCCAGGTTTCGCCCGCGGCATCGAGGTCGAGCGTGATCTTGCGGTCTTCCAGCAGCTTCTTCAGGCGCCGCAGCTGGATTTCAACGATGCCCTTCATGTCGTCGCGCGACAGGCGGCGGAACAGCAGGATTTCGTCGAGACGGTTGAGGAATTCCGGCCGGAAAGCCGCCCGCACCGCCTCCATCACATGCGGCCGCGCCTGCTCGATATCGGCGTCGTCCGGCAGGTTGGCGATCGCCTCGCTGCCGAGGTTCGAGGTCAATACGATCAGCGTGTTGCGGAAATCGACCGTGCGCCCCTGCCCGTCCGTCAGCCGCCCGTCATCGAGCACCTGCAGCAGCACGTTGAACACGTCGGGGTGTGCCTTCTCGATCTCGTCGAATAGGATCACCTGATAAGGCCGTCGCCGCACCGCCTCGGTGAGCGCACCGCCCTCGTCATACCCAACATAGCCCGGTGGCGCGCCGATCAGCCGCGAGACCGAGTGCTTCTCCATGTATTCCGACATGTCGATACGCACCATCGCGCTGTCGTCATCGAACAGGAATTCGGCGAGCGCCTTGGTGAGTTCGGTCTTGCCGACACCGGTGGGCCCGAGAAACAGGAACGAGCCGATCGGCCGGTTCGGGTCCTGCAACCCGGCACGGGCGCGGCGGATCGCATTGGACACGGCGACCACCGCCTCGCTCTGCCCGATCACACGGCGACCGAGATTGGTCTCCATCTGAAGCAGTTTCTCACGTTCGCCCTCGAGCATCTTGTCGACCGGCACGCCGGTCCATCGCGACACGACCCCGGCGATGTGCTGAGGCGTCACCGCCTCTTCGAGCATCCGCGCGTTTTCCGAGCCTTCGGCTTCCTTCAGCTGCCGTTCCAGATCGGGGATCCGGCCATAGGTAAGCTCGCCGGCCCGGGCCCAGTCGCCACGCCGCTGCGCCTGGTCGAGCTCGGCGCGGGTCTGATCGAGCTGCTCCTTGATCTTCTGGGCGTCGGCCAACTTGCTCTTTTCGGCCTGCCACTCGGCGGTCAGCTCGGCGGATTCCTGCTCCAGCTCCTCAAGCTCTTTCACGAGCTTTTGCAGACGATCCTGCGAGGCCGGATCGTGCTCCTTCTTCAGCGCCTCGCGCTCGATCTTGAGCTGCACGATGCGGCGGTCGAGTTCGTCGATTTCCTCCGGCTTTGAATCGACCTCCATGCGCAGGCGCGAGGCCGCCTCGTCCATCAGGTCGATGGCCTTATCCGGCAGGAAACGGTCGGTGATGTAGCGGTTTGACAAGGTCGCCGCGGCAACGATCGCGCCGTCGGTGATGCGCACACCGTGGTGCACCTCATACTTTTCCTTGATGCCGCGCAGGATGGAGATCGTGTCCTCGACCGTCGGCTCGGTGACAAACACCGGCTGGAAGCGCCGTGCCAGCGCCGCGTCCTTTTCGATGTGCTTGCGGTATTCGTCGAGCGTGGTGGCACCGACACAATGCAGTTCGCCGCGCGCCAGGGCCGGCTTCAGCATGTTGGAGGCGTCCATCGCGCCATCCGCCTTGCCGGCACCGACCAATGTGTGCAACTCGTCGATAAAGATGATGAGCTCGCCCGCCGCGGCAGTGACTTCCGCCAGAACCGCCTTCAGCCGCTCCTCGAATTCCCCACGGAACTTGGCACCGGCAACCAGCGCGCCGAGATCGAGCGACAGGAGCTTCTTGTCCTTGAGGCTCTCCGGCACGTCGCCATTGATGATGCGCAGCGCCAGTCCTTCAACGATCGCGGTCTTGCCAACACCCGGCTCGCCGATCAGCACCGGGTTGTTCTTGGTACGCCGCGACAGGACCTGGATCGTGCGGCGGATTTCTTCATCGCGCCCGATCACCGGGTCGAGCTTCCCTTCGCGCGCCGCCGCTGTGAGATCGCGGGAATATTTCTTCAGTGCGTCATAGCCCTCTTCGGCCGTGGCGCTTTCCGCCTTGCGGCCCTGACGGACATTCTCGATCGCGGCATTGAGGTTCTGCGCGGTGACGCGGCCCGACGCCAGTGCCTTGCCGGCCGGCGTATCGCTCGCCAGCGTCAGCGCCAGCAACAGCCGCTCAACGGTGACATAGCTGTCACCGGCTTTCTCGGCGACCTTCTCGGCCTGATCGAAGACCCGCGCCAGTTCCGGGCTCATATAGACCTGACCGGCGCCGCTGCCTTCGACACGCGGCTGCTTGCTCAACTCGGTTTCGACCGCCTGCAACACTGCCTTGGCGTCGCCGCCCGCTGCATTGATCAGATTGGCGCAGAGCCCTTCGCGATCTTCCAGCAATACCTTGAGAAGATGTTCCGGTGTCAGCCGTTGATTGCCACTGCGCAACGCGAGGTTTTGCGCCGACTGAATAAACCCCTTCGAACGCTCGGTATATTTCTCGAGATCCATAATGATAACCCTCCCATTGAACTGGTCTCGGGACCCCTCAAAGGCAGTCGCCGCGACCCTTCACGCTTTGATATGGTGTGGCAGTTAGGCCACACAAGCGCACTCCTATAATTCCACACGCACTGCGTCTGTCATTGCGTTAACTCAATTTCCCGCCGCGTGGTTGCGCCCGAAAACCCTCGCCTCGAGCGCCGAGTGCGAGATGCGGAACAGCTTGCCGGGCCTCGCGCGCCTACCAATGCAACCAGCGCGGTAGTTCTTAGAAGAATGAGTGCGCTACATGGTGTAAGCTGACGCACCTTTAGTTAGTACGCTCTGCTGATGCCGGATAAGCCGGCTGCAGAGCGAGGGCCATTCCCGCTACGAAGACCCCGGAGAACCTTTATGGCACCGCGTGATGTCAGCAACCCCGCCCTGCCCACCCAGTTCTCGACCGCCCAGCCGGACAGCAACGCCGATCGGCCGCAAATCACGCCAACACTGCTGAGCGACCCGGGATTGGCCAGCGCGGGCAATCCGCCAGCGGATGCGCTTGGTACACAGATAGCGGCCATCACCCTTCTGAAACCCGCGCCCGCGTTCGGCGCCCACGCCATCGCCGCGGGAGTCACCGACTTTTCGCCAGCGCATCAGGTAATGGCGGATAGCTGGTTCATCGACCCGCCGGCGGCGGGTCCGGGCGATTCAGGTTCAACTCCGCAATTTGTTGCTCTCACGCGCTCGTCGGCGCCCGGACCCACACCGACCATCGATCACATCGCGGCGTCGCCCACCGCGGCAGCGCCCGCACCCGCCGGGCCGATTGAAACCACGTCTGCGATCACAGCCAACCCCACTTTCACCCTCAATCTTGAATTCGACGGATCGGTTACGAACGCGCCCGCTTACTTCATGACCGACATACAAGCCGCGGCGAATCTGATTGATGCGGCCATCAAGGTGACGGCCTCCGTCACCGTCAATCTGACGGTGTCATACGATACGGCTCTCGGAGGCGGGGCAGAAGCCGGACCCAGCTCCGATGGGGCATTCGTGCCGTATTCGGACCTGAAGACGGCCCTCACGAACAACTCGCCAAACGATCCTAATCTCGCTGACTTCCCGGCAGCTTCGGCGCTCAACGGACAGACGAGTGTTGTTGTGTGGGGAGCGGAGTTGCGGTCTCTGGATGCCGTCGCTGCCAATCAAACTATCTTCACTAACGATGCCGTGCAACTTCCGGCCGCCGGGGCAATCGACGGTACAGCTACCTTCGGTACCGTGGCGGACAGCAGTCTGGTCGGAGTCGCGCTGCATGAGTTGACCCATGCGATGGGACGCTCGCCCTACGGTCCCACGCAGGCAGATGTGTTCGACCTGTTTCGTTATATCAACACCGGCACAATCCAGAATCCAACCCCCGGCGGCATCCTGATTGACGACGCCACGCCGGCAAGCAAGTCGGCGTATTTCTCGGTCAATGGAGGCGTGACGGATCTCGCTGATTACGGAGTCTATTCAGACCCCTCCGATTTCCTGAATTCGGTCCCGGAAACCACCGGGCAAAACACCGATTCCGCCAGCCCGCGCACACCAAACGATGCATTCAATCAATATTATGATGGCAGCACGTCGCAGACGCTGAGTGCTGTCGATCTGCAGCAATTGGATGTACTCGGCTTCAATACCAGTGCGGCGTGTTATTGCCGAGGTACAAAGATACTGACGCCCGGCGGCGAGGTGTCGATCGAAACGCTGCGCATCGGCGATCTGGTGGTGACGGTGGACGGCAACTCGCGACCTATCCGGTGGATCGGCCGGCGTGCTTACGGCGGCCGATTTATTGCCGGCAACCGCGATATTCTGCCGATCTGCATCAAGCCCGATGCGATCATGGCAGGAGTGCCGGCGCGTGAACTCTGGGTGTCGCCGGAGCATGCCATCTACATCGACGACGTACTGGTACAAGCCAAGCACCTGATTAACGGCGGTTCGGTCGTACAGGCCACGGCGGTCGACGAGGTCGAGTACTTCCATATCGAGCTTGGGGCGCACGACGTGATCTATGCCGACGGCGCGCCCGCCGAGACATTCGTCGATTGCGACAACCGCCTGATGTTCACTAACGGGGCGGAATTCGCCACGCTGTACCCACAGGACGACAGCCCGCGCTGGCAATTCTGCGCGCCGCGGCTGGACTGGGGCTGGCCGGAACTGGTAGCGATCCGCTCATGGATGTTTGCGCGGGCCCGCGCCCTGGGGTACACGGTCGAACGCGACCCAGAGCTCCATTTGCTGATCGATGGTGTCGCGGTAATGCCGGTTCCCGCCGCGACCAGCGCGTTCCGCTTTGACATACCGGCCGGAAGCCAGGAAGTCTGGCTGGGATCGACCGTTATGCGGCCATCGGAATGCGATGCCGGTTCGACCGACACGCGGCCACTCGGCGTCGCGCTGGCCCGCCTCGTGCTGTTCGACAGCGAGACATCGCTGGAAATCTGGCACGGCCACGCGGCACTGACGGATGGCTTTTATGACAATGAGTCGACGCATCGCTGGACCAGCGGTCGGGCACGCCTGCCGGATGCCCTGCTGCGTCCCTTCACCGGCTCGATCACGCTGGACATCTATCTCCTCGGGGATAAGGCCGCCGACACGGCGGAACGGCGCCAGTCTAGCGGCTGACGCCTGCCGGGTGTGGGTCAGGTGATACAGCTAAAACGAGAACACTAGATCGCAATACAATCTGGAATACGACCATGCGACTATGCCTCCCATGGCCGAGCATGATGCGAGCGGGTTTCGCGGATACCTCGAACGATGCGATCGGGAAATCGTGGCGGGATGGGCATTCGACGCCGACGACCCGAGTTGCCGGGTCCACCTCGAGATTCGATGTGACGGCGAGATCATCGGGCACGTGGTCGCCGATCAGTATCGCGGCGACCTGAACGACACCGGGTATCTCGGCACCGGTCATTGCGCCTTCACCTGCGCCTGGCCGATACCGCTCGCGGCGCACACGCCGCACCGCATCAATGTGCGGCGCGTCAGCGATGGCGCCGATCTTGCCGGTTCTCCTCAGGTAATTCCCGCCCTCGCTAAATTCGACGACACCGCCCAAGCCTGGTTCGCCGGATTGCTCTGCGACAGCGCTACGGCCGTGTTCACCGCCGAACAACTCGATGATGCCGTGCACTTCCTGTTACGGCAGGTCGACAAGTTGATCGCGGCGCGGGCGCGCCGGGACGCCGGAGCGCGCGCGACGACCCTCGATCCCAGCCGGCGCTGGGGCGGCCTGATCCCCTCGGCAACTATCGCCCGCACCGTGGCACCGCTGAACCCGCAGGCCTTGTTCATCGATGAGCATCACCCGGTCGCCGCCGATAATGCCGGAGCCAACGCCGCGCTCGACCACATGCGGTCGCTGCGGCGGCTCGGCTTCGAGGTGTTCTTCACCGCAGCCGACGATCCCGCCCATCAGGAACGCACCGTCGACGCGCTGAGCGCGCGGGGCATTCGCGTGCTGACGACACCCTATTATGCCTCGGTCGAGGAGGTATTGCGTCGTCACGCCGGCCGCCTCGACCTGATCTATCTGCACCGCGCGAGCGTCGCCGCCGGCTATGCCCGTTTGGCGCGCCGGTACTGCCCCGAGGCCTTGCTCGTCTACAGCGTCGCCGATCTGCATTTTCTGCGCCTCGCCCGACAGGGAGCGATCGAACGCCGAGAGCGAACGCAGCAGCGGGCGCGCCGCGCGCTGCTCGATGAGCTGACCGCTGCTCGCGTCTGTGATGTGGTGATCACCCACTCCAACGCGGAAGCCGATCTGCTGAAGCGGTACGTGCCCGGGGTGACTGTCGCGGTCGTGCCGTGGGCGGTGCCGATCAGCAGCACGAGCACGGAATTCGCGACACGCGACGGCGCCGTGTTCATCGGCAATTTCGCGCATTCGCCAAACATCGACGCGATACAATTCCTCGCGACGTCGATTCTGCCCTGGCTCCGCCGCAAGGCGCCGGAACTGCGCTGCCGCGTGGTCGGCAGCAACATGCCGGAGGCACTCTATCGCATGGCCCAGCCGGGGCTTGAGATTGTCGGACCGGTTGATGATGTGGCCGCAATTCTCGCCGGCGCGCGGGTCAGCATCGCACCGCTGCGCTATGGCGCCGGGCTGAAGGGGAAAGTGCTCGAAAGCCTTGCCGCCGGCGTCCCCTGCATCGGTACCCGCATCGCCTATGAAGGGATGCAGGTTCCCCCTGCCCTCGCCGACTGCATCGTCGACAAGGCCGACGCGTTCGCCGAGGCCGTGATCCGACTGCACGGCGACCCTGTCGCGCATGCGACGGTTGCCGAAGCCGGCCGCCGCCATGCGCTGGTTATCTACGGCGCAGCTGCGGTCGACGCGCAGCTGCGGGACGTGGTGATGCCAGTGTTGCGTCTCTGGGCAGGCGTGTCCGACACCGCAGTCGGCGTAAGCGCTACTTGATCAGCCGGATCGCGTCGCGAAAGCGTGGGTCTTCGGCCGAGGCCAGCCACTCGAACACCACCATTTCGGTCGTGACGATCTCGGCGCCATGGCGGGCCATTCGGGCGATCGCCGTTTCCTTGCTCTCGGCGCGCCGCGAGCCAACCGCGTCGCGCACCAGATAGACGCGGCGCCCGGCATCGAGCAACCCGAGCACCGTCTGCTGCACGCAGACATGCGTCTCGCACCCCGCCACCACCACAGCCGGCAACCCGCCCAGCCGATCGAGAAATCCCGGAGCGCGACACGCGTCAAAGCTCATCTTCTGTGTGACCCGTCCTTCGGCGCGCGCCGCCAGTTCCGGCAGCGTGGGGCCGAGCCCGCCGGAATTCTGCTCGGTCACCAGCAATGGCACATCGAACATCGCGGCGGCGGTCATCAGGCGCTCGGCATTGGCGACGGCCGCCGCGCCTTCCTCGATCGCCGGCATCAGCCGCGTCTGGAAGTCGACGATCAGCAGGCTTGAGGTGGCGCGGTCGATGGTCAGCATGGTGGCATCTCGATCGTGATCCGGCCTTCGAGATACAAGGTGGCGCGTCCGGCAATCGTGACGCGGTCGCCACGCCGCTCGCAGGACAGCGTCCCACCGCGTCGCGAGATCTGCCGCGCTTCCAGTCGATCCTTGCCTAGCCGCTCTGCCCAATAGGGAATCAGCGTGCAATGCGCCGACCCGGTGACCGGGTCTTCATCGATCCCACGCGCCGGGGCGAAAAACCGCGATACGAAGTCGATTCCGTCCCTGCCCGGCGCGGTCACAATCACGGCGAATTTGTCGAGTGCCGCAACAGCCGCAAAATCGGGACGCAGCGCCGCCACCTCTGCCGCGCTGTCATAGACCGCTAGATAGTCGCGCGCCGCCAGCAACGCAGCCGGTGGACGCCCGAGCGCCGCGGCCAGCGCCTCCGACATAGCGCATGGCGCCGGCGGCCGCGCCGGGAAATCCATCGCCAGCTGTTTCCCAGCGCGGCTTACGGTCAGCGGCCCGGCCTGCTGCGTCTGAAATGTCACCTGCCGCCGCCAGGGCGCCAGAAAGGCAAAAACGACATAGGCCGAGGCCAGGGTGGCGTGCCCGCACAGATCGACCTCGGTCGTCGGGGTGAACCAGCGCAGCCGATAGCCCTCGCCCTCGGCAACAAAGAACGCGGTTTCCGCCAGATTGTTCGCGGCTGCGATGCTCTGCATGGTAGCGTCCGGCAGCCAAGCGGCGAGCGGGCATACCGCGGCGGGATTGCCGGAAAACGGGCCAGCGCTGAACGCATCGACTTGGTAAAGCGGAATCATCTGCACGTCTCGTCACCTCGGCACGTGGCGACTCGCGGCGAGCCGCCGTGGCAGGGCGGCGATATTCGGCGTTTTGACAGCGCACCACAACGGGCCTGCACAGAGGATCGTTGACGCCGCATCACGTAAAGGGTTCGGTTCCGCCATGGCGATCCCGCTGACCGCACAAATCCTGCTGCAGGCCTATGCCTCGGGCATTTTCCCGATGGCCGACTCAGCTGACGACTCGGAGCTTTTCTGGGTCGATCCGCGGCGTCGCGGCATCATGCCGCTCGACGCCTTCCATGTGCCGCGACGGCTGGCCCGCGTGATCCGCCGCGGCGTGTTCGAGGTGCGCTGCGACACCGCGTTCGAGGCGACAATGCGCGGCTGCGCCGAGGCCAGCGAGATGCGCCCCAGCACCTGGATCAACGAGGAGATCGTGCGGCTGTATACTGAATTGTTCGAGCGCGGCGCGGCGCACAGCGTGGAGTGCTGGTGCGGCGGGGAACTGGCCGGTGGTCTTTATGGCGTAGCGCTCGGGGCGGCGTTTTTCGGCGAGAGCATGTTCAGCCGCGTTACGGATGCGAGCAAGGTGGCGCTGGTGCATCTGGCGGCACGATTGCGGCTTGGTGGGTATCGGCTGCTCGACACGCAATTCCTGACGCCGCATCTGATGCAATTCGGCGGCATCGAAATTTCACGAGCGCGCTATCACCGCCTGCTCGCCGAGGCACTGCGCTATCGCGCCGATTTTCCCTTGGTCTTGCCGGGCGGCGTCGCCGGAGCCGCGGGCGGAGGCGGAGGCGACCCGCTGGCACCTTTGCACTCCAGCAGATTGACATCGTAGACGGGGTGTTCCAGCGCCGACAGGGCCGGGCTCGAGGCAAACATCCAGCCGCTGAACAGGCGTTTCTTATCTTCGCCCGGCCGCGTTTCGGAGATCTCGACAAAGGCCGCGTTTTCCGGGTCGTCCTCCGGTGCGCTGCGCTCGCAATCGCGCACGACGATCGAGAGCGTCCCGAAGCCTACCGGTTGCCCCACCGGCGCGTCAAATTTCGACACACGCGCGCTGATCTTGTCGAGCCCCTGCAACACCGCGGTCGGCTGCGGCGTCATCGCCGCCTGGGCCCCGCTGACGGCGCAGGCGATCACGCCGGCGCCGAGCAGCACCGCGGCAGACCTCATTTGCCGTATGGGTTCACGAGCCCGGCGACAATGCCCGCGAGAACCTCGCGCACCTGCTTCTCGTCGCAGCCCATCAGCACCGCGTCTTCGAGCGCGTCCTGCGCCAGCCCGCGCAACTCGGCTAGGTTTTCGTTCAATACCTTGATCTTCTCGACGCAAGCCACCTTGTCGCCATCCGGCGTGTGCCACACCGGAAACTCAGCAGATTTATTGTCAGCCATATCGAGGCTCGTTGCTGTTTCGCCGAGCGCGCCGGCGCCGCGGCTTATATGGGACGCGAGCGCGGCCGTGCTCAGGGCTTGGGCGGTGTCGCGGCATCAGGGGCAGGCGCCGTACCAGCATCGCCCTTGTCCCCGTCTCCCTTCTTGCCAGGCGAGGAAAAGATCATCTGCCCGATCAGGTTCTCCAACGTCACCGACGACTGCGTGTATTTGATCTGGCCACCCGGCGCGATCGTCTTGTCCGAGCCGCCCGGCACCAGCGACATGTATTTGTCGCCGAGCAACCCCGCCGAGACGATCTCGGCGACCGTATCGTCCGGCAATTTAAAGGCCGGATCGACCGTCATCTTGATCACCGCGACAAAGCGCTTGGGGTCAAGCTCTTCCGATATGACAGAGCCGATCTTGACGCCGCCGATCCGCACATCGCTGCCCTGGTGAATGCCGTCGACCCGCTCGAAATCGGCGGTCACCTCATAACCGGGCAGCTCACGCAACTGGCTGGTGCGATAGGCAAACACCATGAACAGCGCGGCCACCAGCAACACGACCGCGCCCATCACGGTCTCGATTACGTTACCCTTCATCTGCGATCTCGCGCTGTGGCCGCTATTCCGGCGTCCACGGCTCGTAATCGCCGGTCGAGGCGGCGCGATGGCCGCCGAGCAGCACCGAACCGCGCGGATGATAGGCGAGCGGCGTACCGGTCAGGTTCGGCTGATGCGGCTTTTCCCAGGCGTAGCGCTGGCGTGCCTCCGGCGGGGCGGCAAAGCTGTGATGCAGCCAGGCATGCCATTCCGGCGGCACCTTGGAGGCCTCCGGCGCGCCGTTATAGATGACCCAGCGGCGCTCGCGGCTGAACCGGCCGCCGCCGACCCGCTCGGGCTTGAAGCCCTTGAGCCGGTAATAGCGGTTGCCGAAATCGTCCTGGCCGACCAGCTCGCCGCGCAGCCAGGTCATTATCAAGGTCCCGATAGTGGCGCTCATGCCCGATCAAATCCGTTGCGCGGGCGCGGAGAGTGCACTGACCGTCGCGCCGCGTAAAGCCCTGTGGCACGAAATCCACTAATCGCGGCCCGTGCCGGGTTGATCGCTATATCTGGTATCAATCTGCTTTACGCCTCCGGGGAGCGCAGCCTATATTTGGTTCCGCTGAACGAGCGCCCGCGCAATATCTGGGGGACGCGGGCGAAACCGGGGGATAGGCATGCAGATCGCGCGTCGTTTTACCAGGCCGGGGCAGGACCCATACGCGGAAATCGCCTTCCGCAGCGCGACCAGCGAGATTCGCAATCCCGACGGGTCGGTCGTGTTCTCCGC
>JAFAYW010000117.1 GCA_019240125.1 Alphaproteobacteria bacterium
CATAAGCCAAGTGGTTCGCCGCGTTCTCCCCTCGGACCTTGGTCGTTGCCGCCCTCCCGAATGACTGCTGCGGACGCAAAGGGTGAGCCGTTGCACGAGGTTCAACGCGGCGCTCCGTAGGCTGCGTCGGCGCTGCCATTCCGACGCCGCCTTCGCTTGATCGATGTCAGCGATGACCGATGAGGAGGCAGTGCGCGAGCATATAGTGAAACTGATCGTCGCAGCCAAATAGCTTACCTGCACCCTGGCGCAAGCGCCGCCCCCACAACGCCCGTAATCGGTTTTAACCATTCAGAACGTTGTTGCGCGTTCAGTGAAAACGCCGTGAACATCGATTGATGAGAAAGGAGATATGCTGGCCGAATGGGCGCTATTAACCATATTATGGCCACTGCTATCGTGAACTATCGGTGAATATTAAAGCAATACCTTATTGATGTTTAAATTATTTAATATTCTTTTTAATGTGCGCCGGATAGCACTGCGCCGACAGCCAAATCTGGAAAACGTTGCTAATCTTTCGCGGAGGGTCTGGCCGGATGATCTCTAAACGAGCCCAATCTGTCGGTCTCGTCGCTGAACGACCCGACGAAACCGTAATCTTAGGAGAACTTTTAAATTCCCTCACCGCCGCATCCGCCTATCTTTTAGGGTTGAAGCAATGCTTGAGTGAGAACTCACCTCACAATCACGTGGACGCAGTTCACAACGCCATCGCGCAATGCGATCGCGCCTGTGCTGCGGCTCGGCTCCTTAGATCACTTAGGGGAAAGCAGGTCGCGAGTTCATGAGCGCTGTTAATCTTTCACTGGCCGTACGGTTTAGCGCCTGTTCGTCGGTGCTCTTAGCTCGTTAGCTCGCGGCGGTTCGTCATTGCCACAGGCGGCCGGCTCCGAGAAAAGGCTCGCCAAACTATGTGAGCGTTTATAGCCCGACCGGCGAACTGCCTGAAATATTGTCCTCAGATTTGGCACGTCAACCATATAACTCCGACTCGGTTGCGCAGCGGTGCGCGAAGTAATTGGAGATCGTTAAGCATCTTCTGCATCACAGGCGTGCAGACAGGGTTCTTCTGCCCCGGCTTTCTTCCAGGCTTCACGACAGCAATCTTCTGGCCGCAAACCGCCCATCGCTGCCACTTTAGGCGCCTGGCTCGCCAGGTTCATCGGGCCCGGGATGCGGTTCTGTCGTTCTGTCCGATCCGCGATTCGTGCAGAGGGTTGTTCGGTCACAGATTGGCTCCGGCCCGATTTGAGGCGGACAAGTGCAGTCCGCCGCGATTGTATCGGGGCTGCCGGGGCCGAGGCATATTCATGCCGGGATAACGCCGACCGCCGAGCGGCATCGCACGGCAGAGACTGAGCCGCAGAAAGAAGCGGCATTACCACCGATATAGGGCCTCCTCACCGACCGCCCCGTCAGCAAGCGGACCGATTTTCAACTCCCACGGGACAGATAACGGAGGACATCGCCGCGCTATGTAGGCACCCCGCGGCCATCGAACCTAGCCAGAATGGAGTTTCGAGCATCCACGCACAAGTTGATTGGCATTCGTCAGAGATATACTCCGCCGAGGCGCGCGGGACGAGCTAAAGGGCGCCGCGTCGCACTCGGAGGAGGAATGCATGTATCGTCACGTTGTTCTTATATTTTCGCTTATCTCGCTTATAATCGCCCCACAACATGCAAAAGCACAAACATCATTCAATAATGTAGCATACGCTACACTGCCGTCACTAAACAGCATTACTTCGCAACCGTATGTGCCGGTCACGGGTACTCTTAACGCGTCAGCTGATCTACTCCCTGTCGGGATCCCTAATCAATTTGGTTCATATGTTGGCGCGGCAGTCCCGCTCAACGCCTTCGCAAGCCAGCAGGATCTACTCGCGACGAATCAGGGGCTCGGTCAAACCAGCCAAAACGTCACTGCGCTGCAGACGGGCCTTGCTCTCAACAACCAAAACTTGGCGTCGCTCAGCCAGAATATCCAGGCGCTGACCCAAGCCGATGCGATGCTCAATTCCGCGATTCTGCAAAATACACAGGCGATCACCAAACTCGACCAAGCTGTAAGACGTGCACAAAGTCGCTCAAATCAGGGTGTCGCAGCAGTAAGCTCGCTTACTGTCGTTCCACCGAACCCCGGCGACCGGTTCTCGGTCAGCTTTGGGGGTGGCGAATATGGCAGCCAAGGTGGAGGAGGCATTTCTTTCGCGTATCGACCGCCCGAAGCAGCGAACATGATGGTGTTTGGCGGGTACTCACGTACTCTCGACACAAACCTGTTCAAGGGCGGCATCGCTTTCTCATTTCATTGATGTCGCCGCCCACTCCGCCCCTGCTGTGGGTCGCTGACATCACTTACGTGCCGACAGCCGCGGGTTTTCTCTATCTGGCCGTCGTGCTCGACGCCTGGAGCCGCAAGATCGTCGGCTGGTCAATGGCGAACCATTTGCGCACCGAACTGGTGCTGGGTCGGCCAGATCATCCCGTGGAATTTTCGGCTGATGATGGCGGCGTGGAAGATCGCGCCGGCCCTGGCGACAGGCTGCACGATTGTGCTCAAGGTGGCGGAGCAAACGCCACTTTCGGCGATCCGGCTCGGCCAATTGATCCTGGACGCCGGTTTTCCGCCGGGCGTTGTGAATATTCTCACTGGCTATGGCGAGACCGTCGGAGCGGCATTGGCGGCGCATCCCGATGTCGACAAGGTCGCCTTCACGGGCTCCACCGAGGGTCTCGGCCATCCCGTTCACCGATATCGAGGAAGTCATCAGCCGCGGCAATGCCACTCAGTTCGGCTCGGCAGCGGCGTCTGGACCCGCGACGTGACCAAGGCGCACCGTCTCGCGAAGGGGCTGCGGGCCGGCTCGGTCTGGGTCAATTGCTATCAGGCGATGGACCCGGCGGTGCCGTTCGGCGGCGACTAGATGAGCGGCTATAGCCGTGAATCCGGCATCCCGCAGATGGAAGAATACCTGAACGTCAAGGCGGTCTGGATCAAGACCGCCTAGGCGGGCGCTGCCGGCGGCGGTTTCCTCGGTCGGCCGCCGCCGGCGCGCTACCGCGTTTACCTCGGCCTAACCCCTCTTGCGGCAGCTCCTCACCCTGTCCCTCTCCCCGCACGCGGGGAGAGGGTACGCAGCGGCAGCGACTTCCCTTTCGCCGAAGCAATGAGCTGTTCGAAGCGCTTAACAGGCGGTGATGAGCGTTCCCTCGCCCCGCGTGCGGGGAGAGGGACAGGGTGAGGGGCAGCTTAAAGCACGAGCCTAATCACGACAGGAGAACACGATGTCCCAATATCCCGAATTGAAACTTCACGTTGCCGGCGAGTGGCGCAGCCGTGATGGCTCGCCGGTGCTGAACCCGGCCGATGAGAGCATTCTCGGCACGGTGCCCCATGCCAGCCGCAGCGATCTCGACGATGCGCTGAACGCGGCCGAAGAAGGCTTCAAGGTGTGGCGCAACACATCGCCGCAAAAGCGCGCCCAGATCATCCATCGCGCGGCGGAAATCTGCCGCTAGCGCGCCAAAGACGACGCGGTCCCGATCACCCTCGAACAGGGCAAGCCGCTGGCGCAGGCGACGCTGGAAATCGTCCGCGGCACTGACATCATCGATTGGGACGCCGAGGAAGGCCGACGCACCTATGGTCGCGTCATCCCGAGCGAACCCGGCATGTGCAACACCGTGTTGCGTCAGCCGATCGGCGTCGTCGCGGCGTTCTCGCCGTGGAATTTCCCGATGTCGTCGCCGACCCGCAAGGTCGCCGGTGCATTGTCGTCGGGCTGCTCGATCATCCTCAAGGCCTCGGAAGAAACCCCGGCCGGCGCCTATAATCTGGTGCGCGCATTTCTCGATGCCGGTCTGCCGCCGGGTGTATTGCAGCTCGTCTATGGCGTGCCGAACGATATCTCGACTTACCTGATCCCGCAGCCGCAGGTCCGCCTCGTCACCTTCACCGGCTCGATCCCGGTCGGCAAGCATCTGTCGGCGATGGCCGGCGAGCACATGAAGCCGGTGATCATGGAACTGGGCGGCCATGCCCCGGTCATCGTCTGCGACGATGCCGATGCGGAAGCCTCGGCCGCGACATCCGCACTCGGCAAGTCGCGCAATTCCGGCCAGGTCTGCATCTCGCCGACGCGCTTTTTTGTGCAGGAAGCGATCTATGAGCGCTTCACCAAGGCGTTCGGCGAAAAGGCGAAGGGATCAAGGTCGGCGACGGCATGGCGGCCGAAACCCAGCTGGGCCCGGTCGCCAATGATCGCCGTCTCGCCGCGATGGAAGCGCTGATTAGCGACGCCAAGAGCAAGGGCGCCCGAGGCGTGGCCGGCGGCAGCCGCATCGGCAATCGCGGCTATTTTCACGCGCTGATCGTGCTCGCCGATGTGCCTGATGATGCCCGCGCGATGAACGAGGAGCCGTTTGGCCCGCTGGCATTGCTGTCGCCGGTCAAGACCGCCGATGAGGCGATCGAAAAGGCCAACTCCCTGCCCTACGGCCTTGCCGCCTACGCCTTCACCAAATCGGCGCACAATGTCGATCAGCTGGCCGAGCGGGTCGAGGTCGGCAATCTGTCGATCAACCACCTGACCGCCTCGTTTGCCGAGACGCCGTTTGGCGGGGTCAAGGATTCTGGGTACGGCCGCGAAGGCGGCACCAAGGGACTCGAGTGCTACACCGTGGCGAAGAACGTCTCCCATCTCGTGATGTAGCACGCAAGCCAACGTCGACCGGCAAGAACCGCATCGCCGGCAGTCCATACCGGTTGAGAAGCCGGTCTTCGCCGGAGTTTGCCTTGTTGGTCGCGGCGTTTCCTGTCAACATCGTTATATCTAATCGGAGATTACGACGTGCCAGGTGTAGCCAGAGTTCCCTACCCGCCATTGCTGGGCCGCCCGGCGGGGGCGCGCCCCGGTGCGGCCTGGTCCGCGAGCGTGTTGCCGCTGGCCAGGCCCGCCCAGGCGCCGATGGCCGTGCCGGTGCTGGCACCGGTGACGCATATCCGGCGGAAAATTTGGGAGTTCGACACCAATCTGCACTGCTCGATCATCGGTACCTGTTTGACGACGGCGGAGCTGCGCCGCGCGCTGGTGAAGCTCGGATATGCCGACGCGGCAGGTGCCAACGACCACGAAGTGCATGCCACCGGAGTGCGTGCCGCCAGCCGCAAGACCAAGGGCGGCAAGATATTGCACAAGGTGCTGGACCGCTGCCATCGCGCCGCGATCAGCCGCTTCGATAAGGCGAAATCGCTCGAGGCGGTGCGAGCCTTATGGCAGGAATCGCTGGAGCGCGGCGAGGTGCCTGGCGCCTATTGGGCAGCGCTGACGCATCCGGCGGCGGATGACCGGCTGATCAAGGATGCCTTTACCGAAGTGCATATGCTGTCGCACCTTGTCGGCGCTGCCAACCGCGCCGATATCCGTCGCCTGCGCCAGTTGGAGGAAGAAAAAGCCGCACTCGAGGAGAAGGTCGAGCGGCAGCAAACACAGCTGCGCGACATCGTCACGACACGCGACGCTAAGATCCGCGAACTGTCCCGCGCCTTGGAGGCAAGCCTTGCCGGCGGCGTTGCCACCGCGGCTGACGCGGCGCCGGTGGATGCGGGTTGGGAAGCGATCGCCGCCGATCTCCAGCGGCGGCTCGGCCGCGTCAAGTCCCGGGCGGAACGGCTCGAGCACCGGCTTGTCGTTGCTCGAGCGGCCTTGGCAGGCGAGAGCGAAGCTCGCGCGGCCGCGAAGAGCCGGGAGGCGGAATTGCGACTCGAATTGGAGGCGATCGAGGCCAGCCTCGCCGACCCCGAAGCATCTGAGAGCGGCAACGCCCGCATGCTCGACGCGACACTGCTCTACGTCGGTGGCAGGCCCGCGCGGATTGGCCATTTGCGTGAACTGGCCGAGCGCAGCGGCGCCGAGTTCCTTCACCATGATGGCGGCATCGAGGAGCGCGAAAGCCTGCTGCCTGGTCTTGTCAGCCGCGCCGACGCGGTGCTGTTTCCGGTGGATTGCATCAGCCACGCCGCGATGCTGCTGGTGAAGCGGCTGTGTCAGCAGGTGGGAAAGCCCTTTTTGCCATTGCGCGGCGCCGGCCTCGCGCCGTTCTGTGCGGCTCTGAAGGAAGCCGCATGGCACTCGCGGGAGGCGTGACGAGATGTTGAAGCACCGTTTTTTTCTGACATTGGTCGCGATGGTCGCGCTGACCGCGGCGGCGCGCGCGGAGACGCTGCGCGTGCTTGCCGCCGGCAGTCTGCGCGAGGCCATCACCGAACTCGCGCAGCGCTACCAGCAGCAGACAAAAATCGATGTCACCACCGATTTCGGCCCTTCCGGCCTGCTGCGCGAACGCATCGAGAAGGGCGACCATGCCGATCTGTTTGCCTCGGCCGATATGGGGCATCCGCTGAAGCTGTGGGCCGATGGCCGGGCGGCCCGGGTGGCGATGTTCACCCGCAACGCGTTATGCGGTATCGCACTGCCAAAGCCGGGGCTCACCACCGCCAATTTCCTCGACAAATTGCTTGATCCGGCGGTCAAGCTCGGCACATCGACCCCCAAGACCGACCCGGCGGGCGATTACACCTGGGCGATGTTTCACCGCGCCGATGCAGTGCACGCCGGTGCCTACGCCACGCTCGACAAGAAGGCCGAGATGATTTTCGGCGGCCCGGCAAACAACGCGCCGAGCGGCGGCAAGGACCCCGTCGTCGCGGGGCTCGTCGTGGGCAAGATCGACATCGCCATCGGCTATTGCAGCGGCCGCAAGCGGTTGTCGCAGCAATTGCCGGACGTCCAGTTCATAGAGCCACCGCGCGAGATCACGACAGGGCCGGAATACGGAGTCGCGGTGATGCAAGGCGCCGCGCCGCATGCCGACGATTTCGCCCTGTTCATGCTGTCGCCGGAAGGGCAGCAGGTCTTTGCGCGATACGATTTTGCGCCGGTCGGACTACCCACTCCCGAACACTGAGGCCGCGCACCCGCTGCCTTTAAGTCAAGGATTATCGAGATGGATGGTGACGTAAGCCTCGACCAGCTTGCGATGACAAAATTCGCGGTCGGCCAGCCAGTCCCGCGCAACGAAGACCCGACCCTGCTGCGCGGCCGCGGCCGCTATACCGACGACCTGCACCGGCCGCATCAGGCCTACGCGGTGATGCTGCGCAGCCGCCACGGCCACGGTATCATCAACGCGATCGACGTCGAGGAAGCCCGCCAGATGCCCGGCGTGCTCGGCATCTTCACCGGGCCGGACCTGACCGCGGCCGGCATCAAGAACATGCCCGGCGGCATGGCGATCCCGGTGCGCGAAGGGACGCAGCACCATCGTCCGTCCTGCCCGGTCCTGACCAGCGACAAGGTGCGCTATGTCGGCGACCCAATTGCGATCGTCGTCGCCGAAACCGTTGCGCAGGCGAAGGACGCGGCCGAGGCGGTGTATCTCGACATCGAATCCTTGCCGGCGGTGACCAGCTGCCGCGAGGCGGCGCAACCCGGCGCGCCTGTCGTGCACGACGACGTGCCGAACAATGTCGCCGGCGAATTTCACTACGGCGACGCCGCCAAGGTCGCGGCCGCCTTTGCCGCAGCGGCGCACACGGTGAAGGTTGAGATTCCCAACAACCGCATCGTCGTCTGCCCGATGGAGCCGCGCTCGGCGATCGCCGAATACGAGGCGGAGAGCGGGCAATGGACCCTTCGCGTCGGCTGCCAGGGTGTCTTCGGACTGCGCAATGGGCTCGCCGGCATCCTCGGGGTCGATCGCGACAAGGTGCGGGTGTTGACCGGCAATGTCGGCGGCTCGTTCGGCATGAAATCGGCCGTCTATCCGGAATATCTCGCGCTGTTTCACGCCGCCTGGGCGCTCGGCCGGGCGGTAAAATGGACCGACGAGCGCGGTGAGAGCTTTGTCTCCGACAGCCATGGCCGCGACCACGAGATGACCGCTGAATTGGCGCTCGATGCCGAGGGGCATTTCCTGGCGGTGCGGATCAGCGGTTACGGCAATCTCGGCGCCTATGTCGGGCGCGGCACACCGATCCCGCCGACCGCCAACGCCGTCAAGAACACGATCGGCGTCTACAAGACACCGCTGCTCGAAGTCTCGACCAAGATCGTCACCACCAACACCCAGCCGGTCGGCGCCTATCGCGGCGCCGGGCGGCCCGAGGGCAATTACTACATGGAGCGGCTGGTCGACACCGCCGCCGAGCAGATGGGCATCGACCGCGTCGAGTTGCGCCGCCGCAACCACATCCCCGAGACGGCGATGCCGTATAAGGGGCCGAACGGCACGCTCTATGACAGCGGCGAGTTCACCGCCGTGTTGAACGAGGCGTTGGTAAATGCCGATTGGGACGGGTATGCCGCGCGCAAGGCCCAGAGCAAGGCGCGCGGCAAATTGCGCGGTCGCGGCATCGGCGACTATCTCGAAGTCACCGCGCCGCCGCAGCAGGAGATGGGCGGCATCCGCTTTGAGCGGAATGGCGATGTGACGATCATCACCGGCACGCTCGATTACGGCCAGGGCCACTGGACGCCGTTCGCGCAGGTATTGCACCAGACGCTCGGCATCCCATTCGAGAAAATCAGGCTGTTGCAGGGCGACAGCGACGAACTGATTGCCGGCGGCGGCACCGGCGGCTCGAAATCGATGATGGCGAGCGGCGCGGCGATCCTCGAAGCCGCCGAGAAGGTCGTCGAAAAGGGCCGCCAAGCCGCGGCCCAGGTGCTCGAAGCCGCGCCCGAGGACATCGAGTTCAACGATGGCAAGTTCGTCATTGGCGGCACCGACCGGTTTGTCGGCATCATGGAATTGGCCGAGGTGCTGCGCAGCGGCGTCTCATTGCCGGAGGACACGCCGGACTCGCTTGACGTGCAATTGGTCGGCAAAGACCTG
>JAFAYW010000119.1 GCA_019240125.1 Alphaproteobacteria bacterium
GATCTCGCGGCTGATCCGGGCGGGAAAGCGATAACACCAGGCGGCTTCGATCAGGAGGCGGCGGGCGGCGCCGTTGCCGGCCTTGGTAAGACCTCCGCGCTTGACGCTCGTTCCGCTCGAATGTTCGGACGGCACCAGCCCGAGATAAGGTTTCTGGGTTCACGACGAGCATGGCGAGCGCGTATTTAAGCACCCGCACTTTACCGAAAAGCCGCACTGGCGGAATATGGCGTATCGAAAAGATGGCACATTCGCGTTCGGCGATATGGCGTTCGCCAACGAGGACGAGGCCAGGGCCCATGCAATAAAGGCTGACATAATTCGTGGCGACCGGCACTCGCAGGGCATTTCGGATGTCCATATAGCTACCATCGGCTATCCAGTATTCTCGGCCGATTACAGCCATACAGTTCAGGTAAAGATCGCCATATCGGCGTGGTTATGAAATCGATCGATCCAACCCGCAACCCTGCTCGCTTCTACAATATGCGGATCGGCCGAGCGCTGTTCGGGGAATGTCGCTGCAGCGGGAATAGGGGGCCGGATCGGTGGAGCTGGTGTAGGATTCCCAGTGCGCGTCCTGATCTCCTGCCGCGAGCGAAACCCATTCGTCGGAGGTTGAAAGCCGGATGATTTCATGGTCGCCGTCCAGCAGCCGAAGGCGTGCGCCAGAGCGACTTTAGAGCTATTGCGCCTATCATCCTCCTCGACACTTCGTGAGATCGGCAACCGAAATCTCGAAGCGGTCGTGTTCAATCTCCAGATCGCCGAATTCGTTGAAGCAGCTGTCCCGGCCGTTGCTGGCCTCCACGCACCGCAAATACTGACCGGCCGCCGTTCTCAGCGCCTCAATGTTGTGCTGGTAAACCTCCTGGTCCCCTTGGCAAGGCGCTACATCAGCGGTGATGGCCGCTGCTAACAGCAGCAACGCGACGGATGCGTCGAGCATTTCTATTTTGACGGCGGCTTCTCGTTCTTCGCGGCGCACCCGATCTTATCTGCATCCGGCTGACACATATAGGCGCCGTTCTTGGTGTGGCCGTAATCTCGGGCGCGCGCCAATGATAGACATGCGATTTGGTGTTCAGCCACACCACATTGCCGGTGCATTTGGTCTTTTGCGTCAGCCTCGGTGGTGTACTCGCCGCCCGGCATCTTGGCCGAAGGCGATGCCATCGTTTGCGCCATCACGGCGGTGGTGCTCAATACGAGAGCGGCAACGGCAGTGAGGGACGGGCGCATAGTCGTCCTCCGATTTAATAGGCTCACATCTAGTCTGTGCTCAGGCGGCAACAGACACTCATTTCGGCTCGACGTCGATCACCTCGTGCGACGCAGTGGTGACATTAACCTCCGGCATTCCGTCAGACTGAAAGCCGCCACCCATGACGTGCAAGCGGCTGCCGAGAAACGTGGCGGCGAAACCGTGCCGAGCGACCTGCATATGCGGCAGTGACGACCAAGCGCCGGTAGCCGGGTTGAACACCTCGACAGCCCAGAAAGTCATCTTCCGCTTGGTATCCTGATATTCACCCCCTGCCACATATAGAAGACCGTCGTGTTCTCCGCCGGTAACGTCGCCCCGATTGGTTGGTGTCCGACCGTAGTAGCTCCAGTGGTCAGCACTTGGATCGTATTCCTCAACCAGGTCGATCACGTCGGACATCGTCACAAAGACCGAACCAATCCGGCCATCAATCGCATAAATTTTACCGTTCGCGGCGGCCGCAAAGTAATGGTTTCGCGCCGTTGGCATTGGAGCGCGGGACTGCCACTGGTTTGTCGCCGGATCATAGACCTCGTTTGTTCCAACGACGATCTGGTCAGTCGAGCCTAATGCGATCGGAGCACCGGGGTTTCCAGGTTTGGTCGAGCTAACACCCCCGATCACATAAATCTTACCGTTCACCTCGACGGCCTGACCGGCGCCGCGAGGGGTTGGCATAACAGCAAGCGACTGCCAAGTGTCCGCCGCAGGGTCATACACCCAGTTATTGGAGGTTGGTTGCCAAGCGGCGAGTGCCGGCGGCCTGGTGAAGCCACCGAATACATAAATCTTGTCCTGCCAAACCGCCGCCATGACATGGTGCGCAGGCGCCGGCATTGGCTTCTTCGCAGTCCAGCTATTGCTGGCGGGATCGTATTCCCAGTTTAAACCTGTGGGTGTATGAGTTGCCGGTCCAGGGGCGGTATCGAGTCCGGATAAAACATAAATTTTGCCACGAACGACGACGCTCACGATCTCGCCAATTGCCTTGGGCAAGGGGGCGGCCATTTGCCAGCCGCTCTGGGCGGCGGCCGGTCGGGGAGCTCCGAGCATGAGCAAGATAAGAACCAAGCTCGAGAGACGGCGCAGAGTTGTCATGTTGAGAATCCCAGGCGAAATGCCCTGTAGACCAATCCCCGAGACGGTAAGGCCCTGTCGAGAATGGGACGGGCGGCAAAGGTGAGGAGAAGCTAATCTCGCGCAATGATCTCCGATCTCGATCTCTTCCGCGCGGCCAATCTGCTGATCAGTCGGCACGGTGTCGCAGCGCTGGCCGAAGCTGGCAAGATGATTAATCGCATGTTCGACAACGGCGATGACGAGGGGCGAGCTGTTTGACTGCGGATCAAGGGCGCCGATAGGGGGCGCTGAGCGGGCCACCAAGCAACAAGACACATTGAGGCCTGCTATATCACGGCGCGGGTCGGCGCACATCATGCGCCGGTTTATCCTCGCGCAGACGACATAGCGCAAAAGCCCGTCATCGGTCCATGCTCAGGAAAGTCACCTCGGCTACTAGATCGGCCTCACACCCGAGCGTCCGCCGCTGCAACAGATTCTCTTTCGCTCAGATCACCGCCCCTTCAACATGTCGCCATCGGTTCGACCGAAGGGGGCGGCTAATGGATGCGATCGTGCACGAGGCAAGCCTGGGTCACATGCCACCAGGGCTCCGCCTGGCGGGTGCTCTCGCCGCCCTCGGCATTGTCTATGGCGACATCGGCACAAGCCCGCTCTACGCTCTGAAGGAGGCCGTGAAGGCGGCTTCTGCCGAAGGTGCGCCGACAAGCGAGGCAGTGCTTGGCGCCGTATCAGTCATTTTGTGGGCGCTGATCCTGATTGTCTCGCTCAAATATGCGATCCTGATCCTGCGCGCCGATAATCGCGGCGAAGGCGGCATCGTCGCTATGCTCGCTCTCCTGCACGCGAGAGAGGCGCCGCCGCGCTCCGGGCGAGCACTGCTGCTTATCGTGGGACTTATCGGGGCGGCATTGCTTTACGGCGATGGAGCGATCACCCCAGCGATTTCAGTGTTGAGCGCGATCGAGGGGCTGAAGGTGGACGCGCCGGAGGTAACGCGGTTCGTCCTCCCGATTACCGTTGCCGTGCTGGTTGGATTGTTCGCGGTGCAGCGCCGCGGCACCGGCTTTATCGGCGGCGTCTTCGGTCCAGTGATGCTGCTGTGGTTTGCCGCAATCGCGCTGCTCGGCATTCGGGGGGTAATTGCCGGCCCCGGTATCCTTGCTGCGATCAATCCCGCACATGCGTTCGGTTTCATGCTGCACGCCGGACTGAGGGTTAGCTTCGCGATGCTGGGGGCTGCTTTTCTTGCCGTCACTGGCGGGGAGGCGATGTATGCGGATCTAGGCCATTTTGGCCGCGTTCCGATCCGCCTGGCCTGGTTCGCGATCGCGCTGCCCTGCCTGGTTCTGAATTATTTCGGTCAGGGCGGCTACCTGCTGGAGAACCCGAGCGCGCTCGACAATCCGTTTTATCAGCTTGCGCCGGGCTGGGCGCATTACCCGCTGGTCGCGTTAGCCGCCGCTGCGACGGTGATTGCAAGCCAAGCCATCATCTCCGGCGCGTTCTCGCTCACCCAGCAGTCGATCCAACTCGGTTTCCTGCCCCGTATGCAGGTGAAGCACACCGCGAGCCAGGAAATCGGGCAGATTTACATTCCTTTTGTTAATTGGCTTCTCGCCATCGCGACGTTGGGGGCCGTGATCGCCTTCCGCTCCTCCGACGCCCTCGCGGGTGCATACGGCATCGCCGTGTCGGCGCTGATGGCGATTACGACCGTGCTTGCCGCGCTGGTCGCTCTGCAATGGGGCTACAACCCAATGATCGTGCTGGCGGTCAACGGTGCATTTATTGTGATCGATCTAGTGTTCTTTGCTGCGAATAGCATCAAGCTATTTGAAGGCGGCTGGTTCCCGCTGGCCTTGGCGGGCCTAGTTGCCTTTCTCATGCTCACCTGGCGGCGCGGTCAAATCGTTGTCGAACGCCTACGTGCCGAAATGCGGCAACCAGAGGAAGAATTGGTGGGCGAACTGCGCGCGACCCCACCCATCCGGCTTCCCGGCACAGCGGCCTTCCTTACCGGCGCCACCACCGGCGTACCGCTGCCAATAACCCGGTTCCTCCGGCACAATCACGCCCTGCACGAGCGTGTGCTGCTGGTCAATGTGCAAACCACCGAGACGCCACGTGTCGCTATTGAGCAGCGTCTGGAGGTCCTGCCCGTGATTGGGGGCATCAACCGTGTCAATCTGCGCTACGGCTTCACAGAGCGACCGGACATTCCCGCAGGCATCAGATTGGCGATCACGCGTGGCAAGATCGAAGGCGTCGACCCGGAGGCGATCTCCTACATCATCGGGCGCGAGACCATCATTCCTTCGGAACGACCATCCGGGATGGCCCGTTGGCGCGAGATCATCTTTGCATTCGTCCAACGCAACTCCGAACGCGGCGCGACCTATTTCGGCGTGCCCGCTCGCCAAGTCGTCCAAATCGGCACTGAAATCGAGATGTGAGAGGCTCTCGCCGATCAGCACGCGCTACGCGGCGGCACCGAGAGCAGTAGGGCGGCGCACGTCGCGGTCGTGACGGCCACTTGCCGGGCGCAGAGGGCGCAACCTCAACGGCGGCCTTAAGGCTTGCGGCGTCGGTGCCCATAGGTGCCGTGGTGACGCGTGCAACGATCCCCGCCGCGAGCGTGGCTGCGATAAGCTCGTCGTGCTCCTTGGACATCTTCTGAACTCCGTCGTGACGGGTCTGAGGCTTGCACGAACGAGGCCGCGAGGCGGTCGGCCGTTCGATGGTTGCCACGTGCTCGAGCCATTTTACCGCTAGACGCGTACCCCTCCGCTGAGGACCGCCTTTAACGGGTGATACTGCTGCCCGATAATTTGGCGGTGTGTGTTGGGTTGGGGTGAAAGTGTCCACGAACGCGATAATGGACACGAACGATGGTCGGCGTCATCGGCGCACGTGGAGCGACGAGTTGAAGCGCGAGATCGTGGCCGCGTCGTTCGAGGCCGGAGCCTCAACATCTGTTGTCGCGCAGCGATACAACGTGAACACGAACCAAGTGTTTCTCCGCCGGCTCTATCGCAATGGATTGCTGGGCCCAACTGGTGCGCCTGAACCAGCACTGCTGCCGGTAACGATTACCGGCAATCCGCCGACCGAGAACGCCCGGGCCCTTGCTCCCGCCGATATTGGACGGATTGAGATCGAGCTGCCAAATGGATGTCGCATTCGTGTCGATGTCACGGTCGATAGTAAAGCGCTGCGTCGCATCCTCGATGTCCTGGAACGTCGATGATACCGGTTCCCTCCGGTGTTCGTGTCTGGCTATCGGTTGGCCGGACCGACATGCGGCGAGGGTGAATGGGCTGGCGCTGCAGGTTCAGGAGACACTGGGCCGCGACCCCCACGCTGGCGATTTGTACGTTTTTAGAGGTGCCAGAGGTGATCTAATAAAAATCCTTTGGCATGACGGTATCGGCATGTCGCTTTATTCGAAGCGGCTGGAGCATGGTCGATTCGTGTGGCCGTCTTCGACCGGTGGGACAATATCAATATCAGCCTCCCAGGTAGCCTATATGCTCGACGGGATCAATTGGAGAAATCCGCGTCATACCTGGCGACCGAGCAGCGCTGGATAAGGTCGGCAGGCACGATTTTTTCGAGGAGTCAGCGGGCCGAATTCATGATTCACTGCTGGTCATGGATGCCGATCTCGCCGCCTTGCCAGACGATATCAACGCGGTGAAGGCGGCGCTGGCGAACGCGCTTGCCGAACGCGACGCCGGTGCCGCGGAATTGGCGGTGGCGCGCGCCAAGGCGTCTGAGGATCTGGCCTTGATCGCGCACCAGAAGCTGCGGATCGCCAAACTCGAACGAGAGCTTTACGGACCCAGCTCGGCGCGGTCGGAACGGCTCATCGATCAGCTGGCGCTGCAGTTTGAAGAGTTGTCAGCCGCTGCCACTGAGGATGAACTCGCTGCGGAAATCGCCGTCGCCAAGACCACGACCGTGGCGGGCTTCACCCGCAAGCGTGCCGAACGAAACACCTTCCCAGAACACTTGCCGCGCGAGCGCGTGATGATCGATCCGCCGACCAACTGCCAGTGCTGCGGTGGAACGCGGCTGCGCAAGCTCGGTGAGGATGTGACCAGCACCTTGGAGGTGATCACGCGCCGCTGGAAGGTAATCGAGACGGTACGAGAAAAGTTCAGCGCTGCCGGGGTTGCGAGAAGATCAGCCAGGCGCGGCGCCATTCCATGTGATCGCCCGTGGTTGGGCCGGCGCCAACCCTGCTGGCGATGATCCTGTTCGAGAAGTTTGGCCAGCATCAGCCGTTGAACCGGCAGGTCGAGCGGTATGCTCGCGAAGGCGTGCCGATCAGCCTCTCGACCATGGCCGACGCCGTCGGATTGAGCTGCGCCGCGCTGAAGCCGGTCTTGAAGCTGCTCGAGGCTCACGTCATGGCGGCCGAGCGGCTGCACGGTGACGACACGACCGTTCCGGTGCTGGCCAAAGGAAAGACCGACACCGAGCGATGTTGAGTCTATGTCCGGGACGACAGGCCATTCGCCGGGACCTCGCCGCCGGCGGCCATGTTCTATTACTCGCGTGATCGCAAAAGCATGCATCCGCAGAGCCATCTGGCCGGATATGCCGGGGTGTTCCAGGCTGATGCCTTTGACGGGTATCGCCCGCTCTACCTTCCTGAACGAAGTCCCGGCGCGATCGTAGAGGCCGGTATTGCTGGGCGCACGCCAGACGGCCGTTCTTTGCCATGGCCGACATTGAGAAGAACGCCCGGCGCAAAGCGGCCGGCAAGAAGGAGATCACACTCTCGCCGATGGCCGTCGAGGTCGTGCGTCGCATCGATGCCCTGTTCGCGATCGAGCGATCGATCAATGGCAAGAGCGCAGCAGACCGCCAGGCGGCTAGCCAGGAACGGAGCAAGCCGTTGATCGAAGAACTGCAGGCCCTATGTGCGAGCAGCGCGCCAAACTCTCCCGAGGCCACGACCTTGCCAAGGCAATCGATTACATCCTGAAGCGTTGGGCCGCCTTTACCCTGTTCCTTCACGACGGGCGCGTGTGTTTGTCGAACAATGCCGCCGAGCGCGCGCTTCGCGGCATCGCGCTTGGGCGCCGCTCATGGATGTTCTGCGGCTCCGACCGTGGCGGTCATCGCGCCGCTGCGATGTACAGCCTCATTGTCACCGCCAAGATGAACAATGTTGATTCTCAGGCTTGGCTCGCCGACGTCCTGGTCCGGATCGCCACCCATCCGGCTCATCGGCTCGACGAATTGTTGCCGTGGAGCTGGGCGGCGACGAGGACAGTTATGGCAGCCGCGGCGGCATGAGCTTGCAGGTCAACAAGGTCTAACCTCGTTCACGCCATTGTCCGTGTCGCCGAAATGCTCGGCGAAGACGAGGACTGGCTGTGGGATGTCGCCACGGAAATGGAACCAGAGGATGGCCTGATCTGGGTTTATGGCCCCGGTGACGAGAGCATAATGGCGTTCACCGACGTCGGCATCGAAACGCTCACCGGCCTTATCCAGCTCTACAAGGCCGATCCTGAGCTGCTCAAGCGCTCGACAGAGCCGGAGTAATAAACCTGCGGCCTACGCCGCATGCTTACCTAGCAATGGACTGGCACTTTAGATTTGGCCGGTCATTCGCCCAGATCCCGAGATCGCCATGCCCACCCGGATCGCTGACGACTTTGTAAGCATCAGAAAGCGGCTTCGTGAGTTGCGCGAGCGTCAAGATCAGCGCTGCACCTGCTTCACCTATGACGAAGGCGATGTGCGGTTGTCCACAAACTGTCCGTTGCATATGCGGCGCGCCGGGCGCACGCAGCGGCACGTTTGGGTTTAGGCCTCGATCTCGCCAGCATCAGGGGCTAGATGGTGACGCACACGATCGAAGTGATCAGATCGGGCGACCGCTCAGTCGGCGACGACCTCGGCCTGATGATCGCGTGGTGCAGTAAAGCCGGCGTTCAGCTCCATCAGCTGCTCCTGATGCACGCCCGACATGGCGATACGCGCTATCGTGCGGGGTTCGATGATCCGGAGACAGCGCGGCGTTTCTTCGATGCCTTCGATGAGCGGGGCACTCCGGCAAAACCCGCGATCGGTTTTATGTGAAAACTTCCGCCGCCAATTGATCCCACTGGCCGCGCGGCGTCCGAAACAACGATCTTGGCCCGCCGGGCAGCCTTGAGCACTTACCGCCGCCGCGGTGAAACCCTCATCGGTTCTGGTGGAGGCTCGGGCCGAGGCGTTGGCGTCGGCTGCGGCGGGTCCTGCACCGGCGGCGGGCATCGGGATCCGGCGGTGGCACTGGCGGAGTGCCCGGTGGTGGAGTTGGCTGGGGGCCTTGCGCTTCCATGTGGCTGACCTTCATGCAGCGGTGATCACGACGACGGGCTGGTTTCCGCGCCCAAGCACCTCGCGCAGCACGCGAGCAATCTCAGTGTAGTCGGCGAGGTCTAGGGCGGGGAATTCGACGCACTGCTGATAGGCGCTAAAAGACTTCCGTCCGGATCTCCGAACCATCCGAGCCCATGCGCAATTTCAGCAGCACAGAATATCATCAGACCGATTTCAAAACGACCGTCAGCCAAAAGCGGATTGGTTGTGCGGCGATGTCGTATTCTGCATCGTCATTATCGATTGTACCCGCGGCCAGGGCCCGAAACACCTGCCAGGAGCTGAAGAGAAATAGCACTGACCACAGCGCGATTGTCGAGTTCATGCCCCATCAGTGTAAGGGGGTGCGGTTAAGAACTCGTTGCTTTAGCCTCGGCGGAGTCGCAAGTTGCCGTAGTGCGCATCCGCCTTATCAATCTTAATCGGTCATCGGAGCGGCTGGCGAAGTTTTCTGAATTCAACGGCCACTTATCTGTTGCCCCTAAACAGCAGACCTTCGCCCAACTGCTGGCGATCGGATGGATTGCGCCGATAATTGCCATTGCCAGCCTCCCGCCCGGAGCGGCGATATTTCGCGTTCCGTCGATCTGCTGCTGCAGGGGACCAGGGTAAAGAGCTGACCCGCGCGGGGTGGTCCGCGGGATGCTGCGGGGTTCGCCGACCTGTCCCCCGGTGTGGCCCTCCTGGAGAGTGAGGACCTCGTCGTTCGCGCCGATCTGCCGCCCCGCGACGCGCGCCGCGAGCCGCGAGTCGCGGCCCTGTTTTGCCTTCGATCAGAGGCTGGTGCTTGCCCGCGAGAAAGGCAGAGGCGCGATTGTCGAGCCAGGCGGTCGCCTTGGCAAACGACACGCCATATGGGCTTGCGGCCGGCATGTGGACGCAGAACATCCGCCGCTCGATCATCATGTCGGAGCGGCTGCGCGCCGGCACCGTCTGGGTCAACACCTGTCGCGCGGTCAGCTTCATGTCGCCGTTCGGCGACTACAAGCGCAGCGGGCTCGGCCGCGAGAATGGCCAGGACGCGATCTATGAATACCTACAGCAGAAAAGCGTGTGGATCAGCAGCGCGGTCGAGGTGCCCAATCCATTCGTCATGCCCTGATCGGGTGCGCCGAGGCCAATCGCAACGGCGCTTCGATCCGCTTCGGCTATAGCGCTTCCCGCGGTTCAGTGTGTCAGGCGGCGACAGTCGGAGGCACACGGCGCGTCGCTGTCAGCGGGCTTCGGACCCGGACGATGCAACACCGATTTCGCTAGGGTGATCTCGGTCGCCGACACGCCTGTTGGCCGGTGCTCGCTCGCTGCCGTGCCATTGACGATCAGGGCATAGCCGCCAGCCTTTAAAGGCGGCCAGAACAGCGAGACGTGAGGCTGGCGTGCGATGTTCCTGGCAGCAGACTTGCCCACGGTGCAGGCAATGCTGCCGTCGCGAAACTCGATCGTCACACTGCTGGTATGCGGGCCATCTTGCGCGACCGTGAGCAGATAAGCCTCGCGGCCGTAGTGGGAAATTGCCTCGGCGAGCGTGCGGATGGGCATGACTGGTTATCCTTCGGAGCACCGGAACGTCTTATCGCAACTGGTCAGAGTGTGCTTGAGGCCCGCCGTCGAGGCTAACGGTACACGCGCGGGCATCGGTAATGCGGTGCCGGCGGGACGCAGCGGGCTTCATTATAGAATCTCCAGGAGGAGAGCTTTCTGTCTTACGGAACACCTCCTGGACCGGCTTGACCACCGCTGCTCCTTGATCAGGCAATAGCGGCGTATGCGCACATGGGGCATGGGGCAGTGAAAACCGCAGGCCCTTTCCGACAATCTTCCGCGACATCACCGCTGCCCGTCAGGGGTCGGATGGCTGTGATACGCCGCGGCGCCCGGCGCAGCGGCGAGATCGCGGCGGGGTGTGAGCACGCGCCTACCAGTTGATGCGCAGCACCGCGGTACCGGCAAAGACTTGGCTGCGGCCCGAAAAGGCGCCATCAAACTTGGCACCGAGCGCCATGGTCTTGCTGAGCCGCACTTCCGCGCCCGCCGACAATAAGGCGGCATCCGACGCCTCGGGCGCGCCGGTGACGGTGAAGCTGGCGTTCGGCAGGTTCTGGAAGCTCGCCAGCGAAGTGCGGGTCGGCGAGAAATCGTGCGACCAGGCGGCGCGGCCGTGCAGGATCAGCTGCGTCTCGCCGAACGGCCCGATCACCGGATAGGCCTGGCTGTCGAATTTGGCGCCCAGTTCGGTGGTCGTGTCAGTGGTGGTGTTGCCGGCGTAATTCAACGCAAACGCGGCCAGACCGGAGCGGTCGGTTTCGGCATGACCCGGCGTGCTGAGGCTCTGAACCTGCAGCGCCGCGTAGGGCGTGATGCCGATATCCGGCACCCACTGAAAGCGCTCGCCGGTTTCGACGCGCCCGGCGACATGGTCGGCGCCGACACTGCCGGTCAGCCGGTCCGAGACGGCGCCGACGAGCACGGTGCGGTTGGTGCTGAGATCGTGATGCGCATAGGCGAAGGCGCCCGACACATAGGCGTCGCCAAACCGGCTGACGCCGTAAATGCCGCCCTCCACATCGTCGCTGTGGCCGGTGCCGCCGTTGTTGACGCTCCAATCGGTGCCGCCGCCGCCGACCGCCATGCCGACGAGCATGGTCGGGGACAGGCGGTAATCGATACCGCCAGCGCCGCCGACATTGCTCGTGCTGAGGGTGCTGCTGCCGGTGCCGCCGACACTATCGACGGAGCCGCTGGCACCATAGACGGTGCCCCAGCTCGCCCAGCCCTGCCCCGACGCAAGCGGCGGTGCGCCAGCGTCGCTCGCCGTCATGCCGGGGTTCGCGGCCTGCGCGTAATGCGGCGTGCCGCCATCGGCCCGCCCGCCCGGCGCGATGTCGCCGAGGCGCCCGTCGAGGAAGGGATCGAGCATCTGCCCGAGGAATTGTCCCATCGTGCGGAACGTCGCCGTCGGCGCCCCGGTCGCGATTTCGCCCGAGAGCTGGGTCAGGGCCGGCGGCACAGCGCCCGGTACCGCGCCGTACAGCCCGGAAAAGGCGCCGTTCGCCCCGTTGCCGGTGTTGAAGCCCGTGTCGATCGCGCGCGCCACGCCGCCCTGATTGCCGCTGAGCCCGGCGGTCTGGCCGAGGACCGAGGTCAGGTTGAGGTCGACTATGGTCGGCGTATAGCTGAGCGTCGCTGCAAGCCCGGTCGGCACCCCACTGCTGCTCAGCGACCCGAAGGCGCCATTGATCGCGCCCGCCGTCAGGATTGTGTAGGAGCGCGGCAGAAAGGTTCCCGGCTGAAGCTGTGTCTGCACCGTGCCGGCGAGTGTGGCAGTGCCCGTGACATTGGTGCGATCGGCAGCGCTCGGCGACACCTGGACAAGATAGCTGCCGGCTGGGGTGAACGTAAGATTGCCGGCGATGTTGAGAGTGCCGATCGAGTTGCCCGCCGACAATGTGCCTCCGGCGATCGTGGTGCTTCCCACCGTGCCGTTACCGCCGAGGATGCCACCGGCATTGACGGTGACAGCCGAGAGCAGCGAGCCGTTCACCGCCAGCGTGCCGCCGTTGACCGTCGTCGGACCGGTATAGGTATTTGCGCCGGTCAGGGTCAGAATACCCGGCCCGGTGACGGTCAGACCGCCGGCCGTTGCACCGTGATTGACGATATTGCCGCCGAACGTGCCGGAGCCGACGGTCAACGCGCCGCTGGTCGTGCCGCTGCTGAGAAATACGCTGCCGGTACCGTTCAACGTCGCGAGCGTCTGCCCAAAGCCGTTCAGATCGAAGCTGCCGCCGGTCATGTTCAGATTGGTGACGGCGGTAAGGCGGTTGCTTGCCAGCAATTGCAGCGAACCGCCGGTAATCATGACATTGGACGTGCTGATCGTGCCCTTAAGTTGTGTCGTGCCGCTCGCCTGAGTGAGATTGCCGGTTGGGCCAAGCGTGGCGTTGCTGTCGATCAAACCGCCGTTTAGCGTATAGGTCGGCGCCGTCAGTGAGCCCGGGCCGCCGGTGCTGGTGAGGGTGCCGCCGTTCAGCGTAAAGCCCTGTGTCGAGTAGGCAAAATTGCCAAGATCGATGATCTGTGCGGCCGCTACCTGCCATTGCGACACATCGAACACTTCGAGGTTGATGAGATTCGACACCCAGCGGCCATGCGATACATCGTCCGGGGTGATCAGTCGGGCAAAGCCGTTGCTGCCAAGCGATGTACCGGGCGTGCCGCCATCCATCGAATAGGCAATGATGTCGGGGCTGGTGGTGGTCGTGGTCGGCCCGAAATTCGGATTTATCTCGCCGAGCGAGACCGTCTGTTGATAACCGTCACTGCCGGTAGCGATGACGTAATCCTGCAGAATGTTGTTTTTTATGTTGGGATTGGTGGTGACGCCAACTGAGCTTAGAAGATTCCACAACGTCACGCCGGTATAGGTCGTAGTGCCGCCGATTGGGGTAACCGTCGCCGCGGGCATCGCGGCAAGGCTTTGCAGGTTGAAGGTCGCGGGTGCTGTTACCTGCCCAGTGACTGTAAAACTGGTCGACAGCCCGCCGGCAAAGGTACCGGTCAGGGTTGGTATGTGCTCCACGGTGATGCTTTGCACATTCGAGACGTACCTGCCGCCCTTCGTATCGGTGGCGGCCGTGGTGCGCGCAAAACCATCCGTCGTCAGAAGCTGCCCGGGCGCATTGGCGTAAGCGACCAGGTCCGGGTTGCCGGTGCTGGCGCCGAATGACGGGCTCAACTCGCCGAGAGAATAGACCACCTGGTAGCCGTCGCTGCCGGTGGCGATTACGACATTGTTCAGGAGGTCGTTTTTGACACTGGTGTTAACCTTTATCCCAACCGTGTTGTTCAGCAGCGAATAAAGCGTCGGGCCGGTGAAGGTCGTGTTGGTCGTGCTCGTGCCGGCAATAAAGCTGACATTCTCGGCCAAGGACGGCAGCGCTTGCAGTTGCGGCAATTTGAAGGTCTGGGGGGTCGTGACATTGCCGCCGACCGTGAATGAGCTCGTCACCCCCTGGGCCCACGCCGCGCACGGCAGCGTCGCCAACACCGAGGTCACGCAAAAGCCCATCGCCGATCCGCTGTACCGACGGCGATGGCTCCGGAGGGCTCTGCTTTCGGAATTAAGCCGGCGGGCGGAACGCGCCCTCTCATCACAACGCACCCGTCATCTCCTCAAACCCTAGCTCGCGATATATCGTTCGATATATAGAGAAATCGCGCAAGGGTATTTAAGTAGATGCTCTTTTTCGCCTAACGACGTGCGTGTCCGGCTGAAGCTTGCTGCTCGGCACACCGAGGATGCGCGATTTTGGTGTTGCGACAGCGCCGCCCGCTTCCCGCGCTAAGCTCGGGCAAACCTGACGTCACGCGAGCATCTTCGCGAGATATGGCGAGGCCGCGCTATATGTGATTGAATATAGCGTCTCTGGCGTCGCTTCCATCTCCTGACAAGCACTCCAAGCCCGAACGCCAGGCAAAACCGGGAGGCATTCCGATGGATACGCTCGAACTTGATCCGCGCTTACGCCATGCATCGACGTTTCTCGGCCGCTCGCCGAAGATGCTGATCGACGGCAGGATGGTCGGCGCCCTTTCCAGCAAGACCTTCGAAGTCGTCAACCCGGCGACCGGTGCGGTGATCGCCAACGTGCCGGAAGGCGATAAGGCCGATGTCGATCTCGCGGTCGCGGCGGCGCGGCGGACCTTTGACAGCGGCGTCTGGGCCAAGGTCAGCCCATCGGAAAAGAGCCGCATCCTGTGGCGCGTCGCCGATCTGGTCGAGCGTGACCTTGAAGAACTTGCCGAGCTTGAGTCGATCGATAACGGCAAGCCGTATGCGGTGGCGCGCGTTGCCGATCTGCCGCTGGTGGTCGACATGTTCCGCTATATGGGCGGCTGGGCGACCAAACTGGGCGGCCGCACGATTCCCTGGTCGTTGCCGGGGCAGTTTCTCTCCTACACGATGAAGGAGCCGGTCGGTGTCGTCGGCCAGATCATCCCGTGGAATTTCCCGCTGTTGATGGCGGCGTGGAAAATTGCGCCGGCACTGGCGGCGGGCTGCACCGTCGTGCTCAAGGCGGCCGAGCAGACACCGATGACGGCATTGCGCCTCGCCGAGATCATCCAGGAAGCCGAGGTACCGGCCGGCGTCGTCAATATCCTTACCGGGTTTGGAGAGACCGCCGGGGCAGCCTTGGCGGCGCATCCCGATGTCGACAAGATCGCGTTCACCGGCTCGACCGAGGTGGGCAAACTGATCGTTCAGGCGGCGGCCGGCAACCTCAAGAAGGTGTCACTGGAACTCGGCGGCAAGTCGCCGGCGATCATCCTGCCCGATGCGGATGTCGACGCGGCGATCGCTGGAGCGGCCAACGCGATCTTCTTCAACCACGGGCAATGCTGTTGCGCCGGCTCGCGCCTCTTCGCGCACAAGAAGGTGTACGACAAGATCGTCGCCGGGGTCGCCGACATTGCCGCCAAGATCAAGGTTGGACCGGGGCTCGACCCAGCGACCGAGATGGGGCCGCTGGTGTCGGACGAGCAGTTCGCGCGCGTCACCCGCTACATCAAGAGCGGCCGCGAGCAGGGCGCCAAGGTGGCGGTCGGCGGCGAGCGCGTCGGCAATCTCGGCTACTTCGTCGCGCCCACCGTGTTCGAGAACACCAAACCCGACATGCAGATCATCACCGAGGAAATCTTCGGCCCGGTGGTGTGCGCGATGCCATTCGAAGACGACGACCTCGATCGCATCGGCAGGGAGGCCAACGACACCTCCTACGGTCTCGCGGCGAGCGTGTGGACGACCAATGGCGGCACAGCGCACAAACTGGCCCAGCGCATCCGCTCGGGCACGGTGTGGATCAACTGCCACAATGTGTTCGACGCCTCACTGCCGTTTGGCGGCTATAAGCAATCTGGCTGGGGCCGCGAGATGGGCGAAGAGGTGTTCCATAACTACACCGAGACCAAGGCGATCACCGCCGCGCTATGATGCTTGCGGCGGCCCCGCCGTCATCAGCAATGACGGCGGGGCTCCCTCACACGAACGGATCACGCGAGACACCACGATTTCCGCGGAGGGAATGGCGATCCGGCTGAGGGCGCGACTGGGTTACGAGGCGACCGAGCTTTACACCGAGGCGAAGGCCGGTCGTCGCGTGGCTTGGCTAGGCCGTCAGGTCACTAGTGGCACTACGTCGCGCTTGAAGCACTCCATCGAATCGAGGAGCTGCGACAGGTCGCGATTGCCGTGGAAATTGATCTGGAACGCGGAGAGCCCGGCGGTCTCGCGATAGCGCATCAGATCGCCGGCGACCTCGGCCGGTGTGCCGTGCCCGGCCGGGCGTTTTTCGCCGGCGGGCCGTGTCTTGCCCAGAATGTTGCTGAGTTCGACGCGAAAGCTCATGCGGGTTTCCGGCGGGGCGGCGCGGCCGATTTTCTTCGAGGCGGTGCGTAATGCCGCCACCCGTTCGACTAGCTCCGTCCCCGCGTGTCGGGGTTGGTTGCCAGACATCGGCGATGGCGGCGGCGCGGCGTAGCGCCGCGTCGCTGAGCCCGCCGACCCAGAAGGGCGGGTGCTGCTGCACCGGCTTCGGGTTGACGTGCATCTCGGCGAATGTCGCGAACTTGCCGTCGAAGGAAGCAAGCCCGGGCGACCAGCACGCCTGCCAGACGCGCAGATATTCATCGGTGCGAACACCGCGCTCGCGGTAGGGTACGCCCAGGGCCGCAAATTCCGCCTCGTTCCACCCGACGCCGACGCCTGCAATAAGCCGCCCGGCGGACATGCGGTCGATCGTGGCGAGCCCCTTGGCGGTGGCGATCGGATTGCGGTAGGGCACGATCAGAACCGACACGCCCAGCCGGATGCGATTCGTGTGAGCGGCGATCGTGGCGAGCGCGACGAACGGGTCGTAGCAGTTAGTCCAGTTGGCGGCGCGCGGCGAGGAGTCGACGATGATGTGGTCATTGACGAAGATCGCGTCATAGCCGAGTTCCTCGGCCTTTTTCGCTGTCGCGACGATCGCTTCGGGAGACGCCTCGAAGCCGAGATAGTCGGTGTTGGGGCAGCGGCACGAAAATCTGATCTCCGTCGGCTCCCTCCCGGCCTCGCGCGGACCGCGTTGGCGGCTGTTGTGCCGGCATCATATCGCGGCTGCGCCTTTGCGGCATCGACACGCCTTCGCGCAGTCGTTATATTCAAAAAAATATATCGAGATTAAAAGATTTGCGTGCCGGCGGCCCAGCAGGCACTCACCAAGAGGAGCGAAACGATGGCGATGCAGCAAACGATCGAGGCTTATCGGCACCCGTTCACCACGGGCACCGAGGTCAAGCGCATGCTGATCAATGGCGAATGGGTGCGCGCCGCCTCCGGAAAAAGCTTCGAGAGCCGTAACCCCGCCACTGGCGACCTGCTCGCCAATGTTGCCGAGGGCGACAAGGAGGATATTGACCGCGCCGTCAACGCCGCCCGCGCCGCCTTCGAAGGCCCGTGGAGCAAGTGTAAACCGTATGAACGGCAGGCCCTGCTGCTCAAGATCGCCGAACTCGTGGAGAAACATTACGAGGAACTGAGCCTTCTCGACACGCTCGACATGGGAGCTCCCGTCGCCCGGACGCGGGGCACGAAGCAGCGCGTGATCGGCATGCTGCGCTGGTATGCCGGCATGGCGACCTCAATCCATGGCGAGACGATCAACAACTCGCTGCCGGGCGACATCTTCTCCTACACGCTGAAGGAGCCGATCGGCGTCGTCGGCGCGATCATCCCGTGGAACGGCCCGCTCGGCGCCTGCATCTGGAAGATCGGCCCGGCCTTGGCGACCGGCTGCACTGTCGTGCTGAAGCCGGCCGAGGAAGCGCCGCTGACACCGCTGCGGCTCGGCGAAATCCTGATGGATGCCGGTGTGCCGCCAGGCGTCGTCAACATCGTGCCGGGATATGGCGAGACCGCTGGCGCGGCGCTGGCCGAGCATCCTGGTGTCGACAAGGTCGCGTTCACCGGCTCGCATTTCACCGGCCAGTCGATCGTGCGTGCGTCGGCCGGCAATCTGAAGCGCGTGTCGCTCGAACTCGGTGGCAAGTCGCCCGACATTGTCTTTGCCGACGCTGATCTGGAGACTGCGGTGCCGGGCGCCGGCATGGCGGTGTTCGCCAATTCCGGCCAGATCTGCAGCGCCGGCACACGGCTGTTTGTCGAGCGCAAGGTCTATGACGAGTTCACCACGCGGGTAGCCGATTTCGGCAAGTCGCTGAAGGTCGGCAACGGGCTCGACCCGGACACGCAGATCGGGCCGCTCGTCTCCGAGCAGCAGTATGAGCGCGTCACCGGCTATCTTTCGACCGGCCGCCAGGAAGGCGCCCGCCCGCTGACCGGCGGCGAGGCGCTGACCGAAGGTGCGTTCGGCAAGGGCTATTTCATCCCGCCCACCGTGTTCGCCGACGTGCAGGACACGATGCGGATCGCACAGGAAGAAATCTTCGGCCCTGTGATCTCGGCGATCCCGTTCACCGATATCGAGGAGGTCATCACCCGCGGCAACGCCACCACCTTCGGTCTCGGCAGCGGTGTGTGGACGCGCGACGTGTCAAAAGCGCATCGGCTGGCCAAGGGGCTGCGCGCCGGCTCGGTGTGGATCAACTGCTACCAGGCGATGGACCCGGCGGTGCCGTTCGGCGGCTACAAGATGAGCGGCTATGGCCGTGAAAGCGGCATCCAGCAGATGGAAGAGTACCTGAACGTCAAGGCGGTCTGGATTAAGACTGCCTAGGGCGGGCGGAACCGGTGGCGGCCTTCTCGGCCCGCCGCCACGGTTACTCTTGTGCCATCCTGAGCAGTGCGCACGCGGCGGCTGTCAGTGCGCCTTGTTGGCGAGCACGCTTCCAGTTAACATCGTTATATTTTTGTGGAGCTTACGGAGTGCCAGGAGCAGCCAGAGTCCCATACCCGCCGCTATTCGCGCGCTTAGTGATCGAGCCACAGCCGCGCATGCCGACGACTCTGAACGGTGGCACTGCGCCGTGATCAGCCAGTGTGCTACCGCTGGCGCGGCCGGAGCATAACCGCAAGGCGATGCCGGTTCTCGCACCGCTGACGCATATGCGCCGACGCCTCTGGGAGTTCGACACCAACCTGCACTGTTCGATCGTAGGCGCCTGTCTGACAACCGCTGAGTTGCGGCGCGCGCTGGTCAAGCTCAGCTATGCCGATGCCGCCACGGCCAACGAACACGAGGTGCACGCCACCGGGGTGGCGCGGCCGGTCGCAAGAGCGAGGGCGGCAAGGTTCTGCACAAGGTCCTCGATCGCTGTCATCGCGCGGCGATCAACCGGTTCGACAAGGCGAAATCGCTCGAGGCGGTACGCGAGCTTTGGCAGGAGGCGCTTGAGCGCGGCGAAGTCCCCGGTGCCTACTGGGCGATGTTGACCCATCCAGCGGCCGATGACCGCCTCATCAAGGACGCGTTCACCGAGGTGCACATGCTGTCGCACCTCGTCGGCGCCGCCAATCGCGCTGATATTCGCCGCCTACGTCAACTCGAACAAGAGAAGGCCGTGCTCGAAGAAAAAATCGAGCGGCAGCAGAAGCAATTGCGCGAGGCGGCTGTGGCGCGGGAGACAACAATCCGCGAGCTGACGCATGCCCTGGAAGTGCGCCTCATCAAGCGCACGGTACACGAGGCCGAGTCAGCGCCAGCGCACGCCGGGTGGGAGGCGATGGCAGCCGACCTGCAGCGAAGGCTGGGACGGATCGAGGCCCGAGCGGAACGGCTCCAACATCAGCTGACGAAGGCGCGCACCGCCTTCACTGCAGAGAGCGAGCGCCGCAGCACCGCCGAACGCCACGAAATCGAGCTTCAGCTGGAACTGGAAGCGATCGAAGCCAGTCTGCAGCTGCCGCGTCTTGTGATGATGATGCAGGCTCCCTTGCCCCGCCGGCGCTCGGCCTTACGCTGCTTTATGTCGGTGGACTGCAGGCATCGGTCGGGCACCTGCGCGCGTTTGCGGAGCGGTCCGGCGCGGAGTTCCTGCACCACGATGGCGGCCTTTAAGAGCGCGACGGGTTGCTGCCTGGCCTCGTTAGCCGTGCCGACGTTGTGATGTTCCCGGTGGATTGCATCAGCCATGCGGCGATGTCACTGGTGAAGCGACTGTGCCAGCAATCGGATAAGCCCTTCGTGCCGTTGCGTGGCGCTGGTCTCGCGCCGTTCTGCGCGGCTTTGAAGAAGGGCGCAATTACCGCTCGCGGGGTTTGACGCGCGTGTCGGTGCGGCGCGCTCCGAACAACATAATGCCGCGGATCTATGAGCTGACCGCCTCGACCTGCTGAGCCCTCTCCGGCCGCACTGGATTAAGGATTATCGAGATGGATGGTGACGTAAGCCTCGACCAGCTTGCGATGACAAAATTCGCGGTCGGCCAGCCAGTCCCGCGCAACGAAGACCCGACCCTGCTGCGCGGCCGCGGCCGCTATACCGACGACCTGCACCGGCCGCACCAGGCCTACGCGGTGATGCTGCGCAGCCGCCATGGGCACGGCATCATCAACGCCATCGACACCGAGGAAGCCTCGCAGATGCCGGGTGTGCTCGGCATCTTCACCGGGCCGGACCTGACCGCGGCCGGTATCAAGAACATGCCGGGCGGCATGGCGATCCCGGTGCGCGAGGGCACCCAGATGCACAGGCCGTCCTGTCCGGTCCCGACTAGCGACAAGGTGCGCTATGTCGGCGACCCGATTGCGATCGTCGTCGCCGAGAGTGTCGCGCAGGCCAAGGATGCGGCCGAGACGGTCTATCTCGACATCGAGTCATTGCCGGCGGTGACCAGCTGCCGCGAAGCGGCGCAGCCCGGGGCGCCTTTGGTGCATGACGCGGTGCCAAACAATGTCGCCGGCGAATTCCATTACGGCGACGCGGCAAAGGTCGCAGCGGCGTTTGCCGCGGCGGCGCACACGGTGAAGGTTGAGATTCCCAACAACCGCATCGTCGTCTGCCCGATGGAGCCGCGCTCGGCGATCGCCGAATACGAGGCGGAGAGCGGGCAATGGACCCTTCGCGTCGGCTGCCAGGGTGTCTTCGGACTGCGCAACGGGCTCGCCGGCATCCTCGGGGTCGATCGCGACAAGGTGCGGGTGTTGACCGGCAATGTCGGCGGCTCGTTCGGCATGAAATCGGCCGTCTATCCGGAATATCTCGCATTGTTCCACGCCGCCTGGGCGCTCGGCCGGCCGGTAAAATGGACCGACGAACGCGGCGAGAGCTTTGTCTCCGACAGCCATGGCCGCGACCACGAGATGACCGCCGAATTGGCGCTCGATGCCGATGGGCATTTCCTGGCGGTGCGGATCAGCGGCTACGGCAATCTTGGCGCCTATGGGGTCGGGCGCGGCACGCCGATCCCGCCCACTGCCAACGCGGTCAAGAACACGATCAGCGTCTACAAGACGCCGCTGCTCGAAGTCTCGACCAAGATCGTCATCACCAACACCCAGCCGGTCGGTGCCTATCGCGGCGCTGGACGGCCCGAGGGCAATTACTACATGGAGCGGCTGGTCGAGACCGCCGCCGAGCAGATGGGCATCGACCGCGTCGAATTGCGCCGCCGCAACCACATCCCCGAGACGGCGACGCCCTATAAGGGACCGAACGGCACGCTCTATGACAGCGGCGAGTTTACCGCCGTATTGAATGAGGCGCTGGAGCGCGCCGATTGGGACGGATACGCGGCCCGCAAAACCGAGAGTCGGGCGCAGGGCAAATTGCGCGGCCGCGGCATTGGCGATTATCTCGAAGTCACCGCGCCGCCGCAGCAGGAGATGGGCGGCATCCGCTTTGAGCCGAACGGCGATGTGACGATCATCACCGGCACCCTAGATTACGGCCAGGGGCACTGGACGCCGTTTGCCCAGGTGTTGCACCAGACGCTCGGCATCCCATTCGAGAAGATCAGACTGTTGCAAGGCGACAGCGATGAGTTGATCGCCGGCGGCGGCACCGGTGGCTCGAAATCGATTATGGCGAGCGGCGCGGCGATCCTTGAAGCCGCCGAAAAGGTCGTCGAAAAGGGCCGCCAAGCCGCGGCCCAGGTGCTTGAAGCGGCACCGGAGGATATCGAGTTCAACGATGGCAAGTTCGTCATTGGCGGCACCGACCGGTTTGTCGGCATCATGGAATTGGCCGAGGTGCTGCGCAGCGGCGTCTCATTGCCGGAGGACACGCCGGACTCGCTTGACGTGCAATTGGTCGGCAAAGACCTG